>DAOUGK010000385.1:0-13811 GCA_034429055.1 Anaerolineae bacterium | reverse complement strand
TGCGCCGGCGCAGCGATGAGCAACAGGCGCTGGTCGTCCAGCAGGACCTTGAAGTCGACCGCCTCCTGCGCGAGAACCTGGAGAGCGACGCGCTGGCCGCGCAGGAGCGCCTGAACCAGAGTCGCCTGGCGGCCGCGCGGCAGTCCGAGCGGCTGGAGAACCTGGAAGCGGAGTACACGCGGCTGACCGAGACGAAGGCCCAGCTCGATGCGCGCATCGAGGCCCTGGTGCGCTCAGAGCCGGAGGTCGAGGGGCTGGTCGGGCTGGCGCGGGCCAAGCAGCACACCGCGGAAGCGATGCAGTCGCTCGAAGACCTCAGCGGGACCGGGGACCCGGATGTGGCGCGGGTCGTGGATGCCATCCGCGGCCGGCTGGCCGAGGCCGAGGCGCAGATCGCGATGCTGGAGCAGCGCGGGCTGGCCCACGGCGAAACCCCCGAAGTGCTCAAACGTAAAGAGTTAGAGGCACAGCTAGAGGCACGCAAGGCACGTTTGGGGCTGTAAGGAGCGCATATGTCCCTCGCACCTGTGATTGGCACGTTGGCCGGTGGCGTGATCGCCATCATCGTCGCGATCATTCTCTTTGCCGCGCGCGGCGGGCGGCGGGCTCAGGCCGTGTTCTTCCTGGTGATCGGCTTTGCGCTCCTCGGCGTGGGCGGCGTGCTGGCCTGGCAGCAGTACGAGCCGGCGACCGCCGCCGGTCCCGGCCCGCTCGTCGCCACGCAACGCGGGCCGGTCCAGGTGCGTGTGCTGACCGCCCTGCCGGTCGAGCCGTGGGTGCGGGAGGCCGCACGCGCTTTCAACGAGGCTGACTTCACGCAGGACGGCCAGCCGGTCGAGGTGCAGGTCATCGCAATGGACGGCCTGACCGCGCTCGGCAAGTTCGACCGCGACGAGTATGGCAGCCTCGGCAGCCGCACGCGCGACGAGCTCTCCGCCGATGAGCTGGAACGGCTGCAGACCAACTTCCCGACCGTCTGGATTCCTGACAGCCGCTACCTGGTGGAGCTGGCGAATGCCGCGTACAAGGAGCGCATCGGCCGCGACGTGTTCCTGACTGACGGCGAATACCGCGCCCGCCCCATCGCTATCTCGCTGTTCGTCTGGGGCATCTACCAGAGCCGCGCGGATGTGTTGACCGCGAAGTACGGCGACATCAACTGGCAGACCATCCACGATGCGGCCATTGCCGCGGGCGGCTGGCCGGAACTGGGCGGCGAGCCGGGCTGGGGCTTCTTCAAGCTGGTCGTGCCCAATCCGCAGCGGAACGTCGGCGGGCTGGCCGCGATGATCGCGGCCGCAGGCGAGTATTACGACCGCACCAACATCTCCGTGGCCGATGTCACCGACCCGCAGTTCCAGCAGTGGCTCAAGGAGCTGATGGGCGCCTTGACCGATGTCAGCGGCGCGAGCGCGTACACGGCTGAGGACTTCGCCTTGTTCGGCTACTCCGCGGGCGACGGCGGGCAACTGCTGGAGAGCGACCTGCTCAACAGCATGGAGGGCATCCGCACCCGTTGGGCCGACCCGCTTGTCATCCGCTATCCCAAGTACGTGACCTGGTTCGACTTCCCGTACAGCATCTGGGTCGGGCCGGAGACGACCGCGGCGGAAAAGAATGCCGCCCTGCAATTCCAGCAATACCTGTTGGGAGACGAGCAGCAGAAGCTGGCCGTCGAGCAGGGGCTTCGGCCTGCGAACAGCGCGGTCAGCGTGACCGAGGGCGATACCCTGTTCAGCCAGTGGCAGAGCCAGGGCGTTGAGGCGGTGGTCCCGCGCACGACGCGCATGGCCTCGCCCAGCCGCGATGTGCTGCTGGCCCTGTTGCGTTGGTTTGATCTGAACGTCGGCAAGTGAGGCAAGGAGTTTGGGATGACCCGCCAACCGACAGGACCGCGTGCCAGCACGATCATCGTCTTTGTCGCGCTGCTCGCCCTGGTTGTCTGCGTCGTCATGGCAATGCTGTTCACGGCTGTGCTGAACAATAGCCGGACCCAACAGGCAGGCATCGCAACGACGACGACCGTCGATCCCCGCAGCGCCGCGCTGACCATCGCCTACTCTCCGGAGAAGGCCGCGCTGATGCGCCAGTTGGTCGACGCGTTCAACGCGGAGGGGCAGCGCACCACCGACCGCCAGGTCATGGAGATCGGCCTGGTGGAGCTGACGCCGGAGGAGATGGTCAACCAGGCGCTGGCCGGGGAGCAGACCTTCCAGGCGCTCACGCCGGATTCGTCCCTGTGGCTCGACCAGCTCAACCGGCGTTGGGCCGAGAACTACCCTGCCGGGCAGGAGCCGGGCACGATTGCCCCGCGCCTGACGGGTGAGTCCGTGCGCTATGCCATCAGTCCCATCGTCATTGCCGCATGGGAGGACGTCGCGCGCTCGCTGGGCTGGCCCGAGCAGGCGGTCGGCTGGCAGACGCTCCAGACGCGTGCGCAGCAGGACGCCAATTTCCGCTGGAGCCATCCCAGCACCGCATATGCCAGCGGGCTGCTGGCAACGCTGGCCGAGTTCTATGCGGGCGCGGGCGTGCAGCGCGGGCTGACCAACGAGATGGTGCAGGACCAGAAGACCATCGATTTCGTCACTGCGATCGAGCAGACGGTCAAGTTCTACGGCGAGGCCGAGCTGGCCGTCATCGAACGGGTCATGCGTGACGGGCCGCAGACGCTGGATGCCTTCGTCGTGTCCGAGCAGCTTGTGGCCGCCTTCAACATGGGCGTGTTCGGCCAGCCGCCGGCGCGGTTGGTCGCCATCTATCCCGCCGAAGGGACGCTGTGGGCGGATCATCCGCTCGCGCTGATCGAGTCTGCGAATCTGACGGCCAATCAGCGGCGCACCTTCCAGGCCTTCCGCGAATTCCTCGCGCAGCCGGAGAGCCAGGCCGCGGTGCTGGCCGCGGGCTACCGGCCCGCGGACCTGAACATCCCGCTGGACAGCGCAGACTCACCGCTCACCGCGGCGAACGGCGTGGACCCGCGCCAGCCGGAGACGACGCTGCAACTGCCCGCGCCGGATGTGGTCCAGGTCGTACAGAATGTCTGGGCGTTGACCAAGCGCAAGACCAACGTCATCCTGGTCGTGGACACCTCCGGCTCGATGGAGGGCGAGAAGCTGGCAAATGCGCAGGAGGCCTTGCGTACCTTCCTCCTGCAGATTCCGACCGGGCAGGAGCGCGTGGGCCTGGTGGAGTTCAACACCGGCGTCGCCAACATCGTTGAGCTGGACCTGCTGGACAACAACCGGGCCGAGCTCAACGCCACGGTGGACAGCCTGCAGGCGAACGGCAATACGGCCCTGCTGGATGCGGTGCGCGCCGCGTACGTGCGCCTGCAGCGGCAGGCCGACCCCGAGCGCATCAACGCGATTGTGGCGATGACCGACGGGCGGGAGAACGCGTCGGCCGTGGGCCTGCGCGAGCTGGCCGCGGAAATCCGGCAGGGCAATGAGACGCTGCCCGTCTTCATCTTCTGCATCGCCTACGGCCGCGACGCGGACTACAACGTCCTCGAGACGCTGGCCGAGGCGAGCGGCGGTGAGGTGCGCGAGGGCAACACCGAGACGATCCGAGAGCTGTACAAGATTTTGTCGAGCTACTTCTGATGCCTGAGCAATCTACGCGCGATCGTATTGAACAGCAGGTCGGCAAGGCGCTGATCAAGAACGCCTTTTTCAATCTGCCCAGCGCGCTGATGATCGGCGCGACCATCCTGGCAACCGCGATCATGCCGGACCTGGTGCCGATGATTCCCTGGTTCGCGTGGCCCATCTTCGGTTTCGCGGGCGAGGCCGCGATCGTCGCCGCCAGCCTGACGGATAAGGCGGGCCAGGAGAAGCTGGTCGAGTCGCTGTTCCGCGAGAAGTATAGCCTGAACGGCATTCGCGACCGCAAGCTGCGCGAGAAGCTGAAAGAGGCGGACGAATACCGCCAGCGCATCCAGAGCGTCGTGGAGCAGCAGCGCAGCGGCGTGCTGCGTGACCGGCTCAAGACCACGACTAACCAGGTGTATGACTGGATTGCGAACATGGTGGCGCTGGCCCGGCGCATCGACGAGTATCGCACCGATCAGATCATCCGGCGTGACCTGACCAACGTGCCGAAAGACATCGAGCGACTGAAGTGGCGGCTTGATCGGGAGAGCGATCCCCGTGTGCGCGAGCAGATGACGACCACGCTGGCCTCGAACCAGCAGCAGCTTGCCGCCTTGCGTGAACTGCACGGCCGCATGGAGCGCGCGGATCTGCAGCTTGACCACTCGCTGGCGGCGCTGGGCACGGTCTATTCGCAGATGTTGCTGATCGGCAGCAAGGACGTGGATTCGGATCGGGCCGAGCGGCTGGGCGATGATATCCGCGGGGAGGTCATGGCCCTGCAGGACCTGGTCGATTCGTTGAACGAAGTCTACAACAGTGGTCTGCCGCCCATTGAAAGCATCACATCGACTGCAACGGCTCAAGAAGAAGACGCGACTGCTGAGGCGCGCCGGACGCAGCGCGAGCAGTCTGCGCGTAGATAGGGAGACACTATGAGACGGGTTTCTGTTCTGCTCGTCCTGTTGCTCATTACCGCGGTCCTGGTTGCCGGCTGTACCGGCGGCGGGGCCGCCGCGCCTACGAAGGGCGAGGTGACGGTCTACGTCGCCGGCCCGCTGTCGGGCTTCCAGGCGAACACCGGCCAGACTGTCGCGGGCGGCGTCCGCCTGATGGCCGAGCAGCTCAACCGCTCCGGTGGGCTGCTGGGATACAAGGTCAAGGTGGTGGCGCTGGACGACGAGGCCGATTCCGAGGTGGCCGTCGCAGTTGCCCAGGAGATCAAGGACGCGGTGGGCCGCGGGGAGCGGGTCATCGGCGTCATCGGGCATCCGAACTCAGGCCAGACGGCGGCGGCGATGGAGGTCTACAAGGACCTTGACCTGACCGTCATCACGCCGACGGCATCGGAAGTTGCGCTCACCCAGCGGGGATATCGGAACTTCTTCCGCATCAACGCGGCCAACGACCTGCAGGCGACCGCGGGTGCGGAGTACCTGATCAAGACTCTGGGTGCACAGCAGGTCGCGGTGCTCTACAACGACGATGCCTACGGCATCGACCTGGGCCGCCGTGTCGCCGACGAGATCACCCGGCTGGGCGGCGCGGTGCCGTTGTCGGTGCAGGTCGGGGTCGAGCAGAACCGCTTCACCGACGAGGTCGCCCGCATCAAGAGCGCGGAGGTGGATGCCATCTATTACGCCGGCTACGAGGTCGAGTGTCCCTACCTGCGCGCGGACCTGCGCGACGCGGGGCTGGACGGACTGACCTTCATGGCGTCGGACGGCTGCTTCCTGGCCGCGACGATCGACAATGCGGACGGCGCGGCGGAGGGCATGTACGTCACCGGTTTCGCGCCCAGCCCGAAGACTGCGGTCGATGCCGCATGGGTGCAGGCCTACCAGGCCGTCGAGTACCGCAACCCCGACACCTACTCGGTCAACGGCTACAGCGCGATGCAGGTGCTGGCGGAGGGCATCAAGCGGGCCAATACACTGACGGGCCAGCAGGTGACCAGCGCGATCCGCCAGCTCGATGTCAAAACCCCGCTGGGCGAGGTGCAGTTCCAGGACAACGGCGACCTGCGCGCCGCGCAGATCTACATTTTCCAGGTCAAGGACGGGCAGTTCGTACAGGTCGCGCCATAACTTTGCAACGGGGTTTGGGGCCACAAAGCGGCTCCAAACCGCAACAGGGCAGGATTTCCCCTGAAGAAGGAGGACAGCTTATGACCCGGCGCTCGGATGGCACGAATCTGGTTGCAATCTACCATTTCATCAGCGGCATTCTGAGCCTGATCGGTCTCTGCCTGATCGTGACGATTCCCTTGATGACGGGGCTGGTGGTGCCTGTCTCGGGGGACGAGGGCGGCTGGATCGCGGTCGGCACGATGGCCGTAGTCGGCATCATCGGCGGCGGCATCTTCTTGCTGATTACCATTGCCAATTTCGTCATCGGTTGGGGCCTGTGGAATCTGCGCGAGTGGGCCCGGCTCAGCGCCGTCGCGCTGGCGTTCCTGCGGCTGATCAACATCCCGCTGGGCACCATTGTCGGCGGGCTGATTATCTGGCATCTGCTCAAGCAGGAAACAAAGGACGAGTTCGCGGTCGGCTAGATCCGTTACCTGTAACACGAATCACATCCCTCACAACCCCTTCCGGGTATGATGCACGGAAGGGGTTGCCATGTGTCTGGCCCCCTTGTTTTGTGTGGAGAAGAATCATCTATGTCTCAGCCATCGTTCACCATCCTGACCGTTTTTGCCCATCCCGATGACGAAATCGGCGTCGGCTCGACGCTCGGCTATTACAGCGATGCCGGCGTGCATACGGTCCTCGTGTGCGCATCGCGCGGGGAGGTCGCCACTATCTTCTGCGACGACTGTGCGACGCGCGAGAACCTGGCCGAAGTACGCACGCACGAGCTCGAGTGCGCGTGCCAGCACATCGGCATCAAGGAGCTGCGCTGGCTGGACTGGCCGGACGGCGGCATCAAGAACCTGCCGCGGCAGGAAGCCGTCGGGCGAATCGTCGCGATCATCCGTGAGCTGCGCCCGCAAGTTGTCATAACGCACCCGGAGCATGGGCTGTATCCGCATCCTGACCACCTCGCCCTGTGGGAGATCGTGCGCGAGGCGTTCGACGCCAGCGCGGACGCGACGCGCTACCCCGAGGCAGGCGCACCGTGGGAGGTCGCCCGGCTCTACACGCGCGCCATCCCGCAGAGCATCTTCGAGCGTGCGCCCGGCCTGGCCGACTTCCGCGTAGAGCTGAACGGCGAACTGTTGCCCTTCTACGGCACGCCGGATGAAGATATCGCGGTGACAATGCGCGTGGGGGATTGGGTGCCCCGGCGGATGGCCGCGTGGGACTGCCACCGTTCACAGCACAACCCGAACGGCTTCTCTCAGACCATGCCCGACGGCGTGCGCGAGGACATGGCCGCGAACGAACACTTCCTGCTGGCCGCTGCGCATGTGCCGCTGCCCGAAGGGATGCATGATGACCTGCTGGTGGGGTTGACGGCAGATGACGGCGGATTGATGCCGGAGGACGACGGGTCGCCAGATGAAGAGGCGACGCCTGAGGTGCGGGCGGCGCCGTCGCGGGGGTACCTCACCGCGCTGCGCGATGAGCTCTCCGCACACCTTGCGCTGACCGAGATGGCCCGGCGCTATCTCGCGACGCTGCCGGAGCAGAAGTACGCGACCCTGCTGCGCCGCGTGGCCGACGACTGCCAGGAGATTACCTACTGGCTGGCACGCGCCTTACGGGTGGCCGGCGATGTGCCCGGCGCTGTTATGCCCAACGAGCGGATCCGGCGGCAGGGGGCGCGGCAGCAGCGGGCCGAGGAGCAACTGCGCTTCCTGCGCTTTCATATGGAGCAGTCTGTGCAGCACTTCGAGAAGTATATCGGGGCTGCGGAGGACGCGGAGCAGCGCCGCCTCTGGCAGGATCTGACCGAACGCTCACGGGGTGTCTTCGCAGAGCTGGCCGCGCTGGGGTTGTAACGCCGAATTCCAGAGATCATCCAGAAATAGCTCACGCCAAGACGCAAAGAACGCCAAGAACTTCATTGCTGATAATCTCTTTGCGTGCTTGGCGGCTTGACGTGAGCTTCGCGCCTCAATCTGCTGCATGGCATAATACGCCTTGAACCCCCGGGCGAATGACCTGCGTCATGGCAGTCTATCTTCGGCCATGCTATGCTGTTGGCAATCTGCCATCTGAATCCCAGCATGGAGGTCGAAGTTGATCCGATTGCTCTCCGGCAATGAAGCCGTGGCGCGGGGCGCGTGGGAGGCCGGCGCAGCCGTTGCCTCGGCTTATCCTGGCACCCCCAGCACCGAGATCCTCGAGGAATTTGCCCGCTTCCCGAACGTCTACGCAGAGTGGGCCACCAATGAGAAAGTCGCCGTGGATGTGGCCGTCGGCGCGGCCTACATGGGCCGCCGTGCATTCGCGGCCATGAAGCACGTCGGCCTGAACGTCGCCGCGGACGCGTTTATGTACGCGTCCATGACCGGCGCGGAGGCCGGGCTGGTCATCATCTCCGCCGATGACCCCGGCATGCACTCCAGCCAGAATGAGCAGGACAACCGCACTTTCGCGCGCTTTGCGCGCGTCCCCTGTCTCGAACCGAGCGACAGCCAGGAGGCGAAAGACTTCACCGTCGCCGCGTTCGAGCTGAGCGAGCGGTTCGACACGCCGGTGCTCCTGCGCCTGACCACGCGCGTCTGCCATTCCACATCCGCGGTCGAACTCAGCGAAGACGAGAGATTCAAGATCGATGATGCAGACTTCACTAATCTGGAATCTTGGCGAAGCGAAGCTTCGCACATCTACAATCTTCAATCCGAAAAAAAGTTTCCGCGCAACCCCACGAAATACATCATGGTCCCCGCCAACGCGCGGCGCCGCCACCCCGTCATCGAGCAGCGCATCCGGGATATCGCCGCGGCCGCGGAGGACTGGCCTGGCAACCGCGTCGAGCCGGGCGACCACAGCCTCGGCATCATCACCGCGGGGGTCGCCTACCAATACGCCAAAGAGGTCTTTCCCACCGCGTCCGTGCTGAAGCTGGGCATGACCTGGCCGCTGCCCGAACGGATGCTCCGCGACTTCGCCGCGTCGGTGGACCGGCTGATCGTCATCGAGGAGCTGGACCCCTTCATCGAGGAGGCGGTGCGCCTGCTGGGCATCCCGTGCGAGGGCAAGAGCATCTTCCCTCTCGTGGGCGAGCTTGACCCGCGCACCGTCCGCGAGGCCGCGATCTCCGCGGGCCTGTTGCCTGCGTCCAGCCATGTGCCGTTGCTCGAAGTCGAGACGGGTCCGCTGCCCGCGCGGCCGCCGGTGCTGTGTCCGGGCTGCCCGCACCGCGGCGCGTTCTACGAGCTGAACAAGCTCAAGCTGCCCGTCGCGGGCGACATCGGCTGTTACACCCTTGGCCTGACCCCGCCGCTCAGTGCGCTGCACTCGTGCGGCTGCATGGGCGCCAGCATCGGCGTCGCGCACGGCGCGGCAAAGGCGGGCAGCCCCGAGCGCATGGTGGCCGTGCTGGGCGACTCGACGTTCTTCCACACGGGCATCCCCGCGCTGGTGAATGCGGTGTACAACCAGGCGCCCATCATCACCATCATCATGGACAACCGCGTGACGGGCATGACCGGCCACCAGGAGAACCCGGGCACGGGCCACACGCTTCAGGGGCAGGCGGCGCCGGTCGTCGATATCGAGGCGGTCGTGCGCGCGCTGGGCGTGCAGCAGGTGGTCACGATCCCCGCATACGACGTGGATGCCATCGAGGCTACGCTCAAACGTTACGTCAAGCTGGATGAGCCGTGCGTGCTCATCACGCGGGAGGAATGTGCGCTGCTGCCGACCGCGCGCAAACGCTGGCAGCCGCTCGCCGTGGATGCGGACCAGTGCAACGGCTGCACCCTCTGCTTCCGCATCGGCTGTCCCGCGCTGACCAAGAGCGATGCACTGGACGAGCGCACGGGCCGTCCGAAGGCGCTCATCGATGCCGCGCTCTGCACCGGCTGCGAGGTGTGCGCGCAGTTGTGCCCGCGCGAGGCCATTTCGTTCCGGGAGGCAGTCGCATGAAAGACACCATCAACTTCCTCCTGGCGGGCGTCGGCGGCCAGGGCACTATCCTGGCGAGCGATGTCCTGGTCAACGTGGGGCTGGCCGCGGGCTACCAGGCCAAGCAGGCCGAGGTGCACGGCATGTCGCAGCGCGGGGGCAGCGTGACCAGCCACGTGCGCTGGGGCCGAGTCATCTATTCGCCCCTCGTCGGCGCGGGCGAGGTGGATGTCTACCTGGCGTTCGAGAAGGCGGAGGCACTGCGCAACCTGAACCAGCTCCGCCGTGATGCACTGGTGGTCGTTAACCTGCAGGCCATCGAGCCCATCACCGTGACCTCCGGCGGGCAGTCCTATCCGGACGACGACCGGCTGCGCGCGGGCGTTGCGCAGGCGACGGGCCAGGCGGTCTACGTGGACGGCGCGGCTATCGCCGAGCGGCTCGGCAACGTGCGTGCGGCAAACGTGGTGCTGCTCGGCGCGCTCTCCGCGCTGATCGAGCGGGAGGGGTTGGCGACCCCCGCGCTGACCGCAGAAGTGTGGCTGGAGGTTATCACGGGCCGCGTGCCGGCGCGCTATGCTGAGATCAACCGCGCGGCGTTCATGGCCGGCCGGGCGGTTGGCTAACAGAAAACAGACCAAGTTAACGAGGTTGGGCGAACGAAGGTTCGCCCAACCTCGTTAACATAACCAGATGTCCAACCTTTGTATAATCCTGTGACCTCGCTTACTGCCCCACTTACCTCTCCGTGGTAGACTTCGACATACTGTGTTATGTGCGCGGCCATCAACGAATGCGCAAGCGAATAAACGAATCGCCGTCCCGTACGACAATTCGTTTATTCGTTTCGAAATTCGTTTATTCGTTGATGGCCGCGCAGGCAACCCTGCGACTCTGATAAGAGGATATATCCGATGCGACTGCCAGATGCAACCGCCGGGGCGTTCATCCGCCTGGTCAACCTCTCGAAAGCCTACCAGGAAGGCGACCGCCGCCGCGTCGTCCTGGAGAATGCCTCAGCCGAGATCGGTCGCGGCCAGTTCGTCGCGCTATTGGGCCGCAGCGGCAGCGGCAAGAGCACCCTGCTTAACCTCGTCAGCGGCATCGACCGGGCCGATGCGGGCGAGATTTGGGTCGACGGCCGCGAGTTGACCGCGCTGAGCGAACGGGAGCGAACCCTCTTTCGCCGTCGCCACATCGGCTTCATCTTCCAGTTCTTCAACCTGATTCCGACGCTCACGGTCATGGAGAACGTCACGCTGCCTGAGGAGCTGGGCGGCGCATCGCCGCGGCAAGCGCGCAAGGCCGCCGAACCGCTGCTCGATGCGGTCGGCCTGCTCGACCGGGCGGATACTTACCCCGACAAGCTCTCCGGCGGCGAGCAGCAGCGCGTTGCGATTGCCCGTGCCCTCGTACACGACCCGCTGCTCGTGCTGGCCGACGAACCGACCGGCAACCTGGACGAGGCGACAGGGCAAGCGGTGCTGGCGCTGCTGGACCGGCTGACGCGGCAGGCGGGCAAGAACCTGCTGATGGTGACGCACAGCCCGGAATCCGCAGGCTGGGCCGACCGCGTGTTGCAGTTGCATCACGGCAAGCTGGAGCCTGTTGCGGTCGTGCCCGCCGCGGTGAGCGGCAACGGCCACGAACCAGCTCTGCAGGACGTCGCGCACCGATGAATCGCACGCTCTACAACGTCGGCTGGCGTTACCTTGCGCGCCACCCGTGGCAGTCCATCCTGATGATCCTGGGCATCGCGCTCGGCGTCTCGGTCATGGTTGCAATCGACCTCGCCAACGCCGCCGCGGCCCGCGCGTTCGATCTGAGCACCGATACCATCGCGGGGCGTGCCACGCATCAGATTGTCGGCGGGCCGGAGGGTGTGGACGAGACGATCTATGCGCAGCTCAAGGCCGGGACGCGCGTGCCGTTCGCGCCGGTCGTGACGGATTACATCGCCTCACCCGACCTGGGCGACCGTCCGCTGCAACTGCTCGGTGTGGACCCATTTGCCGAAGCGCCGTTCCGTTCGTATCTCGTCACTTCTCCGGCGCGGGCGGCCTCGGTGGGCGATCCGGCGGACATCGGGCAGCTCGTTGCGTTCCTGACGCAGCCGGGCGCGCTGCTCATCTCCGAGGACCTGGCCGGCGACTACGGGCTGGCACTGGGCGACACCGTGCGACTTAACGCGTCCGGGTGGGAATCCACCGGCTTCATCGCCGGGCTGCTGCGGCCCGAAGACGGGCTGGCGCGGCGCGCGCTGGACGGCACCGTGCTGGTCGATGTGGCGACCGCACAGGAAGTGCTGGGCCGCACCGGCTGGCTCAGCCACATCGATGCCATCCTGCCGGACGAGACGGCGGTTGCTGCGCTGGCAGAGCGACTGCCCCAGGGCGTCCAGCTCGTGCGCGTGAGCGCACGTTCCGGCGCGGTCGAGCAGATGACCGCCGCGTTCCGGACGAACCTGACCGCGCTGAGCCTGCTCGCGCTCGTCGTCGGCATGTTCCTGATCTACAACAGCATGACCTTTTCAGTCGTGCAGCGCCGGCCGCTGTTCGGCACGCTGCGCTGTCTCGGCGTCACACAGGGCGAAGTGGGCCGGCTCGTGCTCAGCGAGGCGCTGGTGATCGGCACGCTGGGGTCGCTGTTGGGGCTCGGGCTGGGTGTTCTGCTCGGCCAGGGCGCGGTGCGGCTGGTCACGCAGACCATCAACGACCTCTATTTCGTCGTCACCGTGCGCGGCCTGGCGATCGACGCGGGCAGCCTGCTCAAGGGTTTCCTGCTCGGCGTGGCCGCGACCGTCGCATCGACCGCCTTGCCTGCGTGGGAGGCCGCCACGGTCTCGCCCCGGCTGGCGCTCACCCGTTCCGGGCTGGAGGACAAGGCGCGGCGTGCGCTGCCGGCCATCACCGCGGTGGGGCTGGCGGGCATCCTGGCGGGCACGGGGCTGCTCGCCATTCCGACGCGCGACCTGGTCGTCAGCTTTGCGGGCATCTTCCTGCTGACCATCGGTTTTGCGCTGCTCGCGCCCGCATTCACGTGGGCGATGATGCACGTGGCCGTGCCGGTGGGCAGCCGGCTCGCGGGGGTGCTGGGCCGCATGGCCCCGCGCAGCGTCGCGGGCGCGCTCAGCCGCACTGCAGTCGCCATCGCCGCGCTGATGGTGGCCGTCTCCGTGACGATCGGCGTGGGCCTGATGGTGGACAGCTTCCGCAGCACCGTGGTCGCGTGGCTGGGGCAGACGCTCTGGGGCGATGTCTACATCTCCGCACCGCAGATTACGGCCACGCGCTCCGCCGCTCCGCTGGACCCGCGCGTGATCGAGATTGCTGGCCGCTGGCCGGGCGTCGCACGTTGGGATGTCCTGCGCTCGGTCGATGTCGGGTCGCCGGACGGCGCGATCCTGGTGTCGGCGGTCTCCGACGAGGACCTCACCGGGCCGCGGCTCTTCGTGTCCACAGATGGCAGCCGGGAGGAAGCGGCCGCGGCGGTCAAGGCCGGCGCGGTGTTAGCCAGCGAGCCGCTGGCTAACCGGCTCGGCCTGCCGCCGCGCGGCGCGACGGTCACGCTCTATACGGACGCCGGGCCGGAGGTCTTCCCGGTCGCAGGCATCTACCGCGACTACTCCAGCAGCCAGGGCGCAGTCATGATGCCGCTCGACCTGTACCGGCGGCACTGGAACGACTCGACGGTGACCGCGGCCCTGCTGGTCGTCGAGTCGGGCGCGGATGTGGACGCGGTAGTGGCTGGCCTGCGCAACGCGCTGAGCGATATTCAGGGAGTCGTCGTGCGGCCCAACGCGGCGCTGCGCGCGGAGGCGCTGGCCGTGTTCGACCGGGCGTTTGCCATCACCGGCGCGCTGCAGATGCTCGCGGCCATCGTCGCGTTCATCGGCGTGCTCAGCGCGCTGCTCTCGCTCCAACTGGAGCGGGCGCGCGAGTTCGGCGTGCTCCGGGCGGTCGGCTTGACCGTGCGCCAGTTCCGCGGACTCGTGCTCATGGAGACAGGGCTGATGGGCGCGGTCGCGGGGCTGCTGGCGATGCCCACCGGGTTCGCGCTGGCGGTCGTGCTGATCTTCATCATCAACCGCCGCTCGTTCGGCTGGACCATGCAGCTTTATGCCGACCCGCTGGTGTTCGCCCAGGCGCTGGCGCTGGCCGTCGTCGCGGCGCTGCTGGCCGGGGTCTATCCCGCG
>DAOUGK010000384.1:0-8194 GCA_034429055.1 Anaerolineae bacterium | reverse complement strand
GAGCACGACGCGGCGACGATGCGCGCCGCGGACTGGCTCGTGGACCTGGGCCCCGGCCCCGGTGTGCTGGGCGGCGAGCTCGTCGCGGCGGGCACACCGGCGGACGTGATGGCCGATCCGCGCTCGCTGACCGGCCGGTACCTCTCCGGCGCGCTCCAGGTGACGCAGCCCCCGCGCGCGAACGGCAATCACCAGAACGGCGGCCGGCGGTCCGCCGCGGGCTGGATCACCATTCGCGGCGCACGGCTCCACAACCTTAAGGATATCGACGTCCGCTTCCCCATCGGCGCGCTGACCTGTGTGACCGGCGTCAGCGGTTCCGGCAAGAGCAGCCTCATCGCACAGACGCTCTACCCGGCGCTGTGCCGGCTGCTGCACAACGCGCAGACCGTGCCCGGCCCGCACGAGGCCATCGACGGGCTGGACCAGGTGGACAAGGTCATCAACATTACGCAGGAGCCGATCGGCCGCAACCCCCGCTCGAACCCGGGCACCTATGCGGGCGTGCTGGACGAGATCCGCCGGGTGTTCGCGACGCTGCCCGAGGCGCGCGCCGCCGGCTATGCGCCGGGCCGGTTCTCGTTCAACGTCAAGGGCGGCCGCTGCGAGGAGTGCGCGGGATACGGGTACAAGCGCGTGGAGATGCACTTCCTCGCGGACCTGTGGGTCAAGTGCAAGGCGTGCGAGGGCAAACGGTTCAACCGCCAGACGCTGAGCATGATGTATAAAGGCAAGAGCATCGCAGATGTCTTGGACATGGATGTGCAGGAGGCGCTGGCCTTCTTCGAGAACTACCCCGAGATCCGGCGCATCCTGCAAACGCTCCACGATGTCGGCCTGGATTACGTCAAGTTAGGCCAGAGCGCGCTCACCCTCAGCGGCGGCGAGGCGCAGCGCGTCAAGCTGGCGAAGGAGCTGGGCCGGGTCGCGACAGGGCGTACGGTCTATATCCTGGACGAACCGACCACGGGCCTGCACTTCGCCGACATCCAGCGCCTGCTCGACGTGCTGCACCGGCTGACGGACGCGGGGAACACGGTCATCGTGGTGGAGCACAACCTGGATGTCATCAAGACCGCGGATTGGCTCGTGGACCTGGGACCCGAGGGCGGTGATAAGGGCGGCTGGATCGTGGCCGAGGGGACCCCGGAGCAGGTCGCCGCGGTCGAGACGAGCTATACGGGACGGTTCCTGCGCGGGATGATGTGAAGGGTTTCCCCGTCTCCCGCCGCTATGCGGTGGGAGACGGGGCAGGGGGTGAGGGTGTCGTCACCCGCACGGTCGTGCCCTGGCCTGGGGCGCTTCGGATGGTCAGGTGCGAGCCCACGTTGGCGGCCCGTTCCCGCATCGACTGGAGTCCCAGGTGCGCCGGATAGGGCAGGTCCGGATCGAAGCCCTTGCCGTCGTCCTCCACTTCCAGGATGACGACACCCGGCTCCATGCACAGGCTCAGGTCGATCCTCCGCGCATTCGCATGGCGTCCTGCGTTTTGCATGGCCTCCTGCGCGATACGATAGAGGGCTTCCTTCTCCGCCAGCGGGAGGTCCGGTTCAGCGGCCAGCGTTGCTTCCACGTGCAGCCGGTAGCGCGCCCTGACGGCGGCAACCTGCCGCTCCAGCGCGCCGACCAACCCCTCGCGTTCCAGCGATTCGGGCCGCAGCTCGAAGATCAGGGCACGCATCTCGGCCACGGCGGCCTCGGCCAGCGACAGAACATAGCGCAATGCACCGTCCACCTCCGCCGGCTTCTTCGGCAGCATCTCCAGCGCGGCGTGGCTGCCCAGGGCAATGCCATAGAGCGCCTGCGAGATGGAGTCGTGCAGCTCACGCGCGAGGCGCTGGCGTTCTTCCAGCGCGGCGGCCAGCTGGGCCTGGCGGTACAACTGCGCATTCTCGACGGCAACCGCGGCCTGGTTGGCAATCCCCAAGGCAACCTCCGCCTGCCTGAGCGTGAAATGGGCTGGCTCCGGGTGCGTCACACGCAGAACGCCGACCACGCGATCCTTGATCAATAGCGGAATCCCCAGCCACGACCGGCTGCCCTCGAGGGTCCAGCGCACCGTCTCGGATGTTTCGTGCTGTAATAGATAGGCCAATGGATCGGTCTGATCGGCGAGGTCATCCACCATCACGGGCACGCGGCGCTCGACCACCTCCCGGAAGAGCGGCGCGCCCTCGATCGAGCTCTGGACCCACTGCAGCGCGCCGTCACGCGAGTCCACATCGTAAACCAGGATGGCAAGCTGTCCCTGTTGGGGCACGAACACCGCAGCCCCGTGAAAATCGAGGATCGGCTTGAGGTGGCCGAGGATGCGTAGGAGGATCTGCTCCAGGTCCAGCGTCGACACCAGGTCCTGGGAAACATCCAGCAGGCTCGCCAACTCGTCTGCCCGGCGGCGAGTCTCCCGGACCAGTTCCTCGACCCGCTGACGCGCCTCGACCAGTTCCGTCACCTCGTTGACGAGCAGGAGCAAGCCCTCCAGTTCCTCGCCGGCCTGGACCGGCACCAGGGACCACTGCCAGTAGGTCATGCCGCGGGCGAAACCATCATACGGGAACTCCCAGACGCGGAACGGCTCACCGGTCGCCGCCACCTGCTGGAAGATAGCCAGGACGCCCGTGCCCGCTGCGTTGGGGATAAACTCCTCGATCGTGCGGCCCACGATGCCATCGGTGACGAACGGCGGCTCAAGAAACTGGAGGTAGGCCTGGTTGGCCCAAAGAACGCGCAGATTGGAGCGGTTAACCAGCACAATGCCTGCCGGGACGTGCTCTATGACAGTCTGCACGATGCTGCGCTGGCGGTCCACTTCGTCGAGCAGCGCCTCGCGCTCCTTCACCGAGCGCACCGTCTCTGTGACGTCGATGAGGGAAAACACCAGCCCCTGCAGCCCGCCCGTGCTGTCAGGCACAGGCACCAGGCTCCAATCCCAGTAGGTCGTGCCGCGCCAGGGTTGGTCAGCGAACTCGAAGTGCTTTGCGCGGAAGGTGATGGCCTGCCGGGTGGCCCGCACGCGCTCGAAGATGGCCTGGTTCTCCGGATGCGGAAACAGGTCGAAATGACTCCTGCCGAGCAGTTCCTCCAGCGTGTGGCCGGAAGCCGTAACATAGGCAGCATTGGCATGAATAAAGCGAAACTCGGGGTCAAGAAACGCCAGTTGCGCACCCGTATTCTCCATGATGCGAAACAACACATCGCGCTCACGGGCAAGCGTCTCTTGAGCCGCCTTATGGGCCGCAGATTCTGCCGTTTCCAGGGTGATGCGTAGTTGGCTGGCCGCGAGGTCAGCTTCCTCGAGTCGTCGCAGAAAAACGTAGATGCCAACGCCCGACAGCCCGATCAGGACGAGTTCGATCCAGGGCGCAGCGTTGGCCCAGGCCGGGATGGGCGACGGCAGCCGCGGCGCATAGTCGCCGGCCAGATAAAGGATCAGCAGCACAAACCCCACGAAGAGGGCGGCAAGGCGGAGAGGAACCCTGGACATCCTATGCATTATCGTCCGGCTCCACTTCCGGCAGCGGCACCAGGCCCACGCGCACTGCGTAGAGCGCGGCCTGAGTTCGACTAGGCACGCCTAGCTTTCCCAGCACGTTCTTGACATGGGTCTTGACGGTAGTCTCGCTGATTTGGAGCGCGTGGGCGATCCCCTTGTTGGACTGCCCCCGGGCCAACAGCCGCAGGACACTCCACTCCCGCTCGGTGAGCTGTTCGGCGGTGTGCAGCGCGCGCATCTCCGTAACAAGCTGGGCAGCCACCTGGGGCGAGAGCTGCACCTGACCGCTGGCGGCCGCCTTGACGGCGCGGCGCAACTGCGGCGCATCGGTGTTTTTCAGCAGGTAACCGATGGCGCCCGCCCGCAGCGCTTCCACCACCGCCGTATCCTCGATTACGCTTGTCAGGGCAAGCACCTCCGTGTCAGGCAGCTCGCGGCGGATGGTCGCCGTGGCCTCGACGCCGCTCATCACCGGCATCAGCAGGTCCATCAGCACAACATCCGGGCGATGCTGGCGGGCCAGCGCAACGGCCTCTGCACCGTCGGCGGCCTCGGCCACGATCTCCAAGTCAGGATCCAGCCCCAGGAAAATGCGCAGACCCTGTCTGACCACGACATGGTCGTCGACGATGAGAATGCGTATCACAATGCGTGACCTGCCTTTGTGTGAGTTCGGGGATGCCGCGCTATGTTAGCATGGATGAGCCCAGCCCGCAACCGCATTAGCAGGACCTTCAGGAATTCCAAATGTGACCGTAGCATAGCCCCTTGTGGGCCTCCAGCCGGGCGAGCCCGGCGGCCACAAGGGCCTAGACTACAGCTTGCCTCAGAATTCCTGGCAGGACCTCTCATTGTCGAAAAGCCCCGGCGGGGTTAGAATGCGGGTGGGAGCTACATCACCCATCCCGATACTTCCACACAGGAGCATACATTATGGCCGGTTGGGATACGTTACCAGCGCTGCTGCGCGAGGAACTCAAACAGCGGACGGAAGAAGGCTGCAACGTGACCGGATATGCCGAGCAGGTCGAGGCAGCCATCGCGGCTGCGGCTGACGGCGCAGGCGAGCAGCCGCTCGACGAGCTTTACGACGCGCTCATGGCGCTGCCGGTCGCCCCGTCTTTCCCTTATGTCGAGCCAAACGACCTCCCTGCCATCCGCGCGGCGCGGCCCCCCGCAGCGACCTCCCTGCCCCGCCTGGCCGACAACGCCGCGGCCGCAGACCGGTTTCTGGGCGCGTGGTTGGGCCGCAGCGCGGGCTGCGCGCTCGGCAAGCCGCTGGAAGCCGGGCCGTACATGGGCGGCGGCTGCGGCAATCCCGGCTGGCGCAACGTCCAGCTGTGGTTCGAGGGCGCGGACGCCTGGCCCATCAGCGGTTACACCCCGGAGCACTCGCGCGCCGAGGCAGACCCCGGACTGCACATCGGCCGCGGCAACCTCCCCTGCACGCGCGAACACATCCGCTACATGCAGACCGACGATGATATCCGCTATACCGTGCTGGGACTGGTGCTGCTGGAGGAACGCGGGCTGGACTTCGATACGTGGGATGTCGGCAAGCTGTGGCACAACCGGCTGACCTACGGGCAGGTCTGCACTGCGGAGACCCAGGCCTACCTCAACTTTGCTCGCGTGACCAGCCACATGCACCGTGAGCGGCCGGATGACGCAGAGGAGCGGCTGGCCTGGGTGCGCACTTATCGCAACCCCTATCGGGAGTGGATCGGCGCGCAGATCCGCGCGGACGGCTGGGCCTATGCCGCGGCGGGCAACCCGGAGCTGGCTGCGGAGCTCGCGTGGCGCGACGCGGCGCTGTCGCACGTCAAGAACGGCATCTATGGGGAGATGTTCGCCGCGGCCATGATCGCCGCGGCCTTCGTCGAGCCGGACCCGGCGGCCATCGTCGCGGCGGGCCTGGCACAGGTCCCTGCGGCCTGCCGACTGGCAGAGGCGGTCGCCCAGGCCGTCGAGATGGCCCGGACCGCGAGCAGCCAGACCGGCCTGGTCAGCCGCCTGTGGGATGCGTTCGACCATTACCATCCCGTACACACCATCAACAACGCAGCGCTCGTCGCGGCTGCGCTGGTCTATGCGGCAGGGGATTTCGAGACGGCCATCGCGACCGCGGTGCTCGGCGGCTGGGACACCGACTGCAACGGCGCGACCGTGGGCTCGATCATGGGCGCGGCGCTCGGGGCTGCCGCGCTCCCTGCGAAGTGGACGGCTCCGCTCAACGACACGCTCTATGCGGAGATTCCGGGCTTCCATCCCATCGCGATCTCCGAGTGTGCGCGACGCACACACACGGTGTGGCAGCGCACTTTGTGAAATTTGTCGAATACGTATGCAGGTTACAGATTATTTTTCACTATACTGCTAAGCTTTACGCCGTGATGGCTTGGCAGTACCGCATCCTTCATATCGGTTCGACATCGTGGCATTGAAGAGTACGCTGCCGCGTACCGGGGGAAAGCGCCTCATCGCCGCACCCCTGCCTGCCAACAGGCGCGCAGCCCGCGGGACTGGATCCGAACCATGCACACCTGGGAGGAACATTGAAACCCTTCTACGTGGCGCTTCTGGTCGTCGTGTTATGCTCGCTTCCTGTAGGCGCAGCCTCGGCAGCGGCGAACCAGCCGTTCACAGACTACACCTTCGCTGGGCCGGTGTTCGGGATGGACGCCGCGCCGAACGGCAACCTCTGGGTAGCGGATGCCGGTGCGGGCATCGTGGAGCTCAGCCGCGGCAGCGGAGCAGGCACGCTCGTTGCCGCTCTCCCCGGCGTGAGCGACGTCTCGGCCATTAATAAGAATGCCATGTTTGCCGTAACCGGTGCGCCGGACCGTAAGTTGTACCTCGTATCCACGGATGGCACGGTGCAGGAGATCGCCGACCTCGGCGCGTATGAGGATTCGGTAAACCCGGATGGTATTGAACCGCCGGACTCGAATCCCTACGATGTAGAAGCGCTTGACGCAAACACGGCTTTGGTGGCCGATGCAGGAGGGAACGATCTCCTCATCGTGGATACGGCCGGCAACATCGACTGGATTGCGACGCTGCCGCTGGAAATTGTCTCAACAGCCAACATCAAGAGCCTGGCAGGTTGTCCCACCCCACCCATCCCCGATCTCGCCTTTGCGTGCGGACTGCCGGACATGATGCCGACAGAGCCCGTAGCTACGAGCGTTGCGATCGGGCCGGACGGCGCATACTACGTGAGCGAGTTGAAGGGCTTCCCCTTCCCGACCGGTGAATCACGCATCTGGCGCATCAACCCAGCAGCACGTCACGCGGCCTGCGGAACCAGCGACCAGTGCAGCATCGTGGCCGATGGCTTCACCTCGATCGTGGATCTAGCCTTCGGACCGAACGGGACGCTGTTCGTGACCGAGCTTGACGAAGCGAGCGCGGCGGCCGTCGAACTTGGTGTATTCTTCGGCCTGCCCGATGTGCTGCAAGGCGGAACGGTCAATGCATGCGACTCGAGGACGTGGACGTGCAGCGCGGTGGCGACCGAGGTGCCTATACCGACGGCCGTTGCAGTTCATGGCATGGGGAACGTCTACTACACGCAATCCGGCCTGGGGCCTGCACAAATAGTCCGCCTGAAGTAACAGCGTGACCTTGCAGGTTGCGCTAATTGGCTGAAATGCTCCGGGCCGTCCTCCGAGACGGCCCGGCAGTTTTTTGCCTTACGTACTGCGCCTTCGCCAGCGCATGCCATGCCCACATAACGCGTTAGCCTGGCGGCTCGCGGCCGATGGCCTGCACTGCCAGCACGATCATCTCCACGGCCGCGGCGGGCGGAATGACCGCGGTGTTGATGGCGAGGTGGTAGTGGCGCAGGTCCTTCCACTCGACGTTGTTGTGCATGTGACGGATGGCCTGGCGCTTCTCTTCGTCTGAGTCGGTGATACGCCGCCGCGCCTCGCCCTCGGTGATGCCATAGCGTGCGGTCAGCCGCTGGACGCGTGTATCCAGTGACGCGTACAGGTGAACGTGAAGCGCACGGGGCCAGCCGCGGAGGACCATCTGCCCGCCGCGGCCGATGATGACGACGTTTCCTTCGGCCGCGTATTCCTCCAGGGCTTTGCGCACGATCTCGGCGTAGGTCTTGTCGTCCAGCGCGAGGCGCTTGTCGAAAGCGGTCGGGGACTTGCTGTAGAGCGAGGTCATTTCCGTGCTGACCAGCCTGGCGCGGCGGGCGAAGCTGCGCTCCATCGCGAGTACAGCCTCTACATCCACGCCCGCGCGTGCCGCAACTTCGGACAGCATCTCCTTGTCGATCCGCCGGTAGCCGAGCTGCTGGCAGAGGGCATCGGCGATTGCGTCGCCTTCGCTGCCGAGCTCGCGCGAGAGGGTGATGACGGCCATGCTGCACCTCCATGTGGCTGCACCTGCGGGACGCCTGTCGACCGGTAGTTATTATATCACGGTTCGGGGCCGCGCGGCGCGAGGAAAGTCCGCCAACGCGCGTTTATGGAGTCGAGGCTTCAGCCGGTTTGGGCGTCGATTCACATAGCCCAGGCTAACCGGCTGAAGCCTCGACTCCAATCTGCTGCAGGGCGCTGCGAACTGAACTCCGAGCAATCAGATGTCGCGCGACGGCGGCTTCTTGCGGCCGTGGGTCACGTCCGAGCCGGGGCGCGGCGCGTTCTGCTTGGGCGGCGGGTCGAAGCGCGGGGGCGCGGACCGCGG
>DAOUGK010000383.1:0-17975 GCA_034429055.1 Anaerolineae bacterium | reverse complement strand
CCCGTGAGCCCGCCGCCGGCCACCTGGATGCTGATGTTGTAGCTATCCGCGGTTTCCGTCATCTGCAACGGGCGGGTGATCGCCAGCACGTCGGTCTCGCGCGGGAAGTACTCGGCCATCTGCCGCTCGTTGACCACGATGGTGCCGGTGCCGGGATACAGCCGCACGCGTGCGGTGCTGGTCTTGCGGCGCCCAACTGCCTCATAATACCTGGCTGACATCTATACCTTCTCCTTACGCAAGCGGGAATGGCTTCGGCTGCTGCGCCTGGTGCGGATGTTCCGGCCCGGCGTAGACCTTGAGCTTCTTGATCAGTTGGCGGCGCTGGCGGTTGCGGTTGAGCATGCCGAGCACCGCGGCCTGAATGACCCGCTCCGGGTGATTCTTGAGTTGATCGCGCAGGCTGATCTCGGCCAACCCGCTCGGATAGCCGGAGAAGCGATAGTACGTCTTATCGTCCAGCTTGCCACCCGTCACGGCGATCTTATCAGCATTGACCACGATCACGAAGTCACCGCAGTCCATGCCCGGCGTGTAAATCGGCTTGTGCTTGCCCTTCAAAACAGACGCAATTTGGGTCGCCAGACGGCCCAGGTTCTGGCCCGCGGCATCCACCACGAACCACTCGCGGCTCTCTTCGGCGTCCCTGGCTGTTGCGGAATAGGTCCTCATGTGTTACTCCTGTTAGCGACGAAGGACAAAGGACGGAGGACGAAGGCGGGCTCCACACCCATCCGTTCGCCGGTCATCCAGCACTCGTCATTCGTCATCGTTCGTCATTCGTCGTTGTTATTCGTCTCGTCTGTGTAATGCACCCTGACCAGACACAACCCACAGGCAGGGGCAGGAGGAGCGGCGAGCGCCCGTTGGCGCCCTTCCAACACCTCGGCCAGCCGTTCGACCGGCCAGCGACCCTGACCCACATACAGCAGCGACCCGACCAGCGCCCGCACCATCCCCCGCAGGAAAGCGTTGCCGCTCACCTCGCAGATGAGCCGCCGGCCCTCCTGCCGCCAGGCGGCCCGGAAGATGCGCCGGACCGTTGTTTCGCCCGGCTGCATTGCCTGACCAAAGCTGGCGAAGTCGTGCTCGCCCACCAGCAGCGCCGCCGCGGCCTGCATCCGGTCAAGGTCCAGCGGCGCAGTCACCAGGTGGGCGTAGCGTCGCTCCAGCGGTGACCGCAGTGGCTGATTCAGCACCGTATACGCATAGTCGCGCTGCACCGCACTGAACCGGGCATGCCAGTGCTCCGCGGTCGGGGCCACGTCCCGAAGGACCACATCCGGTGGGAGGACCGCATTGAGCGCCCGCAGCAGGTCAGGCACGGGATGGCGCCACGCGGCCCGAAACCCGATCACCTGGCCGGTCGCATGGACGCCCGCGTCGGTGCGACCGGAGCCGATGACGCGCGGCCCCTGTTCAGCAGGGCTGTCCGTCACCTGGCGCAAAGCGGCTTCGAGAACCCCCTGCACCGTGCGGCCCTCCGCCTGCAACTGGAAGCCGAGGAAGTCGGTCCCATCGTAGGCCACGGTGGCACGCATGGGCCGGCGCGCCGGCCCCTCGCCCGCTGCCTGCATGTGTATCTCTGCCTGTGAAAGTGCCAGTGCTCAGCAGACCCGGCCTCCAGCCGGAGCCGGGTCCCTGTCCGTCTTTACTTGCGGCCGCGGGCCGCTTTCGTATCGGCGGCCGGCGCTTCCGCGCTGGCGCCCTTCTCGACCAGTTCGAGGACCACGATCTCCGCACCGTCGCCGACCCGCGGGCCAATCTTGACCATGCGGGTGTAGCCGCCCGGCCGCTCGGTAAAGCGGGGGGCAATCTCGTTGAACAGGCGCTTCGTGACTTCCGGATCGGTCAGCACTTTGGCCGCCAGACGATGAGCATGAACCTGGTTGCCGCCCTCGGCCAACGAGTTCTTGGCGATTGTAATCAGGTGCTCGGCATCGCCGCGCATGAAGCGGGCCTTCGCCTCGGTCGTGCTGATGCGGTCATGCCGGAACAGCTCGGTGATGAGGCCACGCAGCAACGCGCTGCGCTGACTTGTATTGCGGCCCAGTTTTCGTCCTGCAACCCGATGTTTCATCGAATAACTCCCACAGTTTTGCTTACAGCTCTTCGTCTAGCTCGCCCTCGTCATCCACTTCGCCCGGGGCGGTGGGTTCGTACGAGATGGCAGACAGATAGCCCTTAAGGTCAAGACGCTGGACCAGCTCATTCAGAGACTTGCGACCGAAGTTGCGAATGGCAAGAATCTCCTCCTCGCCCTTCTCCAGCTTCTCCAAAACCTCACCGACCTTGGTGATGCCGGCGCGCTTCAGGCAGTTGTACGCCCGCACCGAGAGCTCCAGGTCCTCGATAGGCACATCAAAGATCCGGCTCGGCACAGTATGGCTTTCACCGGCGACCTGTTCCGCCGGCAAGACATCCGCGCCCGCCACCAGCGTGAGATGGCGCACCAACAGGCGGGCGGACTCACGCAGCGCCGCTTCCGGCGTGGTGGTGCCGTCGGTCCAGATTTCCAGCACCAACCGGTCATAGTTGGTCTGCTGGCCGATGCGCGCCCGCGACACGGTATAGTTCACCTTGCGGACCGGCGTATAAATCGCGTCCACCGGAATCTCGCCCAGCGGCAGCTTCCCGCGCTCCTCAGCCGGAGAGTAACCCCGGCCGCGGCTGACGGTCAGCTCCAGGTCCAGGTCCACATCGGGCGCGTCCGCGGTCAGCAGGAGCAGCTCCGGATTGATGACCTCGACCTCAGGCGGGCAGACCAGGTCGCCTGCCGTGACCGGGCCTTCGCTGCGCACGTCCACGTGCAACCGCACCGGCTCATCGATTTCAGACTTCAACCGCAACTGTTTGATATTCAGGAGCAACGCGGTCGTGTCCTCCCGAACATTCGGAATTGGCGAGAATTCGTGATGCACGCCGCTGAGACGCACCGAGGTGACTGCGGCGCCGGGCAGCGATGAAAGCAGCACCCGCCGCAGGGCATTGCCCAGCGTGATGCCATAACCGCTTTCCATCGGCCCGATCACGAACCGCCCATAGTTGCGCGCACTGGCTTCACGCTCAATCTTGGGCAGCACAAAACTAAGCAAAGTTGCACCCTCCTAGCCGCTGGAAACTGGAAGCTGGAAGCTAGAAGCTGGCGTCCTGGACCAGGGAGCGGCCCAATCTGCCATCTTCCATCTGCATTCTTCCATCCGTCTTACCGGCTGTAGTACTCGACGATCAACTGCTCGTTCATCGGCAGGTCAACCGACTGGCGGTCCGGCTGGTTGAGCACGCGGCCGCTCATGCGAGCCTCGTCGAACTGCAACCATTCCGGCATCGTGCGCTGCCCCATCCGGTCCGCAAGGGCCTTGAAATAGCCATTGCTCCGGCTGGTGGGGCGCACCTCGATCACATCACCGATCTCGACGAGATAGGAAGGCACATTATGGTTATGCCCATTGACCATGAAGTGGCCGTGGCGCACTAACTGGCGCGCTTGCGGGCGCGAGTCGGCCAGGCCCATGCGATACACAACGTTGTCCAGGCGGCGCTCAAGCAGGACGAGGAGCGTGACGCCCGTCTGTCCCTTCACGCGCAACGCGCTGCGGAAATAGCGCCGGAACTGGCGTTCCTGCACCCCGTAGATGCGGCGAGCCTTTTGCTTCTCCCGCAACTGCATGGCGAAATCGGATTCCTTATGCTTGAACGAGCCCTTCTTGCCGTGCATGCCCGGCGCATAGTTGCGCTTCTCAACGGCGCACTTCGGCGAATAGCAGCGGTCGCCCTTCAAGTACAGCTTCATGCCCTCACGGCGGCAGAGCCTGCACACCGGATCTGTATTACGTGCCAACTTTTCCTCCACTAGAAAATAACTGTTCGGAGTCCCGTCTCAGCGGGGTCGAGAGGTTTACAGCTTGGCGACTTTCATCCCTCTCCCCAAAGACTGGAAACTGGTTACTGGTCGCTGGATGCTGCCACTGGATACTGCGTTGTACAGCATTCCAGCTTCTTGCTTCCAGCTTCCGACTAGACGCGCCGCTTCTTGGGCGGGCGGCAGCCGTTGTGCGGGATGGGCGTGATATCCGTAATGGAGCGCACGCGCAGCCCCGCGGCTTGCAACGAACGAATCGCCGACTCGCGGCCGGGGCCAGGCCCCTTCAGAAAGACATCGGCTTCGCGCATACCCAGGTCCATGGCCTGCTTGGCCGCCTGTGCCGCCGCCATCTGGGCGGCATAGGGCGTGCTCTTGCGCGAACCCTTGAAACCTGCCGCGCCCGTGCTCGTCCAGGTCAACGTATTGCCCTGCGGATCTGTCACAGTGACAATCGTGTTGTTGAACGTGGACTGAATATGCACCTGGCCCTGCGGCACCTGCTTCTTCTCACGACGCGGACCGGCACGCCGCGTTCGGCGCCCCGTTGCGGGGCTAGTTGCTGTCGGTTTAGGCATTCTGTAGCTCCAACTCCCTATTACTTCCGGGCGCGCTTCTTGCCGGGCACCGTCTTGCGGGCGCCGCGCTTCGTGCGTGCGTTCGTCCGGGTGCGCTGGCCGTGCGCCGGCAGATTGCGGCGATGCCGCAGGCCGCGGTAGCTGCCGATTTCCTGCAGGCGCTTGATGTTCATGTTGACCTCGCGCCGCAGGTCGCCTTCCACCTTGTAATTCCGCTCAATGACGTCGCGCAACCGCGCGATCTGAGCCTCGTCCAGGTCCTTGATCCGCAGGTCCGGGCTGATGCCCGTCATCCGCAGAATCTCCTTGCTTGACGCCGGCCCAATGCCGAAGATATAAGTCAGGCCGATTTCCGCCCGCTTATCTCGCGGCAGGTCTACACCAGCAATACGAGCCATTCGCTCCTCCCAAAACC
The DNA here is from genome assembly GCA_034429055.1 of Anaerolineae bacterium. Classification (GTDB taxonomy): domain Bacteria; phylum Chloroflexota; class Anaerolineae; order CG2-30-64-16; family CG2-30-64-16; genus MWBF01. The sequence goes on along the minus strand of DAOUGK010000383.1, from coordinate 13,120 downwards.
TGATTAGCCCTGGCGCTGCTTGTGCTTCGGGTTCGTGCAGATGATCCGCACCACCCCGTTGCGCCGTACGATCTTGCACTTAGCGCAGATGCGCTTGACAGAAGGTCGAACTTTCACGTGATCACTCCTACGCCGGTCCACCCCCGGCCCATCCGCCGGGGCTGCCGGTCACAAAACCGTCAAGACTTCCGGTTCACCTTCGGTGACGGCAATCGTGTGCTCGAAGTGTGCCGAGCGTTGGCCGTCTGCCGTAACAACCACCCAACCGTCGGCCAGCACACGAGTGCGCCAGGTGCCGACGTTGACCATCGGCTCCAGCGCCATCGTCAACCCTGGGCGCAGCTTCGGCCCCCGGCCTGCGCCGGACGGCACAAAGTTGAGCACCTGGGGTTCCTCGTGCATGCGCCGCCCCACCCCGTGTCCCGTGTACTCGCGCACCACCGAGAAATTGTGTTGCATCACATGATTCTCGATTGCCCGCGAGACGTCGGACAGGAAGTGACCGGGCCGCGCCTGCGCGATCCCTGCCCACAGGCTACCCTCGGTCGCGGCCAGCAGCCGCTGGCTCTCCTCGTCGATCTGGCCCACCGGGTAGGTCCAGGCCGAATCGCCGACCCACCCCTTGTAGATCGCGCCGACATCGACGCTGATGATGTCGCCCGGCTCCAGCCAGCGTTGCGCGCTGGGAATCCCGTGAACCACTTCCTCGTTGATGGAGGCGCAAATCGTGGCCGGATAATCGTTCCGCCCCGTGTGCGGGTAGCCCAGGAACGCCGGTATGGCATCATGCGCCCGGATGATCGCCTCGGCCTTCGCATCCAGTTCAGCCGTCGTGACCCCGGGCCGGATCATCTCGCGCAGGGCGTCGTGAACCCGCGCCACAATCCGCCCTGCCTCACGCATCAGCGCAATCTCGTTGCGCGACTTGAGGACCACCACCTAATGCACCTGGGCGCTCGCCGCCGCCGCTTCCACTGCCGCCCGCAGATCGGCCTGCACCACCTCGACCGGCCGGTCGCCGCTGAGCGGAACCAGCAAACGGTGCGCATAGTAGTAGCCGATCAGCGGCGCCGTCTGCTTGTAATACACAAACAGCCGGTTGCGGACCGTCTCGGGATCGTCGTCCGCGCGGCGATACAGCTCGCCGCCGCACTTGTCGCACTTGCCTTCGACCTGCGCCGGCGACGAATCTATATTATACATCGCCTGGCACTCACGGCAAACTCGGCGGCCTGCCAATCGCGCAATCACCGCTTCGTCGGCCACTTCGAGCAGCGGGGCCACGCCGATGCGCTGCCCCCGGCTCTGGAGCGCCTGGTCGAGCGCGTCCGCCTGCGCCAGGGTGCGCGGGAAGCCATCCAGGATGACCCCGCGGGCGCAATCCGGCCGGCCCAACCGGTCCATGACCATGTTGATGGTCACATCGTCGGGGACCAACCCCCCGGCGTCCATGTATTGCTTCGCCAGCAGGCCGAGGGGCGTCTGGTTCTTCAGGTTCTCCCGGAAGATGTCGCCGGAAGAAACCTGCGGCAGGCCCAACGCCTCGGACAGCAACCGGGCCTGCGTGCCCTTACCTGCACCCGGCGCCCCTAACATGACGATGTACAAGGGTTGCCCGACGTTCATGTTCCAGACCCTCTACTTCCGGATGAAGCCTTCGTAGTGCCGCATCAGGAGCTGCGCTTCGAGCTGCTTCATGGTGTCGAGCACCACGCCGACCACGATCAGCAGGCCCGTGCTGGAGACCAGCAGCGTGCTGGAAGTTGCGGCCGCGCCCGGATTGGCAACGCCGAAGACCAGATGCACCAGCCACGGCAGGATCGCCACGAACCCCAGAAACAGCGCGCCGACCAGCGTGATGCGCGACAGGACCCGGTTCAGGTAACGTTCCGTATTGATGCCCGGCCGGATGCCCGGAATGAACCCGCCCTGGCGTTGCAGCGTCTCCGAGAGATTCTGCTGGCGGAAGATCACGTCCGTGTAGAAGTACGTGAACGCCACGACCAGGATGAAATACATGATCCAGTACGGCGCATTGTCCCAGCTAAAGAAGTTATAGACGCCCGTCGCGATGTTGCGCACAACCGTGTTGGGCGAGTTCAACAGATAGCTGGCAATCGTCCCCGGGAACACCAGCATACTGCTGGCAAAGATCAGCGGGATCATGCCTGCGGAGTTGACCCGCAGCGGCACATGCGTGCTCTGCCCGCCGACCACCATGAGCCGGTTGCCGCGCATGGCCCGCACCCGCTTACCATACTGCACCGGAATGCGGCGCTGGCCTTCCTGCACGATCACGATGATGGCGACCGTAAAGACCGTCACCAACAGGAACGCGATCAACTGCAGGATGCCGCCCTGCACCAGGGTCGAGCGGATATTGGCCGGCAGCCCGGCAATGATGCCGCCGAAGATGATGATGGAGACGCCGTTACCGATACCCTGTTCGGTAATCAACTGGCCGAGCCACATCGCCAGCATCGTGCCCGCAGTCAGCGAGGCCAGGATGACAATCGTCTGCAGCGGATACGTGCGGAACCCGAACTCGCTCAACACCGCGCCGGCGGTCGTCGCGCCCGGGTTTGCCAGCAGCGAAGACTGGCCGAACCCCTGCAGCAGCGCCAACGGGATCGTCAGGATGTTGGTGTACTGGTTCAGCTTCGTGCGGCCCGCCTCACCCTCTTTCTGCAGTTCCTGCAGTTGGGGGATGATGGGGACCAGCAACTGCACGATAATGGAGGCGGTGATGTACGGGTACACCCCCATCGCCATGACCGAGAAGTTGCTCAGTGCGCCGCCTGACAACAGGTTGAGCAGCCCCAACAACTGGTTCTGCTGGAAGATCGTCGCCAGGGCCTCACGATTCACGCCGGGCACCGGGATGTGCGACGCCAGCCGGTAGATGACCAGGATACCCAGGGTAATCAACAGCTTGCGGCGCAGGTCGGGCAGCCGAAACGCATTGCGGACGGCTTCAATCATAGTGCTCTCCCTTGTGGACGGAAGACGGCAGACCGCTGACAGGGGACGCAACGAGGGACGAAAGACTGCTTATATTCAGCCGCCGTTCGTCCATCGCTCGTCGTCCGTCATGCGTCATGCTTCGTGCGTCAGCTCTTCGACGGAGCCGCCCGCCGCCAGGATCTTCTCCCGGGCGGAGGTCGAGAACTTGTGGGCCTTGACAGTCAGAGCCACACCGAGCTCACCGTCACCGAGCACCTTGACCGGCCGCACGGCGGACTTGATCAGCCCCATCGCCATCATCAGTTCGGGCGTCACTTCCGTACCCGCCTCGAAGATGCTCAGCCGTTCCAGGTTGACGGGCGCATACTCCACCCGCCAGCGGTTCTTAAACCCGGCCAGGTGCGGCAGGCGGCGCACCAGGGGCAACTGACCGCCCTCGAAGTACGGGCGCTTCGTCCCGCCGGAGCGTGAGTTCTGGCCCTTTGTGCCACGGCCGCCCGTCTTGCCGCGGCCCGCGGAGATACCGCGGCCCGCGCGCGTCGAGTCTTTCCGTGAACCGGGAGCCGGTTGCAAATCATGCTGCTTCATGCGTCCACTTCCTCTACGGTGACCAGGTGGCGCACCTTATGAATCATGCCGCGCACCACAGGGGTGTCGTCATGTTCCACGGTCTGCCCCAGCTTGCGCAGGCCCAGTCGCCGTACGGTTTCCTTCTGATCTTCCTTGACACCGATCGAGCTGGTCGAGTAGGTGACGTGCAGCTTCTTATTGCTCGCCATCTTTCCCTCCACGCAGCCAGTACGGGGTCAACGCCTCGACGGGCCGGTTACGCCGCTTGGCCTCTTCCTCCGGGTCCTTGAGCGAACCCAGGGCCTTGAAGGTGGCCGCCACGACGTTCAGCATATTGGCGCTGCCCTGCGACTTGGTCAGGATGTCGCGGATGCCTGCGGCCTCGAGGACCGCACGCACGCCGCCGCCGGCGATAACGCCGGTGCCGGGCGACGCCGGCCGCAGCAACACGCGCGCCGCGCTGAAGTCACCCGTGACGATGTGCGGGATCGTCGTCCCGGCCGTGGGAACCCGGCGCATGCTGCCCCGCGCGCGCTCGGACGCCTTACGGACGGCCTCGGGCACCTCGCGCGCCTTGCCGACGCCGAACCCGACCTGCCCATGATTATCACCGACGACCACCACTGCCCGGAAGGCAAACCGGCGGCCGCCCTTAAGGACCTTGGATGTACGGGCGACATGCACCACGCGCTCGTCGAGCTGATCGCGCTCTTCGTCGCGCTCGCGCGGCCGGCGCTGCTGCCGATCACGACCCTGGCCCTGGCCTTGACCCTGGCCCTGTCGATCACGGTTCTGCCCGCCCGGTCCACCCGTGCCTTGCCCTTGCCCTCTTCTCTCTTTGCCTGGCATCAGACCTCCAACTAGCTAGAACTCTAGCCCGCCCTCGCGAGCGCCATCGGCCAGCGCCTTGATGCGGCCGTGGTACGGGTAACCGCCGCGATCGAAGACAACCTTCTTGAGGCCCTGTGCCAGGGCCCGCTGAGCCACCAACTGGCCCACTCGCGCGGCCTGCTGCGATTTGTTCAACCCGTCCAACTGCTCGCGCAGGTCCGGATCAATCGTGGATGCCGAGGCCAGCGTATGCCCGCGCTCGTCATCAATCACCTGCGCATAGATATGCGTCAGGCTGCGGAACACATTCAGACGGGGGCGCTCTGCCGTGCCCTGCACCTGGCGGCGAATCCGCTCATGGCGGCGCTGGCGAGCGACTTGACTCGATTTTTCGGCCATTGACCTTCTCCGAGCTAACTCTACTTCTTACCCTTACCGCCAACTTTACCGCTCTTGCCCGCCTTCTGGCGCACAACCTCGCCCTGATAGCGGATGCCCTTGCCCTTGTAGGGTTCCGGCGCGCGGAGTTCGCGGATCTGAGCGGCCATCTGGCCCACAGCTTGTTTATCGATGCCGCTGACCGTAATGACACGGCCAGACTTATCGACCTCAAAGGCAATGCCGGGCGGCGGCAAGAACTCGACCGGATGCGAGTAGCCGACGATGACGACCAGGTTCTTGCCCATCAGGCCGGCCCGGTAGCCGACGCCTTCCACCTCGAGCACACGGCTGAACCCACTGTTGACGCCCGTCACCATGTTGTTCAGCAGGGCTCGGGTCAGTCCGTGGAGCGCCTTGTGGGTCTTGGCATCGCTCGGCCGGTTTACCAGCACTTCGCTGCCGGCCACCTCGATACCCATATCCTGGGGCAACTGCTGCTGTAGCTGGCCCTTCGGCCCTTTCACAGTCACCAGGTTGGTTTCGCCCACGGTAATGCTCACGCCCTTCGGCAGCGAGACCGGTAGTTTACCAATACGCGACACTGTCCTGCCTCCTACCACACGTAGCAGAGCACTTCGCCGCCCAGACCCAGCCGACGCGCCTTCTGGTCGGACATGATCCCCTGCGGCGTGCTCAGAATGGCAATGCCCAGCCCGCTGAGGACCCACGGGATCTCCGAGCGTTTCACGTAGACGCGGCGGCCCGGCCGGCTCACCCGCTTCATCCCGGTGACAATGGACTTGCGGTCGCGGTCATACTTCAGCACCACCCGCAGTTGCGGCTGAGGGGTGTCCTTCGTAACTTCGAAGTCCTTGATGAAGCCCTCATCCTTCAGGATGCGCGCCACCGCCACCTTGACCTTCGAGCCCGGCACGACGACTTGTTTATGCCGCACCAGCATGCCATTGCGAATTCGCGCCAGCATATCGGCGATCGGATCGTTGACCATTACTTACTCCTTCAAACGGATCACCTGGGATTCGAGGCCCCGCTTGCTGCGGCTGTCGCTGCCTATCGGCAGCTCATGGCCCAATCCAGGATTCCGGCCCCTCGGCGGGGCATTCCCTCACGGGTGTGCTCAGCCCTCGACGGGTGAGCCTTTACCAGCTCGACTTGACGACCCCGGGCAGATTGCCCCGCAACGCCTGATCACGGAAGCAAATGCGGCAGAGATCAAACCGGCGCATATAGCCCCGCGGCCGGCCGCAGATGCTGCAGCGGTTGCGCACACGCACCGCATACTTACGGCGCTGTTCGCGGATCGGCATACATGTTTTCGCCACGGATTCCTCCTACTTGCTGAACGGCATGCCCATCAGTTGCAGCAACCGGCGGCCTTCTTCGTCCGTCTGCGCCGTCGTCACGATGGTGATGGCCATCCCGCGCACCTTATCAATCTTGTCGTACTGGATCTCCGGGAACAGCAGTTGTTCGCGCAGCCCCAGGCTGTAATTGCCGTGACCATCAAAGGAGTCCGGCGAAATGCCGCGGAAGTCACGCAGCCGCGGCAGCGCGATATTGATCAGCCGGTCCAGGAAACTCCACATCCGCTCGCTGCGCAGCGTCACCGTCACGCCGATCGTGTTGCCCTCGCGCAGCTTGAACGCCGCCACCGACTTCTTCGCCTTCGTGAAGACCGGCTTCTGCCCGGCGATGGTCTGCAAGTCACCGGCTGCGGCGTCCAACGCCTTCGCGTTCTGCAGCGCCTCGCCCATGCCGATGTTGAGCACGACCTTCACGACCCGCGGCACCTGCATGATGTTCGCGTAAGAGAACTCTTTTTCCAGCGCGGGCACCACTTCAGTGCGGTAGCGCTCCAACAATCTAGGTGTTGCCATCTCAACCTACTCCTGTCCGTGTACAGGGCGGCTCGGCTGCCCTGAGCGGAGCGATGCCTGCCAGGCTGACCGGACGCCAGGGCGCCGGCCTGGCCCTTTACGCATCAATCGTTTCGCCACACTGCTTGCACAGGCGGGCCCGCGTGCCGTCCGCAAACGTCTGGTGTCCCACGCGCGTGGCCTTGCCACACTTGGGGCAGACGAGCATGACGTTCGAAATGTGAATCGGCGCTTCGCGCTCGATGATGCCGAACTGGGTATTGACATTCCCGGTGCGGCGCTGGTGCTTCTTGATCAGGTTGACACCTGCCACCACGACGCGATCCGCCTCGACCTTGCGCTCGCCCGCCTTGCGACCCTTGCCCCACTTGGCCCGGATCACGCGCTGCACCTCGCCCTCGCTGCCGCGGTCGTCACCGGAAATGACCACCACCTTATCGCCCTTTTTGATGTTCATCCTTACCTCCGTAACGAGTTATGCCTAACGAGTAATCAGTAATGAGTAAACGCTGGTGTAGCTCCCACTTTACTCGTTACTCGTTACTCGTTCCTCATTACTCGTCACCCTCACAGCACTTCCGGCGCGAGTGACACGATGCGCATGTAGCCGCGGTCGCGCAGCTCACGGGCCACCGGCCCGAAGATACGCGTGCCGCGCGGCGCCCGCATCTGGTCGATTATCACGGCGGCATTGTCGTCGAACCGGATGGCCGAACCGTCCGCCCGCTTCTGCGGATAGGTCGTGCGCACGACCACCGCGCGCACCACATCGCCTTCCTTCACTGCGCCGTTCGGTGCAGCCTGCTTGACCGTGGCGATAATCACATCCCCGAGATGCGCATAACGCCGCATGGAGCCGCCCAACACCCGGATGCACAGGAGTTCCTTGGCCCCGGTGTTATCTGCAACCTTAAGTCGGCTTTCCTGCTGAATCATCGCCTCAACCCTCCGCGAGCTGCTGGTCCGCCTGCAGCGGAGTGGTGTCAATCTGGGCCGCGCGCTTCAGGATCTCTTCGACCCGGAAGTGCTTGTCCTTGCTGTAAGGCCGCGACTCAACAATCCGCACCTCATCGCCCATCTGGCAGGCGTTGTCCTCATCGTGCGCCTTATAGCGCTTGCTGATCCGGATCACCTTGCCGTACAGGGGGTGCCGGCGGGTGCGCTGCACGACGACCACCACGGTTTTGTCCATCTTGTTGCTGACGACATGGCCGATCAGACGCTTACGTTGTGCTTCCATCGTTATTCTCCCTCGGCAGTCGCCAACTCGCGCTCGCGCAAGATGCCGCGCAGGCGGGCAATCTCGCGGCGCACTTCGCTCAGCCGCGCGGTGTTCTTCAACTGGCCCGTGGCATACTGGAAGCGCAGGTTGAACATCTCGTGATGGGCCTCGTCCAGCCGCCGCGCGATCTCATTCTGCGACAGATTCCGAATCTCACTGGCACGCATCAGGCCACCTCCCCCAGCTCACGCCGCACGAACTGCGTGGGGATGGGCAGCTTGTGAGACGCCAGCCGCATCGCAGCGCGCGCCTCTTCTTCAGATACGCCGGCCACCTCGAACAGGATCAGGCCCGGCCGTACGACCGCCGCCCAGTATTCCACCGCACCCTTGCCGCCACCCATGCGGGTCTCGGCAGGCCGCTTGGTCACGGGATGATCCGGGAACACCCGAATCCACAGCTTGCCGCCGCGGCGTAGGTAACGGACGATCGCGCGGCGGGCAGCCTCGATCTGGCGGCTGTCCAACCACGCCGGGCCGAGCGCCTGCAAGCCGAACTCACCGAAGTTGACTTCGTTGCCCCGGCTGGCCAGGCCCCTGCGGCGCCCGCGATGCTGCTTGCGATACTTGACGCGTTTCGGCATCAACATACGAATACTCCTTCAAATCGAAGCTGACAGATGGGCGTAAGGCTGCTGCCCCAGCACCATCCGGCAACTTCAATCCTCAATCAGTCGCGCCGGGCAACCGCTCGCCCTTGTAGATCCACACCTTGATGCCGATGCGGCCATAGGTGGTCAGCGCTTCTTCCTTGGCATAATCGAGCTCGGCCCGCAGCGTATGCCGCGGCACCCGCCCCTCGCGCACCGTCTCGACACGAGCCATTTCGGACCCGGCCAGCCGGCCGCCACAGCGGATCATGCAGCCATCCGCACCGGACTTGAGCGCCCGCAGCACGGCCTGTTTCATGGCCCGCTTGTGCGAGATGCGCCGGCCCAACTGGTCCGCAATGCTCAGTGCAACCAGGCGGGCGTCCAGTTCAGGATGCTCGATTTCCGCGATATCCAGCTTCACGCGCTTGTTGGTCGCCTGCTGCAAATCGTTGCGCAGCGCGTTGACCGTGGCGCCCTTGCGTCCGATAATCACGCCGGGCTTCGCCGAGTGCACCGTGACGCGCACCTGATTGGGCGGGAAGCGCTCGACCTCGACCTTCGAGATTTGCGCATCCGGCAGACTGGTCAAGACCATCTGCCGAATCTGGCGGTCCTCGGCCACGAGGTCGGTGTATTCCTTGCCCTCGGCATACCAGCGAGAACGATGGTTTTCAACCGTGCCCAGGCGAAAGCCAATGGGATTTACTTTTCGGCCCAAAGCAGCCTCCTCAACAATCTGCGCTTACGCGCCCCGTTCTTCGAGAACCACGGTAATGTGCGACGAACGCCGGATGATCGGCTTGAACCGCCCACGGGCGCCAAACCGCCGCCAGCGCCGCAGCGGCGCACCATCCGCGCTGATCTGCGCAATGAACATATCCTCGCGCGCCAGCCCCATATTCTCTTCGGCATTCGCCAGCGCCGACGCAATGGTCTTCGCCACCGGCTCGGCCGCGGACTGGGTCATATAACGCAGGACTGCCAGCGCGCGCTCGGCCTGCATACCGCGCACTTGATCGATGACCCAACGGGTCTTCTGCGGGGAAATCCCCACGTACTTGGTAACCGCCCGAACTTCCATCATCTCACCTCGCGGACTTCTTCTCGCTGCGCACATGGCCGCGGAAGAACCGGGTCGGCGCGAACTCGCCCAGCCGGTGCCCCACCATGTTCTCAGCGATGTAGATGGGGACATGGCGGCGACCGTCGTGAATCGCGATCGTGTGGCCGACCATCTGCGGGAAGACCGTCGAGGCGCGCGACCAGGTCTTGATGACCGCCTTCTTGCCGGTGCGGTTCATCCCCTCAACCTTCTTCAGAAGCTTGGCCTGTACGAACGGGCCTTTCTTAAGTGATCGTGACATCCGTCATTCCCCCATTACTTCTTGCCGCGGCGGCGGACGATGAACTTCTGCGTACGCTTGTTCTGGCGCGTCTTGAGGCCTCGAGCCGGCTTGCCCCACGGGGTCTTCGGCCCCGGCATGCCGATGGGCGAGCGCCCTTCGCCACCACCATGCGGGTGCGAATTCGGATCCATCGCCACACCGCGCACGGTCGGGCGAATGCCCAGCCAACGCTTGCGGCCGGCCTTGCCCAGGTTGATGTTGGCGTGGTCCGTATTGCCGACCTGCCCGATGGTCGCCAGGCATTCCATGCGCACGCGGCGGACTTCACCGCTCGGCAGACGCACCTGGGCGTATTCGCCTTCCTTGGCCATCAACTGCGCGCCCACACCGGCCGAGCGCGCCATCTGGCCGCCCTTGCCCGGTTCCAGCTCGATATTGTGAATCACGGTGCCCAGCGGGATATTGCGCAGGGGCAGCGTGTTGCCCACCCGCACCTCGGCTTCCGCGCCCGACATCACCTGGCTGCCCACCTTGAGGCCCACCGGCGCAATGATGTAGCGCTTCTCGCCATCGGCATACGTCAGCAGCGCAATGCGCGACGAGCGGTTCGGATCGTATTCGATCGAGGTCACGCGCGCCGGAATCCCGTGCTTGTTGCGGCGGAAGTCGATCACCCGGTACATGCGCTTGTGACCGCCGCCCTGGTGGCGCACGGTGACACGGCCGGTGTTATTGCGGCCTGCCGGTTCGCGCAACGGCCGCAGCAGCGACCGTTCGGGCGTCGTGCGCGTGATCTCTTCGAACGTCGAGACGCTCATGCCGCGCCGCCCCGGCGACGTGGGCTTATAGACCTTGATTGCCATGCCCTAACTCCTAAATCGGCAAACTGACCGGCTTGGCGACCGGCGCAGGCGATACTGTTGCCGTCTAGCCGCCTGCTCTCCTCACCCCCTCCCCTACACCCCTCCCCCTCTCCTGTTCAAAAACAGGAGAGGGGGAGGGGATGGGGTAGGGGTGAGGTCACACGCCCTCGAAGAACTGAATCGTGTTCCCCGGGGCCAGCGTGACGATGGCTTTCTTATAGCCCGGCTTCTTGGTGACGATCAAGCGACCGTAGCGGCCCTTCTTCGGCGGGATGTTGATAATGTTGACTTCCATCACCGTCACATTGAAGGCCGTCTCCACCGCATCCTTCACCTGCATCTTGTTCGCGCGGCGGTCCACCTCGAAGCTGTACTGCTGGTTCTGTTCGGCCTGCAGCCCGCTCTTTTCCGTGACCAACGGCCGCCTGAGTACATCGTAGACGTGCATGTGTTATCCTCCGCTCAGCCCAGGATGCCCTGGATGACATCCAGCGCGTCCTGCGGGATGATCACGTAGTCATAGTTCAGCAAATCGCGGATGTTCAGGTAACTGGCCCGCAGCAGCTTCACGCCCGACAGATTGTTGGCCGACCGCTCGACATTGTCATTCGCCTCGGCCAGCAAGATCAGGGCGCTGGAATCCACCGTCAGGCCCTGCAGCACATCGCGCATGAGCCGGGTCTTCGGCTCCGCCAACGCCAGCTCGTCCAGGACCAGCACCTTGTCGTCGGCAACCTTGACGGATAGGGCCGAGCACAGCGCGGCCCGGCGCATCTTGCGCGGCATCGCCTGCTCATACGAGCGCGGCGTGGGCCCGAAGATGATGCCGCCGCCCCGCCACTGCGCGGCCCGGGTCGAACCCTGGCGCGCCCGACCGGTGCCCTTCTGCTTCCACGGCTTGCGGCCACCGCCCGCGACTTCGCTCCGACCCTTGACCTTGTGCGTACCCAGACGCGCATTTGCCAGTTGGCGGACCAGGGCCTGATGCATCAATGGTTTGTTCACCGGCGCAGCAAAGATGGCGTCGTTGAGTTCAACCTGCCCGACCTCTGCACCGGCCATGTTCTTGATTGGCACTAACATCGTCACTACCCCTGCTTCCGCGCCTCGGTGATCAACACCAGGCCACCGCGCGCTCCCGGCACTGCGCCGCGAACGGCAAGCATGTTCCGCTCAGGGTCCACCAGCTCGACCCGCAAATTCGCCACAGTGACCGGCGCTGCGCCCATGTGCCCGGCCATGCGCTTCCCTTTGTAGATGCGACCGGGCGTCGTGCCGGAGCTGCTGGCGCCAGGCGCCCGGAGCCGGTCCGACTGACCGTGCGTGCGCGGGCCGCCGCGGAAGCCATGCCGCTTCACGCCGCCCTGAAAACCGCGGCCCTTGGAAACGCCCTTGACATCCACCCGCTCACCTGCGGCGAAGACATCCGCCTGGAGCTTCTGCCCCACGGTGTAATTCTCGATGTCGCGCAGCCGCAGCTCGCGCAAAATGCGCAGCATCGGCAGACTGCCGGCCGGGCCGGTCGCGTTGCGCCGGCGCAGATGGCCGATTTCACCCTTAGTCAGGCGCTTCGGCTTGGCCTCTTCGAACCCCAACTGAATGGCGGTGTAGCCGTCCTGTGCGGCGGTCTTGATCTGCGTGACGTAGCAGGGACCGGCTTGGATAACCGTCACCGGCACAACGATGCCGTTTGCGGTGAGCAATTGGGTCATGCCCACCTTGCGGCCCAGGATACCCTTCATGTGTCCTCCCAGGGACTGTCGTGACCGCCGAGGAAGGCGGCCGCATCATCCCGAATGAGGTTTCAGGTTTGCAGGTTATAAGTTGCAGGTTCTGAACCCCTGTGAACCTTCAACCTTCAACCTTCAACCTTCCAACCTAAAGCTTGATCTCGATGTCCACGCCCGCAGGCAGATCGAGCTTCGTGAGGTTCTCGATCGTCTTGGGCCCGGGTTCGAGCACGTCGATCAGGCGCTTGTGCGTTCGAATCTCGAACTGCTCGCGGCTATCCTTGTCGATAAAGGGCGAGCGGTTCACCGTGAACTTCTCGATGCGCGTCGGCAGGGGCACAGGGCCAACGACGTTGGCGCCGGTCCGCTCGGCTGCATCGACGATTCTGCGCACGGAGTCATCGAGAACCCGATGATCGAACGCCTTGAGCCGGATGCGAATGCGATTTTTTGCCATCATGCCTCCAGGCATAGGTCTACAAGACCGTAACAAACCGGGCTTCTTAGAGAAACCCGGTTTGTGGGTTTGTTTATTCGATAATCTTGGTGATGACGCCGGCGCCGACCGTGCGGCCACCCTCGCGGATCGCAAAGTGCGACCCCACTTCCAGCGCCACCGGCACGATCAGCGTCACGATCAGGTTCACGTTGTCGCCCGGCATG
>DAOUGK010000382.1:0-6041 GCA_034429055.1 Anaerolineae bacterium | reverse complement strand
GAGCACGCGCACACCCAAACCGGCTAAAGCCTCGACTCCGCCTGCATCTGAAATGCCTGGGGCTCGCTTGTGGCGAAGCCCCAGCACATCGTTCCGCGTCCTCGTCGTCACCAACATGTGGCCGTCCGCCGCCGCGCCGATGGCGGGCATCTTCGTGGCCGAGCAGGTCGCCTCGCTGGCGCAGTGCGGCGTGCAGGCGGACGTGCTGCACATCGACGGCGCGACCGGCGGCTGGCGCGCGTACCTGGCGGGGTTTGGCCGGGTACGCGACGCGCTGCGCCGCGGCCGGTACGACCTGATTCACGCGCATTACGTCTTTTCGGGCATCATGGCATTGGGCGGTGCGGCGCTCGCCCGGCAGCGGCATGTGCCGGTGGTGGTGACGCAGCACGGCATCGAGACGCAGACCGGCTGGACGGCTCCGCTCTGCCGCTGGACGAGCCGTCGGACCGCCGCGACGATTGCCACCTCGCAGCGCGTGCAGGCTGCACTTGGCCGTCCTGAGGCCGCCGTCATCCCCTGTGGGGTGGACACGGAGCTGTTCCGGCCTATGCTCGCGGAGGAAGCGCGCGCCGCGCTGGGATTGCCGGCGGACATGCCCCTGGTGCTGTTCGCGGGGATGCGGCGGCCCGAAAAGCGGTTTGACCTGGTGGAGGCGGCCGTGGCGCGGCTGGCCGGGCAGGGCCTCCCCGTGCAACTGGTCATCGCGGAGCACGAGCCGCACGAGCGTATGCCGCTCTACATGAACGCGTGCGATGTGTTGGTGCTGGCCTCCGAGGCGGAAGGCTCACCGATGGTCATCAAGGAGGCGCTGGCCTGCAATCTGCCCATCGTCTCGGTGGATGTGGGCGACGTAGCCGAGCTCACGGCGGGGATTACCGGCTGTGCCATTGTGTCGCGAGATATCGCGGCGCTGGCCGGTGGGCTGGCTGGGGCGCTGGCCTTCGGCGGCCGGACGAATGGCCGCGCCGCCATCGCGCACCTGTCGCTGGACGCCATCGCCGCGCGCCTTGTGGCGCTGTATGGTGAGGTCATCACGAAGGCCCGCCCACGCTCATGATGGGATAAATGTTGCCAAATATGGCGAAAATCTGTATCATTACACATTCCGGCTATCCGGTTGAGCCGCGTGCGCGGCGCATGGCCGAGGCTCTGGCCGGGCGCGGCCATGCGGTCGATGTGCTGTGCCTGCACCTGCCGGGCCAGGCTCCGTCCGAGACCCTGAACGGCGTCAACGTCGTGCGGCTGCCGGAGACGCGCCACCAGGGCGCCGGTGCAGTCGCTTACCTGAAGGAGTACGCACGCTTCTTTTTTCTGGCGGGCCGTGAACTGCTCCGCCGCCATCGCCGCGCACCGTACGCGCTGGTGCAAGTCCATAACCCGCCTGACGCGCTCATTTTCGCGACCCTGCCGCTCAAGCTGGCACGCGTGCCGGTGCTGCTGGACCTCCGTGAGCTGATGCCCGAACTATTCATGTCGCGCTTCGCCCTGGCGCGGGGCAGCGTCATCGTCCGGCTGCTGACCTGGCTGGAGCGGATCGCATGCGCGTATGCTGATAGGGTGTTTGTGCTGCACGACCGTCACCGCCGCATCATGGCAGGTCGCGGCATTCCGTCCGGCAAGCTCGTCCAGGTGATGAACTGCCCCGATGAGCGCATCTTCGATCCGGCGCAGGCCGGCGACGGGCGCACGGCGGAAGGCATCCGCACGGCGGACGGCATCCGCACGGTGGACGGGCGTTTCGTGGTCATTCATCACGGCGGCATCATGCAGCGCTACGGTGTGGACCTGCTCGTACGCGCAATTGCACAGATACGGCCTGAGATTCCAGGGGTGAGGCTCGAACTGTACGGCGCGGGCGATTACCGGCCCACGGTAGAGCGGCTGGTGGCGGAGCTGGGGCTGGGAGACGTGGTGCGCTTTCACGGCCAGCAGCCGATCGAGCAGCTCCCGGCCGCCATCCGCGCGGCAGACGTCGGCGTGGCGCCCATGCGCCAGGATGTCTTCACCGACTGCGGGCTGCCGACGAAGCTGCTGGAGTATGTGAGCCTGGGCATCCCGGCCATCGCATCCCGCACGGCGACGACCGCAGATTATTTCGACGAGAGCATGGTGCTGCTGTTCGAGCCGGGCAATGCAGCGGACCTTGCGGCCAGGCTGCTGGCCGTTTATCGCGACCCGGCAGCGGCGCAGGCGCGGGCCGCGCAGGCGCAACGGTTTACCGCACGTTATAACTGGCGCGGCGAGAGCGCAACCTATTTGCAGGCAGTCGACGGCTTGCTCGCCGGCCGCAAGCATGGAGGAAAGGCCTGATGATCCGGATTCATCCCACGGCTGACGTTTCACCCAGGGCCGTCATCGGTGAGGGCACATCCATATGGCACCAGTGCCAGGTGCGGGAAGGCGCGCGCATCGGTGAGGAGTGCATCCTGGGCAAGAACGTCTACGTCGATTTCGATGTGCACATCGGCAGCCGCGTGAAGATTCAGAACAACTGCTCGGTGTATCACGGCGCGACGCTGGAGGACGGGGTCTTTCTGGGCCCGCATGTCGTGCTGACCAACGACCTGTATCCCCGCGCCATCAACCCCGACGGCAGCCTGAAGGGCAACGATGATTGGGAGGTCGGGCCGGTGCGCATTTGCTACGGCGCATCGGTCGGCGCGCGGTCGGTCATCCTGCCGGGCGTCACGGTGGGCCGGTTCGCGCTGGTCGGCGCGGGCGCAGTGGTGACGCGCGATGTGCCGGATCACGGCATCGTCGTCGGCTGCCCCGCGCGGCTGATCGGGTACGCGTGCGCATGCGGCCACCGGTTGGATCCCAACGGGACAGGGACGCTGGCCTGCCCGCAGTGCGGGGCGGCCTATCCCGATCTGCCCCTTGCAGAACAATAACCCTCAACGGAGGTTTGGTCCCATGTTGAACGTAGGAGTGATCGGCGTCGGTTCGATGGGCCGGAACCACGCCCGTGTTTATGCCCAGATGCCGGGGGTCAACCTGGCCGCGCTGGCCGACACAGATCTGGAAACGGTGCAATCCATCGCGCGCACCTACAAGGCCGCCCCTTACACCGACTACAACGAGATGCTGGGACGCGAGAAGCTGGACATCGTCTCGATAGCCGTGCCCACGCGCCTCCACCGTGAGGCCGCGCTGGCCGCAATCCACGCGGGCGCACACACCTTTGTCGAGAAGCCGCTGGCCTTCGGTGTGGCGGAATGCCAGGCGATGATCGATGCCGCACGGGCTGCGGGGGTGCGGCTGGGCGTCGGCCACATCGAGCGCTTCAATCCCGCGATCCTGGAGCTCAAGCGGCGGCTGGAGGCCGGCGAGCTGGGCCGCGTGTTCCAGATTCGTTCGCGGCGCGTCGGGCCCTTCCCCAGCCGCATCGCGGACGTCGGCGTCGTGTTCGACCTGGCGACCCACGAGCTCAACATCATGGAATACCTGATCGGCGCGCCCATCCAGAACCTCTATGCCGAGACTGAGCAGGAAATCCATGCCAGCCACGAGGATTTGCTCTCCGGCCTGCTGAAGTTCGCCAACGGCGCGGTCGGCGTGTTGGACATCAACTGGCTGACCCCCACGAAAATCCGCGAGCTCTCCATGTTGGGCGAGCGGGGCATGTTCCACGTTAACTATCTCACCCAGGAACTCTACTTCTACGAGAACAACTATGCCAACGGCTGGGAGGGGATGGTTGCGCTGATGGGCGTCAGCGAGGGCCGCATTACCAAGTACGAGATTCGCAAGCGGGAGCCGCTGGTGGAGGAACTGGAGGATTTCGTCGCCTCTGCGACCAACGGCCACGCGTCGCTCATCAGCGGCGAAGAGGGCATGCGGGCCGTCTACCTGGCGGAGAAGATGGTACTCTCCGGCAAGCTGCACAACATCCTGGCAGTTAATGGCGTGCCGGTCGCGTAACTATGCAGCCAACGTTCAGTTGATATAAGGAGATGCTATCAGCGGGCCGCACATTTCAAAAAAGTCATAATAGACTTGTGGGGTTTTCATCCAAAGTTCACGTGGATAGCTTAAAAAATGAGCGCCCCTGGTTTCATCTCCCCTGGGCAGCCGGCGGCGGCAGGCATTTTGTCTGCATAGCACCGGGCAATCCATGACCCAGGTATCTTATCCTACCTACGAGGACAGGAGCAGAAGAAGTGTCTAAACGCAATCTCTCGTCTTCCGGCAGATGGTTGACCGCGTTCGTGCTGCTGGCGATGTTGTTGTCGGGTGTATCGACGGGTGTCAACGCGGAAGGGCTGCAGCAGAGCGGCGGCCCGGAGGCTGGGGCGGCGCCTGAGCGCATCATTCGCACCACCGGCGCCCTGCCCGGCATCTATCACATTGACTATCTCAACAGCTTTTACAACCTCAATCCCGACACCCTGCCGGTCGATGGGTCCATCGGGTTCTGGATCTGGAGCACGCTGAATCCGGCCCAGAGCGGTGCGGGCCAGTATAACTGGGCCGCGCTGGACAACTGGATCAAGAGCCGTGTCGACCGCAGCGCCACCACCCCGACGGGCGTCGGCATCATGATCTCGACCTATGACACCACGACGGCGAATGACATCCGCTCGACGCCGAACTGGGTCATCAAGATTCCCGATGCCGTCATCCCGGCCACGACATCGACAGGCATCCCTCACTACATCGACTACTTCCGCCGCACGGCCCGCAAGACTTTGAACGGCGAGTTCGAGAGCGGGCTGTCGCTATGGACTGTCAGTGATCCGGCGGCCATCACAGTTGACACTGCCCCGCCGGTTGACAGCACCTACGTTGTCGGTGACACCTTGCCGGGCCGCGGCTCCAACGGCAATGCGCTGCAACTTGGCGGGGTGAACAATGCCAATGCCACGGCCGTACACCAGGAAGAGGCTGTGCCTGCGATGCCGCCGAGCCTGGCCGGCCAGCAAAACGTTTACGTCAGCCTGCGGGTGAACATCGAAACCACCGACCCCAGCCCGAACGACCACCTGTACGTCGAGCTGTGGGAAGGCAATACGAAGCTGGGCGGCACGCAGCTCGACATCAATAACCTGAGCCACGCGGGGCAGGCCGCCGATTACTGGAAGGGCTACACCTTCGATGTGACGCCCTTTGGCACCGAGAAGGCGGTGAAGGTCGTGCTCAAGGTCGTGACCGACGGCGCCAACCCGACCACGTTCCACGTCGACAACGTGCAGTTGCGCGTGCGCCATCTCATCCCGAAGTACTGGGGCGCGGCGCACAAAGACGCCTATAAGGCTTTCATCAACGCGCTGGGCGCACGCTATCGGGACACCCCATCCGGCATACTGAATAATGACCCGAAATACCGGCTGCAGTTTATCGCGATGGGCACGGGCGCGTACGGTGAGAGCCAGCCCACGCAGGATGTGGTGGATTGGGAATACAAATCGACCTTCGACCACGTCGTGAAGAACGCGGGCATGGACACCACGGGCGAGTGGCGTGATTACGTCAACGAAATCAGCCTCGCCTACGCCACCGCGTTCGGGACGGGCGATCCGGCCGGCCCGGATCGGCATGTGTTCCTGCAGTACGCGCCCAGCTTCATCAGCGGCGAGGAACGCGGCTACACGACGGACTATGCCGCCGGCCTCGGCGTCGGCCTGTCGCACAACCGTCTGGCCCCGGAGTTCACGGGCCTCTACACCAACGATCGTTCCGGCTTCTACGATCCCATCCGGCTGCACTGGAACAGCGTGCCGATCGCTTTCGAAGCCTATGCCGACGACCTGCGCTGCAACACCGTGCTCAGCTACTGGGCCGTCCACAGCGCGGTGGAAAAGCACGCGGATTACATCCGCACCGATCCCGACCTGCTGCGGAATTCGGGCACCGGCCTGCCGACGATCCACGCACCTATCTTCGACTGGGCGCGGCAATACCTGGGCAAGACCGTGGCCGAGACGAACGATAAGGGCGCGGACAGCCGCTACGCCAAGAATCCCAGCAACGGCGGCGCTTACACCCAGGCCGGCCTGGGCCTCTGCGGCGAGAAGGCGTACAGCAACATCTACCTGACC
>DAOUGK010000381.1:0-3311 GCA_034429055.1 Anaerolineae bacterium | reverse complement strand
CCCTGGCTCGGCAGGCTTGGGCCCGGTCTGAGACCGGCCCCAGCACGACCGGCCAGAGCCGGCTGCCGCACTCCGCCACAGCCAGAGCCCACCTGCGGCCAGCCACAGCAGGATCGCGCCGCCCGCCATCACCCGCGAGCTATTGAACAAGTGCAGCAGAAAATCGAGCAGGATGCCCGGCGCGGGCCGCGGCAGCGGGTCCGCGAACTGGCTGCTCACCTGCCCGACAAGGTGCACCACCCACGGCGCATAGCCGAGTGCGACGAGCGCGTAGGCTGCGATGACCGGTCCGCGGTTGCGCCGGGCGACGAGCGCGAGCAGCACTGCGCCAGCCGCCTGAATCGTCACGAGCACTAAGCCGAAATAATGGGTGTAAGCGGTCAGCAGCGCGACCGCGGCATACACCACGATATCCCGCGTGCGCGGCTGCGGCTGACCGGCCAGCGGCAGCAGCGGTATGTACGCGTAGGTGACGACCAGCGCCAGCAGGATGGCGAACGCATAAGGCCGCGCCTCCTGGCTGTAGTAGACCGGGGCCCACAGCACGGCCATGAGCGCGGCCGCGATCAGCCCCTCGTCGCGGCCGCGTGCGGGGTCCTCTGGCCGCAGCCGTCGCGCCAGCGCGTAGATCATCCACACTGCAAGCACGCCCGCAATGGCCGAGGGCAGCCGCAGCGCCCATACTGCACGCCCCAGCGTCCGCTCCACAAAATACATGAACGTCAGGTAGGCGGGCGGGTGGCCGTCCTGGACGATGCCCGTGCGCAGGAGGTCGGCCAGGCTGCCCGCATCCGCGCGCACCAGGGTGGACAATTCGTCGTTCCAGAGCGACTGCTGCTCCAGCCCGACCAGGCGCAGCCCCGCCGCCAGCAGCAGGATGAGCAGCAGCGGGAGCCAGGCGTGCGCTATGCGCACGCTGGGCAGCGTGTGTCGCGCGGCGGTCACCGGCGCTGCTCCCGCTGGACCGGCCAGCGCGCGGCCATCGCGCGATACCAGTCAATCTCCTCGCGGAACGCCGCGGCCAGGTCGGACTGCGGCAGCCCCAGCTCGCGAATCGCGCGCGCCGGATCGGCGGTCAACGCCAGCGCGACGGTGGTCTGCCGCGCCGGAGTTGCCGGCGGCACGACGGTTGCGCCGACCCCGGCCGCGACCAGGCGCATGAATGCAGCCTGGTCGAGGTTGCCCCTCGCGTGGCCGAGGATATAGCACGCGCCGGGCCGCCCGCGCAGCGCGGCGAGCAGATGACCGGCGGCGATATCGCGCACGGGCGCATGGTTGATGCCGCCCGCGGGATAGGGGATTGGCTCGCCGGTGAGAGCCGCGAGGATACGCCGCCCGGTCGCGCTGGGCCGCGCGTCGCCCGCGCCGACGGGCGCGGTGGGCTTGACCACCACCACGTCCAGCCCCATCCCTTGCCAGCTCAGGGCAATGCATTCCCCCGCAAACTTCGACCGCACATACGGGCTGGCGTAGTCCCACAGGTTGAACGCGGCGCTCTCGTCCGGTGCCGCCGCGCCAGCCACGGCCTCCTGTGCGGGCCGGCCCACCGTGCCCACAGTGCTCGTGTAGACGAAGCGCGCCACGCCTGCCTGCACGCATGCGGCCAGCAGCGCGGCCGTGCCGCCCGCGTTCACCGCGTATATCTGTTCGGCCTGCTCCGCGCCCGCATACAGCGCGGCAACGTGGAAGCAGACCCGGCAACCTGCCAGTGTCGCGGCCAACCCTGCAGGACGGGTCAGATCTCCGGCCATGATGTTCACGGGCAGGTCTGCGAGCTGACCGAGCGGACTGTCGGGCCGCACGAGCGCCACCACTTCCGCACCGGCCTCGACGAGCGCGCGGGCCACGTGACCACCGACAAATCCATTGCCGCCGGTCAGGAACACGCGCACGCCCGCCAGGCTCTCCAGCCACGGCTCCGCCGCGGGTTGTGGCTGTGGGACTGCTGAGCCTGTGCCGGATTGCGCCGGGCGCAGCTTGCGGAACCGGCTCAACAGCGTACGGCCGCGCCGCCGCAGCGCATGCCACACGCGGCGCAATCCGCCGGGCACGTAGCGGTGGGCCGATTCCAGCGCGGCCAGCGCCGCGGGCGAGACGGGCATCGCCGGCCCCTCCAGCTTCGTGCCGGGGTGGGGCTGGTACGGCTTGGCCGTCACGGACGTGCGCGGCGGCAGCTCCACGAGCGCGGTGGCGGTCTGCGCCAGCGAGGCCGGGGTCTGGCCCGGCAGCCCGGCCATCACGTACACCATCGGCTTGATGCGCAGCACGCGGCAGTGGGCGACGACGAGCCGCACCTGCGCGAGGTAGCCGCCGGCCTTCTCCGGCTTGTCAATCCGCCGCAGCGCGGCCAGCAGCTCGGGGTCGCCGCTCTCCATGCCGATCTTGACCGCATAGCAGCCCGCGGCCGCCATGAGCTTGAGCAGCTCGCCGTCGAAGTGTTCAGGCCGCGACTCGCACATCCAGCGGTAGCGCAGACCGCGCGCCAGGATGCCCTCGCACAGCGCCACCACCCGCTGCCGGTCCTGCGCGAAGACCGGGTCACGAAAGACGATGTGGGGCGGTTTGACCTCGCGGACGAGCCACTCCCATTCGGCCAGCGTACGCTCGACGCTCTGACAGCGGAACTTCCGCCCCTGCGCAACGACATAGGCGCAGAACGTACACCTGGCGGGACAGCCGCGGCTACTTAGCAGGCCCACTGCGCCGTAAGGCTGCCAGGCCACGAGGTCCCAGGCAGGCAAGGGCAGCGCATCGAGATCAGCCAGCAGGCCGTCCGGCCGGTAGCTGTCGGGACACAACGCGGCCGCCTCAACACGGCCGGTCAACTTACCCGCAGCCGCGCCTTCCACTGCTGTCGCGAACGCGGCCTCCGGCTCGCCGGCCAGCGCGGCCTCAGCAAGTCCCTCGACCAACCATCCGTCTACGACAAAGTGCGCGGATGGCCCAAACAGCAGGCGGCGAGGCATGGCCTGCCCCCACGCCAGGTGCGCAAACAGGCGCAGGAAGTTGTCGTCGCTCAGCCGCGTCCCCTCGCTGACGAGCAGCGCGACCACATCCGCAGGCTGCGCAGCCACGCGGCGGGCGAACTCCGCCGGATTGTCCTCGCGCGTGCCGTCCATCACAGTGACGGCCAGGCCCGCGCGGCGCGCAACCGCGGCGCACAGCGCGACCGTGTGCGGTGCGTAGAAGAAGGCGCCCTCGCGCGGGCCGAGATGACCCATGCCGGAGGTGGCCTCATGGTGCGGGGCCAGCGGGCCGAGGCCAGGCGGAATGACGAGCAGCGCGACCACATCCGCAGGCTGCGCAGCCAC
>DAOUGK010000380.1:0-17069 GCA_034429055.1 Anaerolineae bacterium | reverse complement strand
TAGCTACTGACCGCCATCTGCACGGCCAGTGCGTCTACCGTCAACTCGCCGCCCTGTACGAACACGCCCCAGTTCCCTTGGCGATGATCGTACATCCGCGTGCTGAGCGCAGTCGTGCCGTTGGCATAGACCTCGCACACCGTCCCATCCAGCACAATCGTAAGCTCGACGGCCTCGCCGATGCTCAGAGCCAGCGGTCGCTCGGTCTCCACCGCATAGGGCCGGTCGCCGGGACGCGGCCACGCATCGCAGACGAGACGCTGGCGCGCGGGTTCAGCCCGAATGTAGTACCCCGCCTCGAAGTCGGCGTCTGCACGCAGCATGAGGCCGAACGACGCAACTTCGGCGTTCGGGCGCAGTTGGGCCGTGATGCGGCAGGTTTCGGGAAGGGCGCCGGCCGACGCGAGCGCATACCCGTCCTTTGCAGCCAACGTCGTCCGCCCGCCAGCGGTCCCGCAGCTTCCGATGACCGAATGGAGCGAGACCGGCATGGCATCACCGAATCCCGCCTGCCGCGCCTCCGGCTCCTGCACGACCAGCGTGCCGTCGGCCTGCTGGCGGATTTCGTGTACGACCAGTGCGCCGCCCCCCTGCCAGGCCCCGGCGTCGGTCTCGCCCTCGCGCGTAGGATTCCAGCCGAACAGATAACGGTGAACGCCATCGGACGCTGTCTTGGCCGCATAGAAGGCACGGCCGTCAAAGGTGTCCACCGGCGGAGTCAGCCACGGACCGGCCAGCGCGCGCGCCATGCGGTAGCGCGTCACGCTCGCGTCGCTGAACTCGGAGAACAGGAGATACCACCAATCGCCCATCCGAAACAGATCCGGGCATTCGTGAGTATAATAGAGGTGCGGCGCATAAAGCGACGCGGCGACCCGCCAATGTCTGAGGTCTTCTGAGGTGCACAGTGCGGTGCAGCCGCGCCGGCGGGATGACCCGCCCGGCAGTCGCGCGGCCAGCAGCATGTTGTATTCGCCGGATTCCGCATTCCAGAACACGAACGGATCCCGCCAGTCATGCGGCTCGAAAGTCTCGCGCGGCGCATAGAATGTGTCCGCGGGCTGTTTTTCCCAGGCGGTGAGGTCATGGCTGACCGCGTGCATGACACCCTGCTCCGGCAGTCCCCGTGCACGCAGGTGGGGGTTGTGCCCGGTGTAGAAGATGTGGAACTGTCCCCCGGCCTCGATGACGCTGCCCGTGAAGACGTAGAGGTCCTGCTCCTCTGCCGTACCGCGCGGCAGGGCCTCGCCATAGTCCGTGAAGTGCAGGAAATCGCGCGTCCCCAGATGAAACCAGGGCGTTCCTTCACCGCAGCGCGCGCGATCGCGATAGTCCTTGAGGTAAAACAGATGGTATTCGCCGTTCCAGAAAAATGGGATGAAGTCGCCGGGCCAGCCATCGGCCGGTTTGTAGAAGAGGTCTGCAGGCATGGGGAGTCTCCGTTCGTGCGTACAGGATGGTTGGACGATGTGCGTTGACCCCAACGTTACAAGGTCGGACATGCAGTGTCAAGTATCCCTGCCGGCCGGTCAGTGCAACCAACAGACCGACCTGGACGTCTAAGTACGGCAGGCGCTCATCGCCTGCGCGAGAATTTATCATGTGTCTTTATCGGGAAGGTAAACCTGCTATATGACTGATAACCCGTCTGATCGGAACGCAGCGGAG
This sequence comes from Anaerolineae bacterium, assembly GCA_034429055.1. Classification (GTDB taxonomy): domain Bacteria; phylum Chloroflexota; class Anaerolineae; order CG2-30-64-16; family CG2-30-64-16; genus MWBF01. The sequence goes on along the minus strand of DAOUGK010000380.1, from coordinate 15,401 downwards.
CCTGCTGCAGCGCGCGCCAGCCGCGACCGCGCGCCGCGCGCTGCCAGTTGGTGGGCGCCCGCACCGCCGCAACCGGAAAGCGGCCCGCGGCCAACACTGCCGCGCATCCAGCCGCGGCGGCTCTACGCGCAACCGGAGCCGCCGCCCAGCCCGGCCGCCTGGTGGACGCCGAAACAACCCGCTGTACCACAGGCGATGCCGCCTGAGCCCACGCGGCTGCCGGGCTGGGGCACGCCGGCAGCCCGACCTGAGCCCGCGCCGGACGCCCATGCGCCGTTCCGTCCGCGCGAGACGCCGCCCGCAGCAACCGAGCCGACCACCGCACTGACGGCGACATCACAGACCGCCGTGCCCGTGCGAGCACCTGAGCCGCCCGCTGCAGCCGTGCCTCCTGCTGTGCAGACGGCTCAGCAAGCGATGCCGCAGGCCGTCCGCTCCGCAGCCAGGAGCCAGCCGCCCGCCGCGCCGCCTGCGACAAGCACGCGCCGCGCGACGCCGCCTCCGCCGGCCCGCCGGGGTGGCTGCAGCCGCTTCCTGTTCGTGCTGCTCCTGCTCGCTGCGGTCGTTGTGCTGTTCCTGGGCGTGGCCCTGATGGGCTACGCCAGCATCGCGCGCGACCTGCCGCCGCCGGATGAGCTGCAGGCGCGGGCCAGCCAGTTCGCCTCCACGCTCATCTACGACCGCGAGGGCAACGTCCTGAACGAGGTCGCGGACCCGAACTATGGCCGCCGCACCGTCGTGCCCATCGACCAGATTTCGCAGTATCTCAGGGACGCGACCATCGCGACCGAGGATCCCAACTTCTACTCGCATCCGGGCGTGGACCCGGTGGGGTTGGGCCGCGCGGTGTTCTATGCGCTGCGCAACCGGGACCTGAGCGGGCCGGGCGGCAGCACCATCACGCAGCAGCTCGTCAAGCTGACGTTCCTGTCAGCCGAGAAAACCATCTCGCGCAAGGTCAAGGAGGCGATTCTCGCCACCGAAATCACGCGACGCTATCCGCGCGACGAAATCCTTCAAATCTACCTGAACGAAGTCAACTACGGCAACCTGGCGTACGGCATCGAGGCAGCGGCAGAAACGTACTTCGACAAGCACGCGTCGGAGTTGACGCTGGCGGAATCTGCGATGCTGGCCGGCCTGCCCCAGGCGCCCGCCTACTATGATCCCTACACCAAGATGTGGGAGCCAGACGGCCAGCCGGGCGCGGTCAAGCGGCGCCAGGGTGTCGTCCTGCGCCTCATGGTCGAACGCGAATACATCAGCATCGAGCAGGCCGACGCGGCCTGGGCCGAGCCGCTGAATCTCCAGCCGCTGCGCCAGGTGTATGACTCGCAGCACCCGCACTTCGTCTTGTACGCGCGCAGCCAGGTCGAAGAAGTGCTGGGCCCGGAGCTGGCGAACAAGGGCGGGCTGCGCATTTACACCACGCTCGACGCGCAGCTCCAGGCTGCGGCTGAAGAACAGGTGCGCCAGCAGGTCGCGCGCCTCTCCGACCAGAACGCGACCAACGGCGCAGTCGTCGCCATCCGGCCCGCAACAGGTGAGATTCTCGCCCTGGTCGGCAGCGCAGACTTCGGCAACGCAGACATCAGCGGTCAAATCAACATGGCCGTTAGTCCGCGGCAGCCCGGCTCGGCCATCAAGCCCTTCGTCTATCTGGCAACGTTCGAGATGCCTGCGGAGATCGATCCTGCACCGGAGGCCGTCGCGGCTGCGCAGGCCGCGCGCCTTGCCAGCGTCGCGCAACCCACCGTGGAGGGACAGGTCGCCAATCCTGCGGAAATCAGCGCCATCGAGCCCCCGGGCTACTGGACGCCGGCAACGGCCATCATGGACATCAAGACGGAGTTCCCGGACGGCGCCAACCCGCCTTATGTGCCCGCCAACTACGACGAGAAAGACCACGGCCTGGTCAACGTGCGGACGGCGCTGGGCAATTCGTTCAACATCCCCGCGGTCAAGGCTCTGCAGCACGCAGGCATCGACCGGCTGAAGGATGTGGCGAGCCGCGCGGGCATCACGACCCTGACCCGCCCCGACTATGGGCTGTCGCTGGCGCTCGGCGGCGGCGATGTGACGTTGCTGGAGCTGACCGGCGCGTACGCGACCCTGGCAAACGGCGGCGTGCGCACCAGCACGAGCCCGGTTGCCTGCGTGCTGGACAGCGAGGGCCGCCTCATCTGGCGCGGCGCGGCCGCGGAAAGCGTGGCCGGCTGCCTGGGCGCGTCGGCTGACCCTGCGTTGGGTGTGGCCGTCACGCCTGCGGCGCCGCAGCAGGTCTTTAACCCGCAGCACGCCTACCTGATTACGTCCATCCTGGCGGACCCGGCCGCGCGCAGCATGATGTTCGGCGGGGTGCGCGAGATGACCCTGCCCGATCGGCCCGCGGCGGTCAAGACCGGCACGACCAACGACTATCGCGACGCGTGGACGATGGGCTACACGCCGGACCTGGCGGTGGGCGTGTGGGTGGGCAATGCCGACTATACGGAGATGCAGCGCCTGGCCGGTTCGCTCGGCGCGGCGCCCATCTGGCAGGCGGTAATGGTGCAGGGGTTGCAGGGGCGACCCGCCAGCCAGTTCACCGAGCCGGCGGGGATGCTCCGCGCACAGGTGTGTGCGGAGAGCGGTACCCAGCCGGGCGAAGCCTGCCCCGGCCGCCGTGAGGACATCTTTGCGGCCAACCAGGGGCCGCTCCCTGCGGGCTATGACCTGTGGCAGCGCGTGGCTGTGGATCGTGTCACCGGCCAGCTTGCGACAGACTTCACGCCCGAAGACCGCATCGAATCGCGCGATGTGATGGTGTTCCCGGAGAAATATCGCGCGTGGGCCGAAGCGCACGGCTATCCCATCCTCGGCCAGCAGCGCCCGCCGCTGGCCTTCGAGCCTGAGTTGGCGCTCTACAGCCCGGAGGACGGTGCGACCGTGACCGGCCTGACGCCGGTCGTGGGCCGCGTCCGCGTGCCGGAGCCGTTGATCTGGCGCCTGGAGTATGGCGTCGGGCCGGATCCCATCGGCTGGGGTGTGCTCTCCGGGCCGAACCCGGCGGACCCGGCTAACCCGGCGGGCCGCGAGCTGGACGGCGCGTTGGGCGACTGGGATGTCGACGCGACGGTCGCACAGCACGATACCACCGACTTCTCGCTGCGGCTGGCCGCCTACTACGACGCCAACTCGCTGGATTATCCGGTCGCGGTCTCGAATGTCGTCTACGTCCAGGTTGCCAGCCCGACCGCAACACCGTCTCCTACTGAGACGGAGACGCCCGTGCCGACCGAGACGCCGACACCCACTGAGACGCCGGAGCCGACGGTGATAGTCGAGCCGACGCCGACGGCCACGCCGGACCTCAGCCTGACGCCGGTCATCGAGCCGTCGCCGAGTCCGACGCCGCCGGCCGACGCCGCCGTCCAAGCGACGATCCTGATGCCGGAAGAAGGTGCGGCGGTCAGCGGACTGGTCGAAATCCAGGGTATTGCCGATGGGTCAGGCTTCGTGACGTATCTCGTAGAATATGCGCCGGGGGCTGAACCTACGCCAGGTGACTGGCAGCCGGTGGCGCTGCCATCGCTGCAGGCCGTGTCAGGTGGGCTGCTGGTCACGTGGGACACCACCGGCCTGCCGCCGGGGATATACACGCTGCGCCTGCGGGTGTTCGATATTACGGCCAACTTCGCATTGGACGACGTGCGGGTGAACGTCACGGGGTGAGAGTCGAGGGACGAAAGACGAAGGACGAGCGACGAAGGACGGAGGACGGGACGTAGGACCAAAGAAGTAAGGCTCCTTCGTCCTTCGTCCATCGTCCTTCGTCCGCTCTACGGCAGATACCCGACCGGATTGACCAGCACACCGCCCCTGCGCACTTCGAAGTGCAGATGGGGGCCGGTCGACCGGCCCGTGTTGCCCATGTTGCCGATGACGCCGCCCTTGGCAACCACGGTGCCGCGCTTCACGAAGATGCGACTGAGATGGGCGTAGAGCGTCTGCAGCCCGTTGCCGTGATCGACGACGATGTGATAGCCGTAGCCGCTGTTGCTCCACCCGGCGACGACCACGACGCCCGCGTCTGCCGCCTTGATGGGTGTGCCGATGGAGCGGGCAATATCCAATGCGCGGTGCAACGGCTTGTAGCCCTGCGTGATCTTGCCGGAAGTAGGCCAGATCAAGACGCCCGTGCCGCGCCGCGACGTGCCTGAAGGCGTCTGGTAAACCGTCACGGCGGGCTTCGGCAGTTCCTTCACGCCCCCCGGTACGACCAGCTTCTGCCCGGCCACGACGGTCGGGTTCTGCGCGTCCATATGGTTTAGTGGATACTGGATGATCGCCTCCGGCGTGACCTTGTACGCTTTGGCGATGCTCTGGATGGTGTCCTTCGGGCCGACGGTGTGATAGATGCCGTTGAGCGGCAGGATAACCAACTGCTGGCCCAGGCGCAGGAGATCGGGGTTCTTCTCCAGCCCGTTGGAGAACATGATCGTCTCCGCGTTCAGCTTATACCGTTGGGCAATGCCGTACAGCGTGTCGCCTGCGGTGACGGTATGCGTCACCACGTCCAGGCGCGAACGTTCCGGGATGAGGGTGATGGGCACGGCGGCGCGCACCAGCGCCACGCTTTCGGCGGGGTTTTCTTCGGCCGTCGCGGCATCCGCCACATACTCGGGGATCAGCGCGCCATCGATGATCTCGGCTTCAAGCGGCTCGGCAGACTCCTCCGCAATATCCCACGCGGGCAAATCCACCTTGCTGAAGACGAGCACCAACACGGCGACCAGGAGGATAATCAGGTGTGACCCGACGCGTACCAGGGAAGTCGTGCCTTCGGGGCCGCGTTGCGCGAGAAGGTTGAGGACGGACTGCCAGAGTTGATACCCCGGCCCCCATTCGTTGGGGGGTACGGCCGGTCGGTTGTCGCTTGCTAAGTCAGCGCGCATTAGGCGCGACCTCACATGATGTGGAATTACTCAGAGCTTGAGTATAACAGACCTTCGAGGTTTGGCAAACCTGCGGCTGGCACAACCTCGAAGGTCTTTGGGTGTAACTTGAGCAAGAGCTACATGCTCTGCGACAGCGTTTCGAGGAACACCTTGTTGTTGCGCGTCCGGCGCAGCCGCTCCAACACCGGTTCGAGCGGATCCTCGCCCGTCTGCCGCAGCATGTCGATCATGCGGCGCAGCGTCCAGACCTTGCCGAGCGTCTCCGAGCCGAGCAGCAGCTCCTCGCGGCGGGTGCCGGAACGCACGATGTCGAACGCGGGGAAGATGCGGCGCTCCGCAAGGCGGCGATCCAGGTGGAGCTCCATGTTGCCGGTGCCCTTGAACTCCTCGTAGATGACATCGTCCATGCGGCTGCCGGTGTCCACCAGGCAGGTCGCGATGATGGTCAGGCTGCCCCCTTCTTCGATCTTGCGGGCGGCGCCGAAGAAGTGCTTGGGCGGATACAGCGCGGCCGGGTCGATACCGCCCGACAGCGTACGGCCCGACGCGGGCACGGTCAGGTTGTATGCGCGCGTCAGGCGGGTGATGGAATCCAGCAGAATCGCCACATCGCGGCCCGCCTCTACGAGGCGCTTGGCTCGTTCGAGGCCCATCTCGGCAACGCGCACGTGCGACTGCACCGGCTCATCGAAAGTCGAGGCGAGCACTTCGGCCTCCACCGCCCGGTCCATGTCCGTGACTTCTTCCGGCCGCTCGCCGATGAGCAGGACCATCAGAATGACATCCTGGAAGTTCTCCGAGATGCCGTTGGCAATCTGCTTGAGCACCGTGGTCTTGCCGGCCTTGGGGGGTGAGACGATGAGACCGCGCTGGCCGCGGCCGATGGGCGCCACCATGTCGATCAGGCGCGTCGTCAGGATGGACGGGTGCGTTTCCAGGTTGAGCTGTTGATTGGGGAAGATCGGCGTCAGGTCTTCGAACTTCGGCCTGCGCTTGGCAACCTCAGGGTCAACCCCGTTGACGGCCTCAACCTTGAGCAGCCCATAGTACTTCTCTGACTCTTTGGGTGGGCGCACCTGGCCCACCACAAAGTCGCCCGTGCGCAGACCGAACCGGCGAATCTGGCTCTGCGAGATATAGACATCCTCAGGCCCCGGCACCATCTGTTTGTTGGCGCGCAAGAAGCCGATCCCATCCTGAATGACCTCCAGCGTGCCGCCGCCAAAGATCAAGCCCTGGGCCTCGGTATCGGCGCGCAGCAGGCGCATGATCAGGTCATTCTTTTTGAGCCGGGTATAGCCAGTCACACCCATCGTACGGGCGATCTCTTGCAGATCGGTCAGCGTTTTCGTCTCAAGTTCAGCGATATTCATGCTTTACTCCCATCGGCCATCAGCAGAAACGGAAATCAGGCACGTCTACCAATCCGCCTAACCGCGAACGGGCACCGCGCGGCATGAGCCATCATTGGATAGTGCCTGGTATCAGCAAACAAACAAGCACGCAGGAGGGGTCCCACGGAGGCTGCCTGCTGCAATTTAACAGTGTGTGACAACGTGAAAGCTGTAACGTAGATTCCTGGAAAAAGTATGCGGCGCGAGCTGGAATGCTGATTGGCTCTGCCGTAGATAGTCAGGTTGCGGGATGAGCGCAAGACGACGAGGCGAACGCGCAATGTGCTCAAATCCACTATCTTTGCATATCTGCCCTACTGAGAAGTGCGCACAGCGGCACACTATGATCGCAGAGAAAGTAAGAGGATACGGTGATGCACAAGTATGTTCAAAGCAGAGTATAGCACACAGGCACAAGCGCGTCAAGTGACGCGACGATCCATTCGCATCGTGATGCGCAACGCAAACATCTTGCGCCGGCCTGCACACGCGACAACCCCCTCGACCGGTTGACAGTCGAGGGGGCGTTCAGGTGAAGCCTCAGAAATTTAGTTGCTCGGCGGCAGGATCACAGCGTCGATGACGTGAATGACGCCGTTGCTCGTCTCGATGTCGGTGATGATCACCGTCGCATCGTTGATCTTGACCTGGCCGTCCGTCACGGTGATCGTGATCGGCTGGCCCAGCACCGTGTCCGCACTGGTCAGGTTGACCACATCAGCCGCCATGACCTTGCCGGCCACCACGTGGTACAGCAGAATGTCCTTCAGCTTGGCCGGCTCGGCCAGCAGACCCTCGACCGTGCCCGCCGGCAGCTTGCCGAACGCCACGTCGGTCGGCGCAAAGACCGTGAACGGCCCCGCACCCTTTAGCGTCTCCACCAGCCCGGCCGCCTGCACCGCCGCCACCAGGGTCGTGAAGCGCCCGTCCGCAATCGCCGTGTCCACGATGTCCATCGCCATCGGCGCAGCAGCTTCGGGAACCGCTGTCGGTTCAGGCGCAACAGTTGGCGCAGCCGGCGCCATCGGCGGAGGCATACAACCAGTTACCAGGATCGCCAGGATCAACATGATCGATAAACCAAATACGGGACGCATTTTACAGTATCTCCTCTTGCTAGGTTTGTCTGAATGTGTGCTTGCTGGTCGGCACGTTGTCTTACAAACAATTTACAAACCTTATACACTGTGTACATCCGCTACGATGTAAGCTGCTTTCCGATTGCCAAACTTGCAGCAACCCGAACTCATGTTCGAAAAACCACTCCCAAATCTTGCCTTTACCCGCACTTTGAGCTATACTCGGTAGCAGGGATATTAGCCAGTATGCACGTCCGGGAGTAAGTTGATGCCGAACTTCAAGCTTGTTTCTGATTTCCAACCGACCGGCGATCAGCCGGATGCGATTGCCAAGCTGATCGCGGGGCTGAAAGAAGGCTACCAGCACCAGACCTTGCTCGGCGCGACCGGCACGGGCAAGACCTATGTCATGGGCAAAGTGGTCGAGGCGGTCGGCCGCCCCACCCTGGTGATGGCTCACAACAAGACCCTGGCGGCCCAGCTCTACAGCGAGTTCAAGGATTTCTTTCCGCACAATGCGGTCGAGTACTTCGTCAGCTATTACGACTACTATCCGCCAGAAGCCTATCTGCCGCGCACCGACACCTACATCGAGAAGGATGCGCAGATCAACGACGAAATCGACCGGTTGCGGCTGGCCGCCACGTCCGCGCTGTTGAGCCGTAGGGACGTTTTGATCGTCGCGTCGGTGTCGTGCATCTACGGCCTGGGTGACCCGGCGGAGTACGGCCGTGTGACCGTCAAGCTTAAGCGCGGGGAGGCCGTGCGCCGTGAGCTGGTGCTGCGCGAGCTGGTCGAAATCTTCTATGAGCGCAACGACATGGAGTTGCGCCGCGGCAAGTTCCGGCTGCGCGGGGATACGCTGGAGATGATGCCCGCGTATGCCGATATGGCCTACCGCGTCGAGTTCTTCGGGGATGAGGTGGACCGCATCACGGAAATCGACCCGCTGACCGGCGAGGTCGTGCGCAAGCTGGACGAGCTCGAAATCTTTCCCGCCAAGCATTTCATCACGCCGCAGGATAAGCTCACCGAGGCGCTCCAGATCATGGAGGCCGAGCTCGAGGCCCAGCTCAAGAAGTTCCGCGATGAAGACAAGCTGCTCGAAGCGCAGCGCCTCGAACAGCGCACGCGCTATGACATGGAGATGCTGCGCGAGGTGGGCTATTGCTCCGGTATCGAGAACTACAGCCGGCCGCTGGCGCTGCGCCCGCCCGGCTCGCGGCCCTTCACTCTGTTGGACTATTTCCCCGCAGACTGGCTGCTCATCGTGGATGAGTCGCACATGACCATCCCGCAGATTCACGGCATGTACAACGGCGACCGCGCGCGCAAGGAAGTGCTCGTGGACTACGGGTTCCGCCTGCCCTGTGCGCTGGACAACCGGCCCCTCAAGTTCGAGGAGTGGGAGGCCTCGCTCAACCAGGTCATCTATACCACTGCGACGCCCGGCCCTTACGAGATGAAGAACTCGGCCCAGGTGGTCGAGCAGATCATCCGGCCCACCGGCCTGGTGGACCCGCAGGTGGAGATCCGCCCGACGAAGGGCCAGGTGGACGACCTGCTCAAGGAGATTCGCAAGCGCGTGGCACTGAACGAACGCGTACTTGTCACGACGCTGACCAAGCGCATGGCAGAAGACCTGGCGGATTACCTGCAGGAGGTCGGCATCAAGGTACATTACCTGCACTCCGAGGTGCAGACCATTGAGCGAATCGAGATTTTGCGTGATTTCCGGTTGGGCGTGTACGATGTAGTTGTCGGTATCAACCTGCTGCGTGAGGGCCTGGACCTGCCGGAGACGAGCCTGGTTGCCATCCTCGACGCGGACAAGGAAGGCTTCCTCCGCTCAGAGCAGGCGCTCATCCAGACGATTGGCCGCGCTGCGCGGCATGTCCACGGCACGGCCATCCTGTATGCGGATAAGATAACAGACTCGATGCGGCGAGCCATCGACGAGACGAATCGCCGCCGCGCCAAGCAGGAAGCCCACAACCAAGCGCACGGCATCGTGCCGACCTCGATTGTCAAGACCGTGCGCGACCTGACGCAGCGCCTGCAGGTCGAGCGCGGCAGCACGCCTGCCCGCTGGGGTGATGCGGCCGTGGCTGAGGCCGGACCGGAATACCACCTTGCGCCGACCGCCCTGCCGAAGGACGAGGCCACGCGGCTCATCAAGGACCTGGAAAAGCAGATGAAAGCCGCCGCGCAGGGCCTGGAATTCGAAAAGGCAGCGGTGCTGCGCGACCAGATCATCGAGCTGCGCCAGGCGCTGCAGGCCCAGGACACCCGGCCCGTCTGGGAGCAACTGCGCGACGAATAGCGTTGCGCGACGAATAGCGTTGCGCGACGAATAACAGAGTCTTACTTTGAATCAAGGAACACCTATGGAATTCGGAACCATCCGCCCCATCAATATTGACGCGGAGATGCAGGCCTCGTATCTCGACTATGCGATGAGCGTCATCGTCGCGCGCGCCCTGCCGGACGTGCGCGACGGGCTCAAGCCGGTCCACCGGCGCATCCTGTGGGCCATGTACGACCTGGGATTGATGCCCGACAGGCCGTACAAGAAATCGGCACGCATCGTCGGTGAAGTGCTGGGCAAGTATCATCCGCACGGCGACGTGGCCGTGTACGAGGCGATGGTCCGCATGGCGCAGGACTTCTCGCTGCGCTACCCGCTGGTGGACGGCCAGGGCAACTTCGGCTCGGTGGATGGCGACAACGCCGCGGCGATGCGCTACACCGAGGCGCGGCTCGCGCCCATCGCGCTGGAGATGCTGAACGACATCGAAAAGAACACGGTGGACTGGAACGACAACTTCGACGGCACCCTCAAGGAGCCGTCGGTGCTGCCGGCCGCGCTGCCCAACCTGCTCGTCAACGGCTCCAGCGGCATCGCCGTGGGCATGTCCACCAACATCCCGCCGCACAACCTGGGCGAAGTCTGCGACGCACTGTGCTATCTCATCGACAACCATCACCGACAGGAAGACATCACGGTCGAAGACCTGATGCGCTTCATCCCCGGCCCGGACTTCCCGACAGGCGGCGTGGTGTACCGCTACTCGCAACTGGGGAACGGCGAGAATGCCGAGCAGGAAGACGCCATTGCCAAGGCATATGCCGGCGGCAAGGGCAGCATCGTGATGCAGGCGAAGGCGCACATCGAGGACATGAGCCGGAGCAAGGCCCGCATCGTCGTCACCGAGCTGCCGTATCAGACCAACAAGAGCAGCCTCATCGAGCGCATTGCCGAACTGGTGCGCGATGGCCGGATCGAGGGCATCACGGACCTGCGCGACGAGTCGGACCGCACGGGGATGCGCATCATCATCGAACTGACGCGCACGGTTGACCCGAGCGAGGTACTGAGACTACTTTACAAGCTGACCCCCTTGCAGCAGACCTTCGGCGTGTCGCTCCTCGCGCTGGTGGACGGCGAGCCGCGCCTGCTGAGCCTGAAGCGCGCGCTGCTGCACTTCATCGAGCACCGCCAGGTCGTGATCGTGCGCCGGGCCAAGCACGACCTCGCGAAGGCGAAGGAGCGCGCCCATATCGTGGAGGGGTTGCTCAAGGCGCTCGACATCCTGGATGAAGTCATCGCCCTCATCCGCGCCTCGCGCACAGCCGAGGTGGCCCGCGACGGCCTGATCAAACAGCTTGGCTTCACACCTATCCAGGCCCAGGCCATCCTCGACATGCAGTTACGCCGCCTGGCCGCGCTGGAACGCCGCAAGCTGGAGACCGAGTACAAAGAGCTCTTGGTGCTGATCAAGGAGCTGGAGGAGCTGCTCAAGTCGCCCAAGAAGGTGCTCGATGTCATCCGCCAGGACTTGAAGAATCTCAAGACGAAGTACGGCGATGCCCGGCGCACGCAGATTGCGGACCGGGCGAAGGGCGTGCTGACGACCATCGACCTGCTGCCACAGGAGGAACTCTGGCTGACCCTGAACACGGACGGCACCCTGATGCGCCATCGCGGGGAGAAGCCGGCGTTCCCGCTGCCGCCGGTGCAGTTTGCCGTCAAGGGCGACACCAAGACGGACCTCTACCTGTTCACCGCCCGCGGCCAGGCGGGTCGGGTGCAAGCGCACCAGATTCCTGAGACGGGCGGCGGCCATTTTGCCAATCTGGCCGGGCTGCGCCGCGGGAGCGAGGTTGTCGCGCTCCTGCCGCTTCCCAAGCCCAACGGCGAGCCGTTGAGCGGCTACATCGTGATGGCGACCGCGCAGGGCAAGGTCAAGCGCATCAACGCCGCAGACCTGGCCGCCAACACCGGTGATGCACCCCAGGTCATCGGGCTGGATGAAGGAGACCGGCTGACCTGGGCCGGCGTCAGCCAGGGCGGCGGCGAACTGCTGCTCTTCACTGCGCGGGGGCAGGCGATTCGCTTCAGCGAGGACGACGTGCGCGCGATGGGCCTGCCTGCCGGCGGCATCGGCGGCATCCGGCTGGCCGCCGATGACCGGGTGATTGCAGGCGGGGTGGCTGCGGCGGGTGCGAGTACTGCCCAGGTTGCACTGGTGCTCGGCGCGGGCTACGCTAAGCGCGTGCCGCTGGCCGACTTCCCGACACAGGGGCGCAACGGCAAGGGCATCGGCGCAGCCAAACTGTCGAGCCGGTCGGGTGACGTGGTGTGCGGCGCCCTGCTGGAGCCGGAAGACCGGCTGGTGTGCGTGCAGGCGGATGCGTCGGCAGTCGGATGCGCCTTTGCTGCGCTGGCGCAGATGGGCCGGCCGTCCAGCGGGAAGGCGCTGCCGGGTCTCGTTGCAGGGCAGCCCGTGACGCGGGCCTATGTGCTGGCGGGCGCGGGTGCACCGGATGAAGGTGCACCTACGAAGGGGCGATCGACGCCACGGGTGGCGCGCAGCGCCCCAACGGATAAACAGATGGAGGCTGCCGTCGCGCCTCCGACCACCTCCGCCGCGCCGAAGCCGGCTCGCAAGGCGACCGCCGCGCCCGCAGAGGAAGCGACATCTGCGCAGAGCAAATCGCCGCCACGGATGGCGCGCAGCGCCGCAACGGATAAACGGACGGAGGCTGCCGTCGCGCCGAAATCTGATGGCAAGGTGAAGGCTGCACCCGTCAAGGAGCCCACATCTGTCGGGAAGGCTGCTGGGAGTAAGATAGAGGCAGCCGGCAATACGGCCGCAGCGAGCAAAACGACTGCGCCCGCCAAGACCAGTGTGACTGGCAAAGCGGCCGCGACCGGTAAGACGACTGCGACCGGCAAACCCGCTGCAACTGGCACAGCGGCTCCCACCACCAAGAAGGCGGGGCCTGCTCAGGAACCGGAGAAGCCGGCCGCCCGCCGCGGCAAGGCCGTCGCCGTCGACGCAGCGCAGTTGTCCCTGCTGTCATCGACTCAGCCGCCGGAGACAGCCGCAACCGGCAAGCCAAAGCGCGGAGCCAGCAAGCCTGCCCCGGCGCCTGCGGCAGAGAAGAAGCCTCCTGCACCCAAGACCAAGCCCACGCACAGCCCGAAGAAATAACGAAGCGGAGGATGGGTCTGCACGATCCACCCTCCGCCTGACTGGCATCGCCCTTCGTCTATCGTCCTTCGTCTTTCGTCTCTTGTCCCGTCTCGGCCCGCTCCGCGAGCGGCAGCTTGACTACGATGCGCGTCCCGTGACCCTGCTGTGACTCGACCAGCAGATCCCCGCGAATCAGGGCCACCCGCTCGCGCATCCCGACGAGACCCAGACCGGAGTGCGGCTCATGGCGCGGCGGCGCGGAGGTATCGAACCCCTGGCCGTTGTCGCTGACTTCCAGGCAGATATCGTCGCCCGTCCGGCTCAACGTGACAGTCACCTCGGTCGCCTGCGCATGGCGCGCCACATTAGTCAAGGCCTCCTGGGCAATGCGAAAGAGCACAGTCTCGTGCTGTGCAGGCAGGCGCGGCAGCGTACGGTCGGCAAGCAGCACGGCAGAGAGGCCGGGCTGCCGCGCCTGGTACTGCTGGATGTACCAGCGGAGGGCCGGCACGAGTCCAAGATCGTCGAGTTGCGCCGGCCGCAGGTCGGCCATAATATTGCGGAGTTCGCTCACGGCCAGGTCGTTCAGTTCGCGCAGATTGCGCACCATCGGCGCGGCACGCGCCGCATCCCCGGCGCTAAGTTGCGTATCGACTGCGGCCAGGCCCATGCCCAGGGCCAGCAGCTTCTGGCCCGTCTCGTCGTGCAGTTCACGTGCGATGCGCTGGCGCTCCCCTTCCTGCGCATTGACGAGCTGGCGCACGAGGTCCTCAAGCTGGTTCTCGCGCTCCTGAACCACCTGATACAGCCGGGCGTTTTCCACGGAAGCCGCAATCTGCTGGGCGAACGCAGTCAGCAGATTCAGCTCATCGCCGCCCAGTGGCTCCTCCTCGCGCACTGAGGAGAGGGCCAGCCCGCCAAGAATCTGCACCTGGCTGCGCAGCGGCACACCCAGGGTGCGAAACTTGCGGTCGCCAAACCCGGCTTGATCCGTCAACAGCACGATTTCACCATCCAGCCCCGCACCGACTGGCTCGCTGTGCTCAACCGCACGGGCCACAACCGCGGTCAGCGGCGGCAGGGTCACAGGCAGCGGAGCATTGGGCCGCCGGTACTCGCCTGCCAGCTCCAGCCCCCCGTCGGGCCGTCGCAAAAAAATGATGCTGCAACAGGCACGCTCGAAGCTGTGCACAATCTGATAGAGTGCGCTGCTGAGCATGCGCCGCAGGTCGATTGTGGAAGTCAGGATGTGCGATAGCTGCACCATGGCCGATAGCTCGGTTGCGGTGGCGCTCAGGCGGACATTCAGCGCCTCAACTTCGTTGGCGCGGCGCTGTTGCGCTTCGAGCGCGGCAGCCTGCGCCTCAAGGCGCGCCTTATTTGCCCGTGCCAGCCGCAGCCGGCTTTCCAACTCGAAGGCGCGCAGCGCGCTGCCGAGCGCAATCGTGATCGCAAGCGCAGAGACAGTGCGCAACAACTGGATGGGGATGCCGAAGATGCGCAGGAACATGGCCGAGTTGATGGTTTGCGAGGGGAAGATGAGGCTCGACCGCACAAAGAACTGGCCGAAGACGCCGTAGACCAGGAAAGCAACCGCGGCCCAGAGCAGGCTGCGGCCATACTGAGACATCCCGCGCGCATGAAAGTCGTGGCGTTCGCGGATGAGCGCCAGGGCAGCCAGCGCCGAGCCGGGGATCGCCAGCCCATACCGCGCCAACACATCGGCAGCAGCCCAGATTTGCGGCCATGTCGCGTCATACTGCCACGCCACAAACGCCACTGCAATAGCCCAGAGCAGCGCCATCAGCGCAACCTGGACCACCTCGCGGCCCGGTCTTTGCTCCGCGCCGGGCAGCAGACGCACGCCGAAAATCAGCAACAGAAGGAACGAGGCCAGCAGCGTGAGCAGTCGGAACGTCTCGTCGACAGGCCCCGGCTCATAGGCCAGCGTCCTGACCGCGAAAATCTGAAACATCTCGAACCACTCGTGCACGCCGTGGACAAAACCGAAGAGGGCCAGGGGCCGCAGGGCGCGGGCAAAACGGAATTCCGAAGCCCGGCCTGACTCCAGCAGCACAACCAGGCCGAGGCTGAAGAAGGCCAGACCATAGAAGAAGTAGACGTAGACGATGTTGGCGTCGAAGAACTGTGCGGTTGCGCCCATCTTCTACCGCACCCCCCGGCAACGCCTGCGATTCAAATCGCAGGCTGATACATGAAACCGGCCGAGGCCGGTTGGCTTGCAGCCACAGTGCAGTCCGCCTCGGCGGACTTTGCCTGCCAGCCTGGGACTTGTAGTCCCAGGCTAGACCAGCGCCGCCGCGTGGGCTGCCTGCACCGCGGCGCGGTCTACCTCGCGCAGCGGAATGTTGTGCTGCGCGGCCAGCTTGCGGCAATCCTCGTATTCGGGTGCGGCCTTGGCCTGCCCGTCGCCCCAATGCGCGACTTTGACGCGCACGGGGCCGTAGGTCGTCTCGACCGTCTGGCTCCGCCGCGGGAGCGCCTGGC
>DAOUGK010000379.1:0-3144 GCA_034429055.1 Anaerolineae bacterium | reverse complement strand
GGGCCGAACTGGGCCGCGCAGCGCGCGGCCGTGCGCCAACGCGACGGCTACCGCTGCAAGAACTGCGGCACGCCGGAGATGAACGGCCGCCAGCACGACGTGCATCACAAAGTGCCCTTCCGCGCGTTCGTCGCGCACGAGCACCTGCGCGAGGGCCTGCCGGCAGAACTGGCCTGGCAGGTCGCCAACCGGCTGCCCAACCTGGTGACGCTGTGCCCCTCCTGTCACCGGCTGGC
Source organism: Anaerolineae bacterium (assembly GCA_034429055.1). Classification (GTDB taxonomy): domain Bacteria; phylum Chloroflexota; class Anaerolineae; order CG2-30-64-16; family CG2-30-64-16; genus MWBF01. Next base: position 2,908 of record DAOUGK010000379.1, on the reverse strand, counting down.
GGAGGTTAGCGTGCGCACGCGCTCGGGGCTGGGAGGCGTGGCCGCGCTGCTGGAGGGTGTTGCGCCGTTGTTCCTGATGTGCGACCCGCGCGACCTGGGCGTCGTGCCGGAGCCGCAGAGTCCCACAACCGGCTTGCCCACCATCACCGTGTACGAGCACACGCCGGGCGGCGTCGGCTATGCGGAGCAGCTTTTCGTCTCGCTGCCGGAGATTCTGGCCGCGGCACATGACCTGGTGAACGCGTGCCCGTGCGAGAACGGCTGCCCTGCGTGCGTCGGCCCGGTCCTGGAGCACGAGTACATGCTGGATACCAAGATGCTGGCGCGCGCGCTGTTGGCGGAGATGTGTGTGACGCCGGATTAGCTCTCTATGCGTAAAGGGTAGCCTAGCCCCTTGTGGGCGTCCGGGCGGGCACAAGGCCCTATGCTACGAGTGATTCGGGAAGGCTTCTGGCCCGTTTGCCCTGCACAAGGGCTGTGGTAGAATACAGGTGAGTCTTCGTAATGTCCTTCCAGAATTGTGTTGTCCTCGTAACCGGCGGTTCCAGCGGCATAGGATTGGCGACAGCCCGGCTCTTTGGCGAGCTTGGCGCTCACGTTTGGCTGATGGCGCGGGATCGCGCCCGCCTCGACCATGCCCTGGCGCAGATACGGGAACGCTGCACCTGCCCGGCCCAGCAATGCGGCGCGGTCCAGGCGGATGTCGCAGACCCGGCTGAGGTCGCGCGCGCCGTTCACGCGGTCACCGAAGCCGCGGGGCTGCCTGACATCGTGGTCAACTCCGCCGGCACGGTCCATCCGGGCTATTTCATCGAGCAAGACCTCGACATCTTCCAGGAGATGATGAAGGTCAACTATTTCGGGACACTGCACGTCGTCAAGGCGCTCATCCCCGGCATGATTCGCCGCGGCTCCGGCCATATCGTCAACATCTGCTCCGCCGCGGCATTTCTGCCCGTCTTCGGCTACGCAGCCTACGGTGCGTCGAAGTATGCCGTGCGCGGGCTGTCGGACGTGCTGCGCGTGGAGCTCAAGCCTCACGGCATCCACGTGTCGGTGGTCTATCCGCCGGACACGGACACGCCGCAACTGGCCTATGAGGATGCCCTCAAGCCGTCGGAGACGCGCGCGTTCAACGGCGGCGTGGTGCTGCCCCCGGAACAGGTCGCCCGATCCATCATCCGGGGCATCCAACACAAGCGCCACACCATCACGCCGGGCCTGGAGACGACAGCCATGTACCGGCTCGTCGGCCTGCTGCGGGATTGGCAGTATCCCATCCTCGACCTGCTGGTGCAGCGTGCGCAGCGGGCCAAACTACAGAATTCGGGGGGACCATGAGCACGATCACTGTCCAGCCTGTTACGGACAAGCGGGGGGTGCTGGAATTCGTCCGCTTCCCCTTCAAGCTCTACCGCGGCGACCCGAACTGGGTTCCCCCGCTCATCGAAGAACGCCGCGACATCTTTGACCCCAAGAAGAATCCTCTGTATGAACACAGCCGCTTCCAGCTATTCTTTGCGCGACGCGACGGCGCGCTGGTCGGCACGATCGGCGCCATCGTCAACGACCGGCACAACGAGGTCCATCACGAGTTAATGGGCGCGTTCGGCTTCTTCGAATGCATCGACGACCAGGCGGTGGCCGATGCTCTGCTCGACGCCGCAGAAGCATGGTGCCGGGAACAGGGCATGCAGGTCATGCGCGGGCCGCTCAACTTCTCCATGAACGACGAGGTGGGCACGCTGATCGACGGGTTCGATGAGCCGCCCATGGTCATGATGACCTATAACCCGCGCTATTACCCCGCGCTCATCGAGGGTCACGGCTACAGCAAGGCGATGGATCTGTATGCCTGGATCTACGATATCGAGCAAGGGCTGAAGAACGCACCTGAGAAGCTGTTCCATGTGGCGCAGAAGGCCCTGGAGAAACAGGGCTTGCGGATTCGCAAGATCGACATGAAGAACTTCGATCATGACGTTGAGCTTTTCAAAGAGGCCTATAATCGCGCCTGGCAGCGCAACTGGGGCTTCGTGCCGATGACCGATGCGGAGATCGATCACCTGGTCAAGAGCATGAAACCGTTGCTCGACCCTGAGCTGATCTTCATGGCTGAGACGCAGGACGGCAAGCCCGCAGGCGTGTCGCTGACGCTGCCCGACCTGCACCAGGCGCTGCGTGCCTCCGGCGGCGGACGGATGTGGCCCTTCGGACTCCTCAAGTTCCTCTGGCATCGCCGCAAGATCGACCAACTCCGTCTCATCGCGATGGGCATGATCGAGGAGTACCGCGGCCGCGGAGCGGATGCGGTCTTCTACCTGGAGACGGCCAAGGCCGCGCTCAAGCGCGGTTACAAGCGGCTCGAAGGCTCGTGGATCCTGGAGAGCAACACGATGATGAATCAGATCATCGAGCGGCTCGGCGGCACGCGCTACAAGACCTATCGTATCTACGAGAAGCCGCTGTGAAAGTGCTCATCACCGGCGCGACCGGTTTTGTCGGCGGCCAGTTGGCCGTCGAGCTGGTCCGCAGAGGGCAAACAGTCAGGGTATTGCGTCGGGGCAATTCCAGCCTCGTGGGCCTGGCCGGCCTGGATGTCGAGGACTTCATCGGCGACATTCTCGCCCGTGATGCCGTAATGCGCGCGGTCGATGGCTGCGAGGTGGTCTATCACGTCGCCGCAGTGTCGTCCTACTGGCGCGCGCAACGCGAGCAGATTTATCGTGTTAACGTGGAAGGGACGCGCAACGTAGTCGATGCCTGCCTCCATGCGGGCGTGCGGCGCTTCATCCATACATCCTCGGCCGCGGCCATCGGCCTGACGCGCGATGGCCGGCCTGCGGACGAGGATACGCCCTTCGACGCACGGCTGGAGCAGTTCGCCTACGGCCACAGCAAGCACCTG
>DAOUGK010000378.1:0-5835 GCA_034429055.1 Anaerolineae bacterium | reverse complement strand
CGCACCGCCAGTTCCGCCGACAAATCCAGGTACTGCTTGATCGCGCGGGGCGGGACATTCCAGGGGATGTGGTTGCCGATGCACATCATATAGCCGCCGGTCATCTGCGCGGTGCCGACCATGCGCTTGACCATCGCGGTGATCTCGTCCGGGTCGTTGCGCATGAGCACCCGGTTGTCGCCTTCGCCGGCGAGGAAGCAGTCCCGGTGTCGCTTCGCGATGGCGCGATAGTCCGTGTACGGCTCGGTGATGATGCCGCGCGCGCCGCAGGCCATCACGTCGTCGGCATACGCGTCCATGCAGCCGTCGGCCATGAAGATGACCTCCTTGCCCGCTGCCTTGACGATGCCCCAGAACTCCTCGTAGCGGGGGAAGATGTACTTGTGCATCCAGCGGGGCGAGCAGGTTGGGCCGCGCGAGGTCACGATATCGTCGTGGCAGACGATGAAGTGGACCGGCAGGCGGGCGAAAACGCGGAAGACGCGGCGGTTGATCTCCGCAAACTCGTCCATCAGCCGGGCAAACCGGGGATCGAGGCAAGTCTGCAGGAATAGCTCCCACCCGAACGTCAGCAGCGGCCACATGAACATAGTGTTGTAGAAGCCCACCGATGACGTAGAACCTGCCGGTGCGCGGTCGCCCCACTCCGCCGGATAGTTCGCGCGGTAGAGCTGGTACAGCTTTTCCTCGTCGGAGTAGTCGCGCGATTCCACGACCGGAACATCGGTGAAGTCGGCGTGCGCCAGCGGCGAGAAGGCGAAGACATCCTCCGCGGTAGGGAAGTTGTGGCCCCAGTCCCAGTGCCAGGTATCGCCGTCGCCCCAGCGGACCCGGTGCCGCCCGTCGTCGTCCAACTCGGAGCTCTCGCCCTCCAGGTCCAGGCCGGGGCGCGGCTTTGGCTCGTCGCTGTCGGGGATAGGCAGATCGAGCTGCGGGTAGAGTTCCGCCAGCTTCTGCCGGCAGAGGCGGGGGTGGTCGTAGTAGTCGATGCCCGTCAGGTAGGTCTCGGCGTCGGGGCAGGACCAATGTTCCCAGTGCGGGATGCGTTTGGGCGCCAAGCCCATGTACGCATAGTAGCGGTCGGTGTAGGTGGCGTGGATGTCAGACATGGGCGTCTCCGTTGGCTGCGAGGCGTAGTGGGTGTGTGTTATCCGTAACAGGGGTAAGGTAGCATGGGACAGGGAGGATTGTCAAACGGGATAACGAGGCTGCGGACACGGATGAGCCAAAGGCTCATCCGTGTCCGCAGCGAAGGTGTAAACAGGGGTGAAGGTTGTTATTCCTTCGTCATCTTCCCCTTGTCTGCTGCATCCGCGTTCGCCATCGCGGCGGCGCGGTCGGCGGCCATCTCCTCGACCGTCTTGGTGTGCAGGCGGGCCGCGCCGCGCGTCTCGATCAGTTTGACGCGCGTGCCGTCGCGCTCGGCCTGGGCCAGCCGGGCCTGTGCAGCCGGGATCTCGGACGCATACTGCGGGAGCCACCGGGCCTGTGCGACGAGCATCTCGTCGGTCATCTGCCAGACTTCCTCCGGGTTGCAGACCGCGCCGACGAGCGGGTCATGCAGCATCGCCTGCTTGAGCAGGGTCACGTCGCCGTGGACTGCGGCCTCCATGCCCAGCTCCTGCACCCGCGCTGACGCGGCGCACGTGACGGCCGGGGCGAGCGGCAGGTTCCCGACCACCGGCATGTGGATGCCCGTGCGGTCCACGTAGCCGGGGATCTCGATAACGCAGCCGTCGGGCAGGTTAGGGATGTGGCCCCGATTCTGGACGTTGAAGTGCCCCCGGTAAGTTCGGCCGGTCTCCAGCCCCTCGATGATGTACGAGCCGTGTTCTTCGCTGCGCTTGTACGTTGTCAGGTCGAGCGCAGGTTCTTCCAGCCAGCGCGGGAAGTCCGTCTCGAACCAGTTGCGGCCTTCAGTGCAGACGCGCAGATAGCCACCCGTCTCGCCGTTGATCCACGAGGAGAGGTCGATCCACTGCATGATTTCGTCGGTCCGCTTGCGGTACCAGGGCAGGTACTCGCTCAGGTGGCCGTTCGACTCGGTGCTGTAGTAACCGATCCGGCGCAGCACGTCGATGCGCACCTTCTCGGTCCGGCTGTACTCGGGGTGCGACTCGAACATCTCGAGCATCTTCGGCACCATGTCGATGCCGCGCCAGTTGACCTTGATGAACCAGGTCTGGTGGTTGAGGCCCGCGGCGATGACATCCACCTCGCGGCGGTGCATCTCGTAGTCCTGCGGCACGAGACCTTGCGCTTTCGCCCAGCGGTTGACGCAGTCGGTAATCTGCCAGTGTGCGCCCTGCACGCCGTGGCAGAGCCCGATGGTCTGGACGCCGCCGTATTTGTTGCAGGCCCAGGTGTTCATCGCCATCGGGTTCGAGTAGTTGAGGAAGACAGCGTCCCGCTGCGCGACCTCGCGGATATCCTTGCAGAAGTCCAGCAGCGCGGGGATGCCGCGCTGGGCGTACATGATGCCGCCCGCGCAGATGGTGTCGCCGACGCACTGATCGACGCCGTACTTGAGCGGGATGTCGATGTCGGTCTGGAAGGCCTCGAGCCCGCCCTGGCGGATCATGCTGACGACGTAATCCGCGCCTTCGATGGCGGTGCGGCGGTCCAGCGTCGCCTCGATGCGCGCGGGCAGCTTGTTGGCCTCCAGGTCGCGACGGCACAACTGCGCCACCATCTCGAGGTTGCGCTCGGAGATGTCGGTGAACGCGAAGACCGTGTCGGCCAGCTCAGGCACGGCGACGATGTCGCGCATGAGCCGGCGGGTGAAGCCGATGGAACCGGCTCCGATCATGGTGATTTTGACTGGCATGAAAGAATCCTTTCTGTGGACGCAGAGACCCGTTCTCTGCCAGAAAACGAGTCTCTGATAGGACTATATTTTCACCGTCGCGACGCCCGTCAGCGACAATTGGTCCGCGAAGTGGCAGGCGGCCTGGTGGCCGGGCGTGACTTGGACAAGTGGAGGCGCCTCGTGCGCGCAGATGTCCTGTGCGTAGCGACAGCGGGGGTGGAAGTAGCAGCCCGCAGGTGGGTTGCTCGGACTGGGCACTTCGCCCGCCAGCACGATGCGTTTCTTGGGCGCCAGCGGATCGGGGTTCGGCACGCTGGAGAGCAGGGCCTCCGTGTACGGGTGCTTCGGGTTGTGGAACAATACCTCGGTGTCGGCCACCTCGACAAGCTTGCCCACGTACATGACTGCCACCCGGTCGCTGATGTGCTCGACGACGCTCAGGTCGTGGGAGATGAAGAGGTACGAGAGGTTGAACTGCTCCTGAAGCTCCTGGAGCAGGTTGAGCGTCTGCGCCTGGATAGACACATCGAGCGCGGACACCGGCTCATCTGCGACGATCAGCTGCGGGCGGAGGGCCAGCGCACGCGCAACGGCGATCCGCTGGCGCTGGCCGCCGCTGAACGCGTGCGGGAAGCGGTGCATATGCTCAGGCAGCAGGCCGACCAGCCGCAGCAACTGCGCAACTTGGTCCTCGACCTCCTTGCCGCGCGCTATTCCGTTGACGATCAGCGGCTCGCTAACCGTCTGCAAGAGGGTCATCCGCGGATTGAGCGACGAGCTGGGGTCCTGGAATACCATCTGGATGTTCAGCCGCACCTGGCGCAGCATCTCCGGCGTCGCGGCCGCAAGATCGACCTGACCGAGCTGCTTGTCGTTGAACAGGATCTTCCCGGCCGTCGGGTCGATGCCGCGCATGATGCAGTGGCCTGTGGTCGTCTTGCCGCAGCCGCTCTCGCCGACCAGCCCGACCGTCTTGCCCGCAGGCACTGTAAAGCTGATATCGTCGACGGCCTTGGTGTAGCCCATCAGTTTGCGCCGCCAGCCCTTGGTGATCGGGTAGTGCTTCTTGAGGTTGGACACCTCGAGAATGGGCGGCGTCGCATCGTGGTTGGTGGGTGTGACCGTGCGATTGTCTATCATCGCACACCTCCCGCAGAGACCCCCGAGGTTGCGCGCATCGGGGATGCCCCTGCCGTCTCGAGGGTTTTAGGTTGCCCGTACAAGTGACACTTGACCAGGTGGCCGCCGCCCACGTCCACCACCGCAGGTTCGGCCACGTTGCACACACCGGGCATGAAGTCCGGGCAGCGGGGATGGAACGAGCAGCCGGGCGGGATGGCGAAGGGGCTCGGCACCATGCCGCTGATTGCCTGGAGCTTGGCGCTGCTCTTGCGGCCCAGCTTTGGGATCGAGCGCAGGAGCGCCTGCAGGTAGGGGTGTTTCGGCTGGTAGAAGAGTTCCACAACCGGGGCCTGTTCCACCACCTTACCGAGGTACATGACGATGGCTTCTTCCACCATTTCGGCCACGACGCCCAGGTTGTGGGTGATGTACATGATCGCCATGCCGAAGTCGCGCTGGAGGTCGCGCAGCAGCTCAAGGATCTGCGCCTCGGTGGTCACGTCAAGCGCGGTAGTCGGCTCATCTGCGATGAGCAGGCTGGGCCGGCAGGAGAGCGCACTGGCAATCATCGCGCGCTGGCGCATGCCGCCGGAGAGCTGGTGCGGGTAGGCATCGATCACGCGCTTGGGGTCGGGCATGTTCACGCGATCCAGCATGTCCAGGGCGATCGCGCGTGCCTCAGCCGGGCTGACGCTTCGGTGCATGCTGATGCCCTCGATCATCTGGTTGCCGACGGTGTAGACGGGATCCAACGAGGTCATCGGTTCCTGGAACACCATGCCGATGTGACCCCCGCGGATGCTGCGCATCTTCGCGCTGTCAGCCTCCAGGCGGGCGATGTCGATGATTTCGTCTGTGGCGCTGTCGCCCGGCCCGGCTTGCCGCGCGTGGTAGAGAATCTTGCCATCTATGATGCGGCCCGGCTTCTGCAGCAGTCGCATGATGGCCAGGCTGGTAATGGACTTGCCGCAGCCGCTCTCGCCGACGACGCCCATCGTGCGCCCGCGCTTGAGGTCGAAGGTGACGCCGTCCACCGCGCGGACGATGCCGCGCTCGGTGTGGAATTGCACCTTGAGGTTCTGGACTTCGAGCAGGATGTCGTTGGGCATCGCTATTCTCCCGCGAATGGGTCGGCGGCGTCACGCAGGCCATCGCCCACGAAGTTGAACGAGACTACCGTCAGCAGCACGAAAAGCGCAGGCGAGAGCAACCAGGGCTGCTGTAAAAGCACCCGCACACGCTGGGCTTCATTCAATAGCACGCCCCAACTCGTCATGGGCGGGCGGATGCCGAGGCCCAGGAAGCTTAGTGCCGTCTCACCCAGAATCATGCCGGGGATGGCGAGTGTCGCAACAACGAATACATGGCTGAAGGTGTTCGGCAGCAGGTGACGGGCCAGGATGCGCGGCGTCTTGCAGTTCGTGTAGCGCGCAGCGATCACGAAGTCCGCCTCGCGCAGGCCGAGTACCATGCCGCGCACCTGCCGGGCCAGGCCGCCCCACGTGACCAGCGAGAGCACAATGGCAATCCCAAAATAGACTTTGATGGGCGACCAGTTGGGTGGCACTGCGGCGGCGAACGCCAGCCAGAGCGGGAGCGTCGGAATAGACGAGATGACCTCGATCGTGCGTTGGATGAGATTGTCTACCACGCCGCCAAAGTAACCGCTCGCGACGCCCGCAAAAGAGCCAATCACCAGGCTCAACAGCACGCCGACGAGGCCCACTGTGAGCGACACGCGCCCGCCGAAGAAGATACGCGAGAACAGGTCGCGGCCCGTGGTGTCCGTGCCCAGGAGGAAAATCTTGCCTGGTTCATCCACCTGGAAGAGATGGATGTCGGTCTCAAGCAGGCCGAACAGCTTGTAGGGTTCGCCGCTGGCAAAGAACCGCATTGGGTACCTG
>DAOUGK010000377.1:0-5971 GCA_034429055.1 Anaerolineae bacterium | reverse complement strand
GGCCGGGGCCAGCGCCCGCGCGGACAGGCGCACGATGCGCGGGACGTAGCCGCAGGTGTCGATGACCGCATCCCATGTGCGGCTGGCCAGCCGGTCCAGGTCGGCGGCGCGGTCGCCGTAAACCTGCTCGACATGCGGGATGGGCGCCGGGTTCGACTTGCCCCGGTTGAACAACGTGACGCTGTGCCCGGCCGCGTGCGCCGCATCGATGAGCGCCCGGCCAAGAAACACTGTGCCGCCGAGAATGAGAATGCGCATGTTTCGCCTCCTTCGCACGACGGCTCAGTCGGACGCACTGCTGCTGAGATGCAGCGGCCGGCCCAGCGCATCATAGGCCGCTGCATCGACGTGTGCCGCCGGACTGCTCGCGTACTGCTCCGCAAACAGCGTCCAGATCATCTCGTCGTGCTGTTCGTCACCGTGAGTGATGCGCCGCGGCAGAGTCGCCTCGTGCCGGAAGCCCAGCTTGCGCGGCACCGCGGCGCTGCGCACGTTCGCCGTCACGCAGTGAATCTCCACCCGCTGCACGCCGTTGACCTCGAACGCGACCCGCGTCAGCGCGGCGGCAACCTCCGTCGCCAGCCCCTGATTGATGGCGTCGGCGCGAATCCAGTAGCCGATCTCCAGCGCGCCTGGTCCCAGCCGCGTGTGCAGTCCGCTGCCGCCGAGCACGGCAGACTCGTCGCGGTCGAAGATGCCGTAGACATAGTCTCGGTCGAGGTCGAAGTTGCCGCGGAAGGTCCGCAGCAGCGCCACCTTCGCCTCGAGCGTGGTCGGCTCGTGCGCAGCCCAGGGCATCCACGGCCGCAGATGCTCGATGCTCATGTCGGTCGCGGCCTTGAGCAGCGGCGCGTCCGCCGGTTCCCAGCAGCGCAGCACCAGGCGTGAAGTCGCAATCCGGTAGGCCGGGCCTGTGCTGTTTCGCTCGCTCATGTGGCAGGTTTCCTTTGGACAGGATTTACAGGGTGTTTGAGGATGGGTCTTCTATCTTGTAGTCCCTGTCCGATTTCCTTTGGACAGGATTGACAGGACTCCCAGGATAGAAAGTCAGTCCAAAACAATCCTGTCAATCCTGTGAATCCTGTCTGATCTGATTTACCAAAACCGCAAGTTCCGGCGCGCTCAGCGCGCCTGCAATTGCATGTGCAGCCCGTTCTTCGGCCTGATCGTGATCGAAGGCTCCGGCACGAGGTCCTGACCGGGCAGCAGCGTAAGCCTGTAGCGACTTGCGATGGTTGCCAGCAGCAGCACGGCTTCCATCAGTGCGAACGGCTTGCCGATGCACATCCGCTCGCCGCCGCCAAACGGGAAGTAGGCGTACGTCGGCAGCTTCTTCATGGCCGGGTCGGCCCACCGCTCTGGCCGGAACTCGTCCGGGCCGGCAAACCAGCGCGCATCGCGCTGCGTGACCCACTGGCTCATCAGCACCCCTGTGCCCTTGGCCAGCGGGTAGCCGCCGATGGTAACCGGCTCGGTCGCCTCGTAGCCCAGGACCCAGGCCGGCGGGTAGAGACGCATGGACTCCTTGATGACCATGTCGGTGTAGGGCAGGCGGGCGATGTCGTCCAGCGCAGGCGTGCGGCCGCCGAGCACGGTGCGCAGTTCCTCTGCCAGCCGTGCATCGCTGTCGGGGTGTTGCGCCAGCAGCATGAACGTCCAGGTCATGGCGTTGGCCGTCGTCTCGTGCCCGGCCATCAGCAGGGTCATCACCTCATCGCGGAGCTGCACATCGCTCATCCCGGAGCCATCATCGTCGCGCGCATTGAGCAGCATCGAGAGCAGGTCGCCGGGATCGTCGCCGGTCCTGCGCCGGTCCGCGATGATGCCGTAGACGAGGGCGTCCATCCGGCGCCGCGCCGCGGCCAGGTCCCGGTTCGCCCGGAACGGAACCCACAGGGGGACCATGAACCCGCTCTTGCCCCACCAGTTGAAGTGGTCGAGCGCGGTTTCAAGCGACCGGCCCACATCCGAGGCCGCGCCCTCGACATCGGCATTGAAAAAGGCCTTCGCAGCGATGGCGAGAGTGACCTTTACCATCTCGTCGTGGACATCGAGCGTTGCGCCGTCCTGCCAGTGCGCCAGCATCCGCTCTCCATAGCCGGTCATCAGGTGGCTGTAGCGGGCGATGCGCTCGCGGTGAAATGCGGGTTGGGCCAGCCGGCGCTGCCGGCGCCAGAAATCCCCCTCGCTGATGAGCAGCCCGTTGCCCATCAGCGCGCCGGTCGCGCGGGTGGCCCGCGCCTTGATGAAGTGGCGCTTCTTCGTGACCAGCACCTCCTCAATGGCGTCCGGGTGCACCAGCAGGACGAGGTCGCGGCCCAGCATTGTCATGCGCACGACGTCGCCATAGGTGCGCGCCAGCTCGCGCAGGTAGGTCAGGCGGTCCGCGATGAAGTCGTTCAGGTTGCCCGTGATGGGCCGGCCAGGCGGGCCGGGCAGTGTGGCCGCGATAGCAGGTGTCGTTTCTACAGCCATTCTCAGGCCAACTCCTTATCAACTCTCAGTCTCAAGGCGCTGCAAATCGCTGGCAAGTCGTTGTCGGGCGTAGTTTACCTCGTCCGCAATCTTGTGCTTCCGATCATAGCACTCGAGGGCCACAATCGGAAAGACGGATTTCTCGCTTACTCCGGCCGGTCGGTGGGCGGTTCGCCTTCGATTTCGACGCCGCGCTCGCGCAGCAGCGCCCTGACGCGCTCCAGGTCCGCAGGGCTGATCTTCGCCAGCCCGTCGTGCTGGCCGGATCGCAGGGGCTTGAGCAGGCGGCGCAGCGCGCTGTCCCGGCGCAGGTCATCCAGCGCGTCCTGATCGCGGAATTGCACCAGGACGGCCGGTTCGAAGGTGGCCCGGCCATAGTGCCGCGCCCACCGTTTGATGTCGGCAACAAGACTTTCGGGCACGCCGCCGGTCGCCAGATGGTTGAGCTCGGCCAGGATCGCCGCTGCGTCGCGGCCCTGGGTGACTGCGCGAATCACGCTGCCGCGCGTGACCTGCAGCCCTTCTGCGGTCTGCTCGGTGAGCGGCTCCAGCGCCGCCCGCACATAGAGCCATGAGGGCTGCTGGGTCAGCGTGATACGGCCCGTTTCGTCTATCTTCAGGCTGCCCTTGCGCGCAGTTTCAGGATTGTTGGTGCGTTCGGGCAGTTCCCCGGCGTCGAGCAACGCGCGCTCCAGCTCGGTCGCGCGATCGCGGCGCACGAGCAATCCGGTCGGTGTGACCTGCTTGATGATGCACGCCTGCAGGCCCGGGTCGGCCAGGAGGGTCTCGGCCTGGCGCGGCTCGGCCACCTCCAGCCACGTCACCTCCGGCCAGATGACGATCCGCTCGAAAGCCGCGTGCCACTCGTCCAGGCTCCGGCCCACATTCTGCGGGAGCGGGCTGCCTGTGACCTGTTCGAGCCACGCCTTGATGGCGCCCACCGATTGCCCGGCCTGTTGCGAGCGGTAGACGGACTCGCGCGTGATCTCGAATTCGACCGCACGTTCCGCGTTGAGGCGCACGGCGAAGCTGTCGAGCCGGGCCAGGACGCTGTCCGAGATGGGGTCGAAGGCGAAGACGTGAAAGTTGGGTTGCAGCACCACCCGCCCGGTTTCCTCGGGTATCGCCGGCTCCGGGCCGTTCAGCAGCAGCCAGCGGCCCATGTCGGTCAGCCGCACCGCGCTCCAGTCGTCGGGAGCCTTGCCGCCCGCGGGCGATACCGGCCGCGCGTACCCCAGGTCCACGAGTCCCAGCCAGTAGAGGCCTTCGCTCAGCACCGCCTTGATGAAGGTGCGTTCGACGCCCTGCCAGCCTGCGTCTTCATCGCGGCCGAAATCGGCCCACGTCCAGCCGAGCGAGTTCGCGATATATGGAGACCCGTAGTCGCCGCTGCTGTAGTAGTAATAGCGCGCCTGCGTCTCGGCCAGCTCGCGGTCCAGGAGAAAGCTTTCGTCTCGGAAGTGGAGATAGACGTCCAGCGCGTCCAGCGCAATCCACGGCTCGGCGGCCTCCGGCGCGGATGCCTGCTGCTGGCGGATCAGGCCGGTCAGGACAGTCAGGACGCGCTGCCGCGCCTGCACGACGGCAGGCGGCGCGAAGTCGGTGATCGCACCGGCGGCGCGGGTCGATCCCTGGATATACGTGGTCCACAGCTCATTCCACCAGGCTCCGTCGCGCCACGCGTTGAAGCTGGCCCGCACGCGCGCGACGGCCGCCTGGCTGAAGAACGCCGGCTGCGGGTGGGCAACCAGTCTGTCGAAGTTCTCATCCAGATCAAGGAGACCCTGCGCGCTGAGCAGGCCGCGCAGGAAGAAGAGCCGGCGATAGTCGGTCTCCTTCGTCCCCGAGGTCACGGTCTCGGCGGTGAGTAGTTGACCGGCGACGCGCTTGAGGTCCGTGACACGCAACAGGCCGCTGTTGGTCAGGGAGAGGGGCGTCTCGCGCGCCGCGCTCCACATCAGGTAGAGGTCGCGCTGGCAGATGCGGGCCGAGCCGGATAGCACCTGTCCGATGGACGGATGCTGCGGCGGCGCGGCGGCGGGCGGCTCCGGCAGGTGGCGTGCCACCTCGTCGGGGATATAGACATAACGTCCACCATCGAAGCCCAGCCGGGTGGCCGTCGTGAAGGCGGTCGGCTGGCCGTAGGTCCAGACCAGCCCGTGCAGGAGCAGATTCGCGACAATCTCGGCGAATGCACGCGGGTGAGGGGCCATCTCGGGCCGCGAGAGGGTCGACCAGACCGAAGCCGGCTTGCGCGGGTTCTCGCGCTCGATGACGCCCGTTTCGACCAGCAGACTGCGGAAGCGGGTCGTGCGCATTTCGCCGCCGGCAAGCTGGAGTTGTTCGAGGGCGCGCCGCGCCCGCTCGTTCAGCCGTTCGTACGCGCGGCGAATCCGCTCAGGCTGGCCGATCAGCTCCATCCAGAGCCGGGTCTTGCCCTCCTTGTTTTTGGGCGGGTTGAGCTGGCCCGCCTCGATCAGGATGGTGCCGAGATCATTTGCGTTGAAGAGATTGATGGCGTCGTACAGGCTGGGGCGGGTCATGGCTTCACCTGCGGTGTGTAGCCGCGGCGGCGCAGGTCGCCCAGCAGCTCCTGCATGCGCCCGGCATCGAGCGCAACCAGGCAGCGCGGGGCAACCTGGTACAGCCAATCGCCGCCGATGCGCAGGATGGCCTGGATCTCCTCCGGCGTCATGTCGGCGCCGAACTCGATGACGGCCACCTGGTCGTGCAGGCGATAGCGGCCGGCTCGCTGCTCCCAGTCGCGCAGCCGGGCGATGACCGCCGCGGGGAGCGGGACGCCCGTCGCCTCGAAGTCCGCCGCCAACCTGTCCACGGTCAGCCCCTGCTCCAGGTGGTTGCGGAACACCGGCGCGCTCAACTGGTAGTGGATGCGCTCGCGGCTGCGGCTGGCTTCGACGGCGATCTGGCGCAGCAGGGCGTGCAGCGCCCCCGCCTGCCAGATGTTCCTCAGGATGAGCGCATGCGGGCGCATGAATTGGAGCACGTCCGGCGGGAGGCGGATTTCCTCGACGGGGAGCTCGGATTGCAGCCGGAAGGCCACCGGCTGCTGGCCCTGGTATCCGAGCTCCACGAGGCCCAGCCACTGCAATGGACCTGTGAGGAGTGCCTCCACCAGGCAGCCGTTGGTCGCACGCCAGGCCGGCCAGTCCATCCGGGTCGGGTCCAGCGCCTTGCCGCCATCGTACCATTGCCACCTGCCGATGCCGCTGGCGCCCAGCGGCGCCGGATGCACTCGGTAGATGAGGCGGACGAACTCCTCGATCTTCAGCCACGCGCTGTCGAGGCTCAGGAGCAGGCTCACCAGCCATTGGCGGAACAGGTCTACGGGAATGGAGGCTGCGAACGCATCGACCCAGGGTGTGCTGTAGCGCAGCGTGTAGCCGGTCACGGAGCCGATCGTGAGATCCAGCTCGTTCCACATGGAGGTCGTGCGGTAGGTCGGCTGCGAGCCGCCTGCCGTCCACCATTCGCG
>DAOUGK010000376.1:0-13355 GCA_034429055.1 Anaerolineae bacterium | reverse complement strand
CGTCCATGACTCGGCCGGTACGAGGAATTGGGCTTCTACATACAGGAGGTTCATGTATCTGCTTTCAGGAATAGTGAGAGCGGAACGCGATGCCCAGGAAGTTGCTTGGGGGCGAGTCACTCCGGCCGAGAGCATCGAACTCGACTACCCCGTTCGTGAACTCGATGCCATCCAGGACAACGACCCACTCGTCTTCCACGGCGAACTCTTCCTTCGTTGGTTGGACCTTCAGCGCAGGCTTTTTCTTGGCATCCTCTACCCACTGGACGCTGACATTGGCGGGGAACCTCGCTCCCTGGGGCTCAACGATAGCTTTCAGGTTGGGCGTGATGATTCTCTGCGTCATAGTTTTCATTCGCTTCCTTCGCCGCCTCACAGTGTCCGCGTGATAATGTCCGTCAATTCCTCCCGCGTCAGCACGATCGGGTTGGCCTTCGTGCTCGACGCGACGAGCGTCTTTTCCACCAGCGCGGGCACGTCTTCCACCCTCACGCCGTACGCACCGAGCGCCGGGATGCGCAACTGCGCGGTCAACGCCTGCACCCAGCGGATGCCGTCCGCCGCGCGCGCGGCCCGGTCGCCGGTCAGGATGCGCGCGATCTCGTCGTAACGGTTGAGGGTAGGGCTGTCGGGCGCGCGCTCGGTCAGCGCGTGAATGTTCGCGGCCATGACGTGCGGGAGGAAGGCCGCGCAGACCGCGCCGTGCGGCGCAGGGAACATGCCGCCGACCGGCCCGGCAAAGCCGTGTGCGGCGCCCAGACCGGCGTTCGCCAGCGCGAGGCCGCCGAGGAGGCTCGCCAGCGCCATGTCGGTGCGCGCCTCCACGTTCGCTCCATTCTCGCAGGCCGGCAGCAGCGAGCGCGCGATCCGGCCCATGCCCTCCCGGCAGAAGCCGTCGGTCAGCGGGTTGGCGCGCACGGACGTGAACGGCTCGATAAGCTGCGTGAGTGCATCCAGTCCCGTGCTCGCGGTCACCTCGGGGGGCAGGCTGTAGGTCAGCTCCGGATCCACCAGCGCGAGCCGCGGGAGCATGCTCGGGCTGCGCAGGCTGGCCTTGATCCGGTGTTCCGTTGCCGCAAGGACGGCATTGCGCGTCACCTCCGCGCCCGTGCCCGCAGTCGTCGGGATCGCCACGATGGGGAGTGCGGGCCGGGTGAGCGGCTGGCCGCGGCCAACCACTTCCAGGTAATCCAGCGGGTCGCCGCCGTTCGCGCTGAGCACCGCGATGGCCTTGGCCGCATCGATCGCGCTGCCCCCGCCGAACCCGATCACCACATCGCGGCCCTGCGCCTCGACCAGCTCCGCGCCCGCGCGGATTTCGTCCGTAGTGGGCTCGTTGGGGACTGAGAAGGTCGTATGCGCCACCCCTGCGGCGTCCAGCACCGCGCGGAGCGAGTCGGCGCGCGACCGGTCCTCGCCGGTCACGAGGAGCGCGGTCCGGCCCAGCTCCGCGATGTGCGGCCCGGCCTGACCGAGCGTGCCTGGGCCGAAGATGATGCGCTGTGCTGTGGCAAATTCGAAGCGCATGGCGGCTAACCCTCTCCTGTCAGGGTGGAGAAGTGGACATAAGTGAAGCATTCCGGCCGGTGCGTGTCGTACTGGCCGTGCTTGTTCCATGACCACGCGGGGTGCGGCTGGACCTCGATGCCGCTGGGCGTCAGCCGCTCGAACCGGCCGAAGTAGAGCCGCCACGTATCGCCGTCGCGCGGGGGCAGCGGCCTGCCGCTCGCCAGCCAGGTCATGCCCGCCCACGGGAAGGCCAGCTCAACCGTCCACCCGCGACTGACGGTGTAGCGGTCGTTCAGCACGCCGTCGACGTGCACCGCGGACTTGAGGCCGGGGAAGTCCCAGTCGAGGAAAGCCCAGCGCAGCCCGCGCGGATGCGTCCCGCGCCAGAAGGTGCGGCCCTGGCGGTCGTAGTCGCCGCCGAAAGTCAGCCCCTTGCGCTCCAGCACGTCGAACTCCGGCACCTCGAACCGGCTGCCGTGCTTGTACGCGTCGTGCCAGATGAAGAACACCTCGTAGACCGTACCTGCGGCGTTGATCTCGAACTCGTAGTAGCAGTCGCCGCCGTCGATGAACACTTCGACATCGTTCTCCACGAACACGATGCTGTCCCGCTCGGTCTGGTGCGCTTCGGGGAACGGTTCCTCGACCCAAAAACTGATGTACAGGTTCTCATCGTCCCACAACGCCGCCGCCCGCGTGTCGAAATAGCCCGGCTCGCCGGTCGTCATGTCCACGAAGCGCGGGGACCTGGGTGCAGCGGCCCAGGCCGCCTCGTCCAGCAAGCCGTCCACAGTGATCGGCCCGCTGGTGCGGTAGCAGGTGTAGTGTGCGATGTCGGCTTCTGTGCAGCCGGACGGCTCAGGGGTCATCTAGGGTGCTCCTTAGCTGATCTTTGGCACGCGCCAGTTCTCACGCCAGACGGAATCCTCCGGCGGCGGGTCGCCGGTCCAGAGGTCCTGCATGGTGCGGAACGATGGCAGTGCCGGGCGGATGACTGTGTCCCACAGATGCTCGGTCTGCTCATAGGTGCGCAGTTGGACAGCGGGCCGGGCCGCGTCGTACGCGGCCAGCAGTTCACCAGCCTTCACGGCCAGCCAGCGCACCTCATCCGCAACCATGCGCTCGCCGGTCAGCCGGTTGGCCTGGTATGCGTTGCGGCCCATGGCGAAGTGTGCCGCGTCGCCCGGCTCCGCAGGCATGCGCGAAACGTCCACGCACTCCGGCTCCAGCGCCCACAGGAGCGACGTCTCCACCTTGCCCGCGTGGTCGCCGCCGCTGTGACCGTCGTTGTCGAAGCCGGGCGTGTTGGCCTCGAAATCGGGCAGGGCGTACATACGCATCGCGACGTGCGGCTGCACCAGCTCCACGAGGCGGTTCAAGTCCTCCCAGTTCGGACCGTAGTGACCCGTCAACAGGATCGCGGCGTGAAAGCCGAGTACGTCCACGGCGCGGATGTGATACAGGACGTTCTTGAAGTGGACCCACGGCGGGACGCACGTCAGCCAGGCGCGCTCGACCTCCCCAACGTAGCGCGCGGACCAGGCCGCATAGCCGCCCAGCCCGTGAATGTGCCAGTAGTCGACCGGTGCGACGATGCCACCGTGCTGCTGCGCGGCGCGACAGGCGATCGCGTGCGCCTTGAGCGCATCCAGCCCCAGCGCGTTCTGCGGGCCGTGCGGCTCGCACAGGCCGTAGGGCAGGTAGACGAGCGGGCAGGCCGCGAACGCTGCTTCCAGCTCGTCGGCGAACATTCGCTCCCAGCGGACCTCGCGGGGCGTAGGGCAGACGCTCATCGCCTTACCATCCTTCGTCGGCGGGGAAGACGTTCGCATATTTCGTGCTGCTGCGCGGCTCGGCCATCATGTCGGCCACGGCATCGCGCCACCGAGCGTAGTGCTCCGTCGCCTTGTGTGCGACGGTGGCTTCCTGCGTTCGGTAGACCTCTACAAGCACGAAGCGGGTCGGGTCGTCGGCCTGCTGGATGACATCGAAGCGCGCGATGCCCGGCTCTCGGATGCTGTGGCTGGCGTTGGCGATGCTGGCTGCCTTGAACGCGTCCACGAACTCCGGTTTAACATGCACGTATACGAAGACTACCAACATGAGGGGACTCCTTTCTGAGCGGGGATTTAGCCGCGCGGCCATCCACGAATACGCGAATGGCGCAGCGAATAAGCGGATGCCACACTGCCTCGATTCGTTTATTCGTTTCATGATTCGTTGATGGCCGCGACTTAACTCCCCATTCTATCGGTCATGTAGCGCGTGCCCAGGATGCCGAGGATCAGGCAGAAGGCTGCCGTGAACCCGAACATCGGGCGCAGGCCGAACGCACCGGCCAGGATGCCGCTGAACCAGGGACCGGCGAACATGCCGATAGCGTAGACGGCCTGGTGCAGGCCCATCGCGGTCGCGCGCTCGGGGCCGTCCACGAAGCGGATGCTCGATCCCATCAGCACCGGGTAGCTGACGCCGGTGGCCGCGCCGATGAGAATCTGGATGGCGTACAGCCAGCCGACCGACGGCGCGATGACCAGCCCCGCGATGGCGATGCCGAGCAGCGCGAAGGTGTAGGTCACAATGCGCCGGGGCGGGAAGCGCCGCGACAGCGCGGTCACGCTGAGGTTGCCTGCGGTGTAGAAGGCCAGGCTGATGGTGGAGAGCAGGCTCAACGTGACGTCGGTCGCGCCGAGATTGCGCGCCAGGATCGGGATGAAGCCGAAGCTTGTCGCCCACGCGCCGTACTGGCTCAGCGCGGAGAGCAGGGCAGGCAGCAGCACGTCGCTGCGCCGCACGAGATGGCCGAGGCTGGCGAGCGACGGCTGTTTGCGCGGCTGCGGGTCCTCGCGGACGGGCAGCAGCAGGAGGATGGCCGCGCCGGCCACCACTGCCGCGACGGTGAAGGCGAGGCCGTAGCCGCCCTGCGCGTTGAGCGTGCCGTTCAGTCCGGTCGCGGTCATGCGGCCCAGGGAGCTGGCAACGGTGAGGATCGCGCTCGCCATGACCGCTTCTTCCGGCTTGAACAGCGCGCTGAAGATGACGACCATCGGCACCCACGCGGCCGCGGCGAAGCCCGTCAGCCCGCGGCCGATCGCGAGGCCGGGGATCGTCGTGCCGGTCGCCATGACCCACGCGCCCAGCGCGGCCATGACCAACCCGCCGAGGATGAAGGGCTTGCGCCGGCCCACGAAGTCCGCGAGGAGGCCGAGCGGGAAGCGCAGGACCGCTTGCCACAGGCCGTACATCGAGAGCACCGTGCCGACCGCGGCCAGGTTGCCGGTCACGCCGGTCACATAGGTCGGCAGGGTGGGCACGTAGAAGTAAAGCGCGGCCCAGAACAAGAAAGCGGCGATGACATACAGCACGATGCGCACATTGCGGTTCAGGGCGGGCGCGGTCGAATGTGTGGGAGACGAGGCAGATTGAGTCAAAGCGGTTTCCTTGCGCGAAGCTGGTGCAGTCGGCGGATGAACGAGCGTTGTGCCAGCCGCAGTATAGCCTGCGCCGCGCGGCGTGTCAAACCAGGTTGCCGTGAACAGGTGAACGGGTGAAGAGGAGACCGGGAGAAGAGGTGAAGAGGGGATGTTGGAGTCGAGGCTTCAGCCGGTTAGGTTGTGTATGCACGCAGACCGATTAACCGGCTGAAGCCTCGACTTCAATCACGTGCGTCTGCGCACGCAGGCGCACGGCCTCAGGCCCGGGCGACCGGAGCGATACTGTCAGCCTGCAGCCAGTGGCCGCCGGATTCGTCCGCACCGAGGCGGCCGCGTACGATAAGCGGCTGCCAGGGGGCGGGTGTCTTGCTGCCTTTGCCTGCGCGCACCTGGATGTAGGTGTCGCCATCGCCCAGGAAGAAGCCCGGCCCGCCTGTCCAGCCGGGGAGCCGCACGCCTGCGACGGTCACGCTCTGCTGCGCGACATAAGGCAGGCGCCGCAGCGGCACGAGGTCAGTTGGTTTGTTGGTCAACAGGGTCAGCGGGTGGACGCTGACCGGCCAGCCCAACAGCTCCTGCTCCCAGGCCAGCCGGTCCGCGGCGGACTCTGCCGGTACGTCGGGCAGGCCGAAGTCGAACGCGAGCTGCCGCGCACCGCTCCCGCGGCGCGCCTCCCCGGCCTCCGCGCGGAGGCCGGCACGGCTCGGCCCCAGCCCATCGAGCGCACCGCAGCGCACCAGATGGTCCGCTTCCTTCGGCTGGAGCTCCACCCGCGCCAGGAGATCGCGCACGCCATCGAACGGGCCGGCCTCCCGCGCAGCGCAGATGGCTGCAACACTGCTCTGCCGCAGGTCGCGCACCTGGCCCAGTCCCATGTACAGGACGGGCCCGGCTGCATCGTGGGCCAGAGTGAAGGCCGCGCCGCTGTGGTTGATGTGTGGGGGGCGCACGCGGATGCCCAGGCGCACCGCCTCCGCTGCGTAGATGACCGGGTGGTGAAAGCCGCCGTAGTCCGCCAGCCGTGCGCAGAGAAACTCGGCAGGATAGTGGGCCTTCAGATAGGCGGAGCGGTAGCTGACGTCCGCGTATGCGGTCGCGTGGCCCTGGTTGAAGCCGTAGCCCGCGAAGGGGATGATCTGCTCCCACAGCTTGCGCGCCTGCGACTCGGTGAACCCTGACCCCGCGGGCGGCGGCCGCATGCAGCCCGCGACGAACTGCTCCTGCACCGCGGCCATCTCGGCCTGCCCGAAGTGGCTCATCCCGCGGCGAATCTGGTCGGCCTGCGCCCAACTGAGCCCCGCTACCTCCGTTGCAATCCGCAGTACCTGCTCCTGGAAGATGAGGACCCCTTTGGTGACGCCGAGGATGGGCTTGAGCGCAGGATGCAGGTAGGTGACAGCCTCCTTGCCGAGATACCGCCGGACGAAGGTGTCGGCCATGCCGCCCATCGCGGGGCCGGGCTTGAAGAATGCATTGGCAATGGCGAGGTCGCGCACCGAGCGTGCCCTGAGCCTGCGGAGCGTCCGCTGGCTGCCCTCGGATTCGCACTGGAACACGCCGATGGTCTCTCCGCGCTCGATGAGGTCGCCGGTGGCTGCGTCGTTGAGTGGGATCGCGTCCAGCCGGAAGCCGGGGTCGCGGTCTGCGCGCACCAGGGCCGCGGCGTCGGCCAGCACGGTCAGCGCGCGGATGCCGAGCAGGTCCATCTTGGGCAGGCCGATAGCCTCGACGTCGGCGTGCTCGAACTGGGTGATGAGGAACCCCTTCGGCGCCCATTGCACCGGCACGACGTCAGTCAGCGGGCCGGGCGTGACGACCGCGCCGCCCGGATGGACGCTCAGGTGGTCCGGCTGACCGACCAGCGCGGCGGCCGCGACCACGACCTCGCGCAGCCGGGCCTCGGGGATATCCTCCAGCACGTCTTCCATCGTGCGGCGGTCGCGGCGCCGGGGGTCGGGGTGCCACCCGTGCGGCATCAGTGCGACGAGCCGGTCGATCTCGGTCTCGCTCAACCCGTAGGCTTTGCCCGTCTCACGGACGGCCGACTGGGGCCGCATGGTGCTGACCGTGCCGACAAGCGCCATGCGGTCTGCGCCGAACGTCTCGCGCAGGTGGGCCAGCACCTCGTCGCGGCGGCGGCTGCAAAAGTCCAGGTCGATGTCGGGCGGGTTGGCGCGCGCCGGGTTCAGGAAGCGCTCGAACAGAAGGCCGTGTTCCAGCGGGTCCACCGTAGTGATGCCCGTGCAGTAGGCAACCAGCGAGTTCGCGACGCTGCCGCGCGTGCTGACCGGGATTTCGTGCTCTCGCGCATGGCGTACGATGTCTGAGACGATGAGGAAAAGCGGCGCGTAGCCGTGCCGCGCAATGGCGGCGAGCTCGTGTTCCAGCCGGACGCGCGCAGTCTGCTGATCCTGTTCGGCCGGATAGCGCGCGACGAGGCCCTCGCCCGCGCGGGCGGCCAGCGCGTCGTCGGGCAACTGACCATGCGGCAGCGCCAGGCTGGGCCAGATGGGCCGGCCATCCGGCAGCACCTCGCCGCAGCGCGCGGCGACCTCCCCGGCCCGCGCCACCGCGTCAGGATAGGCGGCGAACAGGTCTCGCACTTCCTCGGGTGACTGCCAGCAGGGGGCCGGCGGCTTAGGAGCATCTGCCCGGCCAGGTGCGAGCGGCCGGTTCTCTCGGATGGCCGCGAGCAGGGCCAGCTTCGGGCCTTCATCCGCGGCCAGGCAGTAGACCGGCTGCACTGCGACCGGCGGCAGCCCCAGACGGCGGCCCAGCGCGACGATCTCTGCGGCAACCTGCTCATCGCCCGGCGCATGTAACTCCAGAGTCAGGTAAGCGCGATCGTCGAACACTCCCGCCAACCTTCCGGCATACCGCTGCGCCGCGCGGAGATCGCCCGCAGTCAGACACCGCTCGATCCAGCCTGCGCGGCCGCCGCTGAGACAGAGCAGCCCCTCGTGGTGCGTGGCGATGTCGTCCCAGCTCAGGCCCTGGCCGGCCAGCAGCGCTCGGTCCGGGCTGCCCTGGATGCGCGAGGAGAGACGGCAGAGCGAGCGGTAGCCGGCCGGGTCCAGAGCGAGCAGCACAAGCTGGCCCGGCCCGGCGGCTTCCGCGCCGGGTGCGCCGGTCCACTCCGGTGGTGCGGCGACGGTCAGCGTCATACCGATGACCGGCTGGACATCGCGCCGGCGGCACGCGGCTGCAAAGGCGACCGCACCGTACAGTGCGTTCGTGTCGGCGAGCGCGAGGTGGGTCATGCCGTCCGCTGCGGCGCGGTCGGCCAGTTGGGTCACGGAGGGGGTCGCGGCCAGGAGCGTGAAGTGCGAGTGCGTCTCGAGATGGGTAAACGTCATAAGCTCCCGGCCGTGTCATATCAGGTGCTGAACTGCGCCATATAGTCCCGAATCTGGGGCAGCGCCACCAGGCGGTCATGGAAGAAGTTGTTGATGATGTTGACAAGCTGCTGGCGGGCGGCTTCCGCCTCCCAGGTCAGCGTCTCGCCTGCCTGCTGGCGGCCAATCAGGTCACGGACCGTCAACAGGTGGCGCACCAGGTCGTTCTCCTGTTCCCCTTCGAGGGTGCGCACCACCGTCAGGATCAACTGATCGGTCTGCGCCTCGATCTGCTCGAGCGGGATACTCCCGGCCTCTGCCTGGTTCGTGTCATCCAGCGTGCGAATGAGCGACCAGACCTGGTAGAGCAGGGAGGCCGGCTCATCAAACAACTCGCGAATGAAGGCCGCCTCTGCATAGCGGCCGGTCAGGCGGAAGATATTATACATCCGCTTGGCCGCCTTGCCGTAGTTCAGGTCTTTCGTCAGGTACTTGCGGACCTCGCGCTCCAGGGCTTCGACATAATCATCCAGCGCATCGGCGGAAACGTGGCGGCTAAGCTTGGTGAAGATGGGGATAGACTCCGCTTCCAGGTAGACCTCCTGGAAATAGGGGTCCAGATAGCCGTCGAGCGGCTGGATACTGCCGTCGGGCGCTTCCCAGGTCACATCGAGCATGTTGCTGGCGTTGGCAAGCCGGCGGCGCACGGGGTCGAATACGACCCAATCGAGCTTGCACCAGCCCGGCTGGGCCGCAGCATCTTCCCAGCGCATCACAAAGCGGGCGCTGTTCAGCCGCACGCCCTCGATTTCGCCGCGTTCGATCTGGTCTGGCCGCCAGCCAATCGGCGCGCCCGCCTTATAGCGCCGCCCGTCCACAAGGACGTCCAGCGGGTAGGAGCCGAATTTGACCTCGATGAGTTGGGCGCCAGGGACGCGGCGCGTGGCGAGCGCCTTGTCGCGCATCAGCCGGGCCAGCGTGTCACAGGCTTCGGCGCGCGTTGGTGCGTGGATGTTGACCCGCTCGAAATAGTCGCAGTCGCCCGGATAAGTCTGCACCTTCGACTGCGCGGCGGAGCCGGACAGCGCGAGCGCAGTCTCGACGCCCGGCTCGTCCTTGAATTCAACCAGGCGGCCCACCTCCCGGAAGTAGGCCAGCTGCTCTTCGCTGAAGTCCAGCATGACGACGCGATGGCCGAACACGCCGGTGCGCTCATCGACCTGTACCTCGTCCCCTGTCTTCGCGGCGGCAATGGCCGTGAGCCACTGCAACGCCTCCTCGCGGTCGAGTTCGACGCCCATCTGTTGGGCTGCGTCCACAATAGTCTGGAGCTGCTGTTCGGCGGGCGAGCTTGTCTCGGTCATGGGGCCTCCGGGCTTTGAGAGAAGTTGGCGTTGCGGCCCCGCAACTTTTCGGGGCACAACGCGACTTACCTTAAGCTCAGAAGGCGCGGAGGTCTGTAATGGAATCTGCAAACGCTGTGCCTGTGACGAGATGCACAGTGCTAGGGGATTGCCTGCGACGAGTAGTCGTCGATACAGAACGGACGCGCGGCATCAGCCGTCGCGACGAGGTAGTAAAGGTAACTCTCGCGCGAACCCGTCTGCTGCCCGCCTGCACTCGTGTAGGTCCACGTCTCGACCTGTTCCAGCATCCAGCGCTCGTCGAGGTCCTGGATGGCGGGCTGCACGTCGCTGATCTCGTACGCAGCATTCACAGGCCGGTCGGCGCGCTCGGTTGTCCGCGCCAGGAATGTGCTGACCTTGCGCCAGGCGTTCTCGCCGCAGAAGTAGACCTGCAGCGGCTCGCGCGCAGCATCCGGGTTCTCCAGGAGCGCGACGAGCAGGTCGTTCGCCGCGATCATCACCGCGTCGATCTGTGCCGCGGGGTCGGGCGGAAGTTCTGTCGGTGCTGCTGTTGGCGTAGTGGTCGGCGTGGTAGTCGGCGCGGCTGTTGGTTCGGTCGTCGGGGTGGCCGTGGGCGGCTCCGGCGTGCGCGTGGCAGTAGCTGTGGCCGGTGCAGTGGGGGCGGGGGTGCTGGATGGCGCGTCTGTCGGCGCCGCAGTAGGCGTTGCTGTCGGGCGGGCAGTGGCAGCCGCAGCCGGCGCGGTCAGCGTGGGGGTGGCGCGGGGCCGGGTGGCAGTGGCGGTGGCGACGGTCCGCGTTGCAGCCTGCGCAACCGGCGTCCCGGCCCGTGGAAGCGTGTGGCCTGTTGCCGTCCATGCAGCCGCGCCGGCCAGCAGCAGCAGCATCGCACCCGCGAACGCGGTCACCGTCATCCATGCGGTGCGGCTCTGTCCCAGCCGGGTCACGAACTGCCGCGCGGTCATCTCTTCCTGGAACGCGGCATAGGCTAGCGGCACGGAGGCCAGCAGCGCGGCGAAGACCAGCCCCACCGGCAGGCAGAGACGGATATCCGGACGACCCTGGCTCAGGATGGCATACGCGATGGACAGGAGGGCCAGCCCGGCGAGAACCGCCAGGATGAGCAGCAGACCGCGCAGCGGGCCGCCAGGGGTGCGGGATTTTGGCGGGGGAAGCATGGGCAACTCCTGTCAGGCGCAAGGATTTGCCGCACGCGCCATGCGGCATGGTGATTATAATGTTGTATGCTTTAACGGGCAACTGGGGTGATTACACCCGCCCCTCCCACAGCAGCCGCATTTCCTCACAGGTCGCGAGCAGCTCATCCAGCGTGCCCTGCGCCTCGATCCGGCCGTCCTTGAGCACGATGATGTGGTCGGCGCGGCGGAGCGCGGTCTGCCGGTGCGAGACGACGAGGCAGGTGGGCCGCTCGCTGCCCAGCGCGGCGAGCTGGTCCCACAGCAGTTGCTCCGTCTCCACATCCAGCGCGCTGGACAGGTCATCGAAGACGAGCAGTTCGGGCCCGCGCACGAACATGCGCGCGGCCGCGGTGCGCTGGATCTGCCCGCCGGAGAGCCGCAACCCGCGCGGCCCGACGAGCGTGTCGAGCCCGCGTTCCATGGTCTGCACATCCCGTTCCAGGACCGCGGCGCGCAGCGCGGCGGTCAGGTCCACTTGAGTCTCCGGCAGACCGAGCAGGATGTTGTTGCGCACAGTGTCGCTGAACAGCCGGGGGACCTGTCCGGTGTATGCGGCGCGCGGGGGTGCAAAGAAGGTATCGCGGGCGCGTACCGGCTTGCCGTTCCAGCGTACTTGCCCATCGCCGTCCGGCAGCAGCCCCAGCAGCGCCTTCAGCAGGGTGGTCTTGCCGGAGCCGATGCGGCCGGTTATGACGGTGAACGACCCGCGCGCAACCTCGAACGACACATCGGTGACCCCGTGTACTGCGTTGTGCACCGTGGGGGTCGCGTCGGAGCCATCGCCTGTGTCCGTCTGCGCGCCTCCCGCGGGCAGCTCATATTGGTAGCCGAGCCCTTCGACCGTGAGCCGTTCCAGCCTATCCGCAGCGGTCTTCTCCTCAAAGGGCAGCGCGGGGAAGCGGCCGTCCATGTAGACCGGGTGATGGACGACCGGCCCGCCGACCAGTGCGCCCTGCATCATCTGTTCCATACGCACCAGGGAGACGCCGGTCTGCCGGTAGGTGGTGATGAGCCAGCCCGTCATGCGGATGAACTCGCCCAGCGGCCACAGGTACGCGGCAAAGAGCGCAAAATCTCCCACCGTGAACTCGCCACTGTACAGGCGCGTCGCCGCAAAGAGCAGGATGAGCCCCATGCTGATGTCCGTGCTGCCATAGCTGAGCGCGTTGACGGCCTGCGAGAGCATCTTGTCCCGGATCATCGTCTGCTTGCGCCGGTCATTCACCATACGGAAGTGGGCGATGATCCGCTCCTCGGCATTTGCCACCTTGATGGCCTGGGTGCCGTTGAACATGTCGGCAATCAGCCCCGTAACCTGGCTCGTCGCCTCGCGGCCCGCCTTGCGATACCGCTCGACGCGCGGCCCAAGCAACTGCGCGATAATGATGATGGCCGCGAGCGGCAGGAACGTGCCCAGCGTGATCGTCACACTGATCCGCAGCATGATAAAGAGCGAAATCGCCGCGCTGATTGCCAGCCCGCCGGCATCCTCGATCAGGGTCGCGGCGTCGACCATCTGGTTGGTGTCATCCCGGAAGGTGCTGACGACTTCGCCCGGCGACATGAGCTTGCCATCGGCTCCACGCGGCAGCGGCCGGCTGCCCGGCATCTGGAGGATGCGGGCCAGCATGTTTCGAATCAGGAGCGCCATGCTGCGGTAACGCCAGCCGATGTTGAAGTAGTTGGCGCCCGCAAGCGCGAGGGTGGCAATGAACGCGTAGCCAAGCTGCAGGGAGACGACTCCGCCGACAGGCAGGCCCTTGGCGCCGCCCGAAGTCAGGTAGTCGAAGAAGGCCTGCAGGATGAGGCCCAGGACGGTGTACGACAGCCAGAAGACGCTGGCCGTTGCCGTGTCCGCGATGAACAGCCACGGGCTGTAGCGGATCAGGCGCCAGAGGTAACGGTACGTCTTCACGCCATCACCTCCTCCAGCCCCGTCCGCAGAAGCTGCGAGAAGCGCGACGCGGGATCGGCCGCGAGCGCGGCGCGTGCGCCATACTCGACGATGCGCCCCTCATCCAGGATCATGATGTCGTCGGCGCGCTGCACGGTGCCCAGCCGGTGCGCGATGATGATGCCGGTCCGGCCCGCCATGAGCCGGTCCACCGCGTGCTCGATGCGCGCCTCGGTGGCCGGATCGAGCCGCGAGGATGCCTCGTCCAGGATGACGACGCCGGGGTCGGCCAGGAAGATGCGCGCAAAGGCCAGGAGCTGTGCCTCGCCTGCCGACAGCCCGCCGCCGCTCTCCAGCACCGTATCAAGCCCCTGGGGCAGCCCGGCCAGCCAGCCGTCCAGCCCGACCTCCCGTACGATAGCGAGCACCCGCTCGTCGGGCACCGCGTCGTCGAACAGCGTGAGGTTCTGCCGCACGGTCGCGCGGAACAACTGTACTTCCTGCGTGACCATGCCGATGCGGTCGCGCAGTTCGGCCTGCCGTGCGAGGCGGATGTCCTCCGTGTCGAGCCGGATCGTGCCGCCGGAGGGATCGTAGAAGCGGAAGAGCAGCCGCGTGAG
>DAOUGK010000375.1:0-2836 GCA_034429055.1 Anaerolineae bacterium | reverse complement strand
GTCCACCGGCTTCATCGCCAACCGGGTGCCGGGCGCGGACCGCAACCGGGCGGAGTTCAGCGCACTGGACCTGAAGAGCCAGGCCGTCCGCCGGGTCGGTTCGGCGGCGATTATCATGGCCTGGGTTGCAGCCGGTCACCTGGAAGCGTACTGGGAAGCCGGGCTAAAACCGTGGGACCTGGCCGCGGGCTGGCTGCTCATTACGGAGGCCGGCGGCCGGGTTACGGACTATGATAACGGCCCCATGCGGCTGAACAGCCCGAACATGATCGACAGCAACGGTCAGCCGGGCGTTCATATCGAGATTATGACAACCCTGGCTGAGATTCACCGGCGCCAGGCACAGGGAGTATAATCGCTTCATGTACATCGACCGGCGCTACAAGGGGCGCCGCAAGCGCTCCCCCTGGCCGTATGTCTTCCTGGTCGTCCTGGTGCTCATCCCGGGGATCTACTTCCTCGCGACTCGAACGCGCTTCTTCGAAAACCCGTTCAACCCGCTCGCGCCGACCGCCACGCCGACCCGCTCCGCCGTGAGCTATCTCGCGGAGGCGGAGGACGAGTACCGCGCCGGACGGCTGACCGCCGCGGCCGAGGGCTACCAGCGCGTCGTCGAGCTGGAGCCCGACAACGATGAAGGCTACAACCGGGTGGCCTGGCTGTGGATTCTGCGCGGCCATCCCGAGCGCGCGGTCGAGCCGGCTCGCAAGGCGGTCGAGCTGAACGAGAGCGCATGGAACCTGGCGATCCTGGCGATGTCACTCGATTGGACCGGGGAGTATGAGGAAGCCATCAAGGTCGCGCTGAAGGCAGTGGACGTCGACCGGCAGTCCGCTGAGGCACACGCGGCCCTGGCCGAGGCGTATGCGGACCGCAACAACTGGACGCGCGCGCTGGAAGAGGCGCGGGAGGCCGAGGAACTCAACCCGGAGAGCGCGTTCGTCATCCGCAACCTGGGCTACGTGCTGTCGATGCAGGGCCGCTACGAGGAGGCGCTGGAGACGTACGCACGCGCGGCGGAGCTGGAGCCGACGCTGGGCTACATCTACATCAGCGCGGGCAACATCCACATGGCGCTCGGTGAATACGATCTCGCCATCGAACAATTCGAGAAGGCCATGACCGTCAACCCGGATGTCCCGACCGGGTACGATGCGCTCGGCCACGCCAGCGCGCTCAACGGCGACACGGACCGGGCGGAATCGGTCCTGGAAAAAGCGATCGAGATCGATCCTGAGTATGCGCCCGCATACGCGCACCTGGGCCGCGTCTACTACACGCGGCTCAACTGGGAATCGGCCATCGAGAACTTCGAGAAGGCGTTTGCGCTGGGGCTGGAGAGCGAGGAGTTCTACTATATGTTGGGCCTGTCGTATTCGTACCTGGAGGACTGCGACAACGCCCTGATCTGGCTGAACAAGGCGCTGGAACTCAACCCGGAGTCGCGGCCCGCGCTGGACGGCATCCGCCGGTGCGGTGGGTAGTACGCCTGCGTATGTCACCGCAGGGACGCAAGCATCCTGAGCGGAGTGCGTCGACGATGCACGCAGTCGAAGGATGCACCCCGCCCCTTCGGCTTCGTGCGTTGCTGTGCTAGGCTTCGCCTGGCCCTAACGCCCTCCGCTCAGGGTGCTCCGCAGAGGAGGGGAACCTTTCATCCCCGGGAGTCGTCTTTGACCTGCACCCCGACTTGGGGAGAGGGGCGCGCTTATGCTATACTCCCTGTTACCCCGCGACCGGCACACTCTGTCGAGAGCCGCCCTTTGCCAGGCAGCCTCGTCCGTGTCCTCGTCGCATCATATTTGAGGTGTTCCCTGCATGTCACGCAAGACCGTTTTGACCATCCTGCTTGCCGTCATGGCGCTGGCGCTCGCCGGCTGCGCCCAGCTCAGTCCGGAAGCCACGCCCGCGCCGCCGACCAAGACGCCCAAGCCGACCTTCACGCACACGCCTGACTGGACGCCGACGGCGGAGGTCTTCCCGACCTTCACGCCCGTGCCGCCGACCGCGACGCCTGAGCCCGCGGAACCGGCGGCTGAAGAAGCCACACCGACCGAGGCTGCCGCCAGCGAAGAGCCGACGGCTGCACCGGAGGAAGCCCGCCTGACCGCGAACCAGACCGCCAACATCCGCAGCGGCCCCGGCACCAACTATGCGGCCATCGGCCGCCTGTCCGCCGGCGATTCCTACCCCATCCTGGGCAAGAACGCCGCGGGCGACTGGTACCAGTTCGACATCGAGGGCCGCCAGGGCTGGGTGACCGCGAGCCTGGTCACCGTCACGGGTGATGCTGCGGCCATCCAGATTGCGCAGAACATTCCACCGCCGCCGACCGCACGCCCGCGGCCGACCGCTGCGCCGCGACCGGTCAACCCACCTGCGCCGCAGCCTACCGCTGCCCCGCAGCCGACGGCCCCGCCCGCGCGGCGCTACGAGTTCAACATCGCGGCCGTACAGGCGTGTAACCGCCAGCCGGCCGGCAACTGGTTCGAGGGCACGGTGTACAAGGGCGGCCAGCCGTTCAACGGTGCGCGGGTCGTGTTCAGCTACGCGCCGGATGGCCCCTGGGCCACACCGCCGCAAATCAGCGGTCCCCATGAGGGATACACCAACTGGAACGCGGGCTATTACAGCCACATCATCAAGGCGTCGGACCCGCAGGCCGGCCAGTGGTATGTCTGGATTGTGGACGCCGGGGGCGCTCGCATCTCGGAGATGGCGCACTGGACTTCGACAGGCCCTGGCGACGGTTGTAACGCCGCCGTGATCGACTTTGATAGCCGGTAATCGTGAAGCTGCTGTCGGAGTCGTCATCCGCGGAGGAAGCATGCTGAAC
>DAOUGK010000374.1:0-2830 GCA_034429055.1 Anaerolineae bacterium | reverse complement strand
TGCGTCTTGCCCAGGAAGATCAGCGCGAGCCGCCGCTCCAGCTCCCACCAGATGGGATTCGCGACCTGAATCTGCGACACCGAGGCGCGCGGGTAGTGGTGCATCTCGATGTAGTTGATGCCGCCATACGCGGATGCGAGCTGGTCCTGGATGCCGCTCTGCTGGTGGAGCATCTCGGCCTCGATGGCATGCGCCGTGTAGGCGACTTCATGGGGCGTCAGGTAGCCGGGCGTCAACCGGTCCAGCGCGCCGACCAGTGCGACCGTCACCGCGGCGGACGTGCCCGTGGACGCGCCGCCGGGCGCCTCGGAGAAGATGGTGACGTGGACGGCCCGGTCCTCCGGCACCTGCATGCGCTCGATGGCTGCCTCGATGAGCGGGTGCTTCTGCCAGCCGTTGAGCTGGAGGTCGCGCACGTAGTGATCGCCGTAATTCTCCGCGTAGATGACCACCCGGTCGCCGCCTGCATGCCGGTCGTACGGATAGACCTCGATCTGCACTTCGGCATAGGGGTAGACCCCGATATTGAAGATTTTGCCGTGCCCGGCAAACCAGGTGTCGGTCCACCCGCCGTTGTCGCAGATGCGCACGGGGGCCACGGCATTGATCACGCGCAGGGGGCGATTGTCTGACATCGCTGGCACTTCCCTTAAGAGTTACGCCCGAAATCGTTCTGGCCTTGCTGGAGCCGGTCTCTGACCGAGCCACAGCATACCGAGCCAGTAGTTTGATACGGGGCACGGTCGGAGACCGGCCCCAGCAGTTCCGATGGGTGCTGAATCTGGCTGGGTAACTAAACTCCCAGAGTTCCGGCCCTATTCTACTCACTCGCTGCACTGCTGTAAAGCTGTGTGGCCGACGCGGGCTGCGTGCGGCTCAGCCAGAGCAACAGCAACAGCCCGACAAACAACCCGGCCGGCGGCAGCAGCAGCGCAGCGCCGAAGGATGCTGTCGCGGTGACCGCGGACAGCAGCAGCGGCATCACGATGCCGCCCACCGGAATGGCAATCTTGACCGCGCCCATCACTGTCCCCGGCATGTGGGGGAATGCCAGCCCGGCATAGGCCAGGATCAGCGGCAGCAGGGCAGATACCGACAGCCCTGCCACAAATGTGAAGGGCCAGATGAGCAGGCCGAGGTTCACCGTGAAGTACAGCAGCATCACGACGCTGGACAGGGCGAGCAGCCCCAGCAGCAGCCCGAACAGGCGGTGAGGCCGGGCCAACACGCCGACCAGCAGACGTCCGGCCGCGATGCCCAGCAGAAAGACGACCAGGCCGATGTTGGCGTCCAGCGTCGAGAACCCGCGCACGTCGGCCAGGTACGTGGTGAGGACGCCGATCACGGTACCCTCGCCGCCGATGATGAGCACGGTGAGGACGAAGAGCACCGCGATGAGACGGCTGCGGGTGATCGTGCGCAGCTTCTCGCGCAGCCCCGCCTCGTGCTCCTGCCTGACCGGCAGGTGGACGAACGCAAACACTGCGGCCAGCGCCAGCACGGCGATGCCTGCCTGCACGACTGCGGCCCGCCATTGCGCGGCGAGGAAGATGAGGTAGACCGCAATCACCATCGAGCCGAGCGTCACGAACAGGTGGTTGACGTTGACGAAGAAGCCGGCCCGTGACCTGTGCAGGTCGAACATTAGCGCATCGGTGACGCCCTCATAGCTGCCGATGCCGACGCCGATGAACATCATAATCACCAGGTTGATGAGAAAGCCGGGCCACACATAGAAGGCCAGGAACGATGCGCCGAGGATCAGGCTGCCGAACAGCAGCAGCCGCGCCTTGGGATGCGTATCGCTCATTGCGCCGGTTGCTGCGACAGCCACGCTGAAGCCGATGTTCTGCACCGCCAGCATCAGTCCGATCTGCTCCGGCGTGAAGCCGATGCTGCGTGCAGCCGCGCCGACCAACGCGCTGCCGATGCCGAGGAACAACATCGCGGCAAATGACGCCGCCGTGATGACACGCGGATTACGAATCAATGACGCTCTCCAACCCAGATGTGTGGGTCATGAGGATATCTGGAACGCGAAGGCGCGAAGACGACGGAGAACACGAAGCGCGAAGGACACGAAGCGTGGGAAATGCGTGTCCGGATGCTTCGCGTTCTTCGCGCTTCGTGACCTTCTGCAACTTCGCGCCTTCGTGTTCCAAGCATCCTATCGTGTACCTGATATTACTTTCTGTGGTGCAGCTTCGGCGCGGCCAGCCAGCTCAACCCCGCGGCGGTCAGTGCGCGGGCCGTGCGGTTGACCGACTCGTGCTTGTCCAGGTAGTTCTGCAGCAGCACGGGCATCGCGCCCGACGCCTCGACTTCGTCTTGCGGGCGGAAGTAATCGAGGATGTCCGACGGGTGCTCGCGCGTGACCTCGACATCGGGGTCGCCGCCCTCGTGCTTGGCCGAGATGTTGGCGACGTGGTCGGCCAGCGCGACCAGCTCATCGCGCCGGTTGTACGGCTGGATGACGATGTGCCGGTACGCCTCGGTGATGTGATGTTCGAAGCGCACCACATCCTCGAACCCGAGCGCGCGGCGGAACTCCGCCGTGATCTCCAGGGTTTCGTTATTGACCGAGTTGCCCCAGTTGAAGCCGATCAAGGGCGACGTGCCATCGTCGCGCGAGAAGAGCTTGGCCGCCAGCAGCGTCCAGAGCGCGGCGTAGGGATTATCATTGCCAACGAACACGCTGATCTTGAACTCGTTGCCGACGCCCAGCTTGTGCAGCAGATAGCCGGCCAGGATCGTGCCGGAGTTGATGTTGAGCACCTGGCGCGTGCCGTAGGTGGTGTAGTAATACAGGTACTCGTCGATCCACTTCAGC
>DAOUGK010000373.1:0-7934 GCA_034429055.1 Anaerolineae bacterium | reverse complement strand
GAGACGCTCAGAGGCCCGCAGGATCTCGTCGATCTGCGGGCCTCTTTGCAAGGAGAGAGAAACTCGAGAGTGGATTTGGTTGTTCAGGTTACGGGATCAACACCTGGTCGATCACGTGGATGACACCGTTGCTGGCCTCGATGTCCGTGGCGATAATCTGCGCATCGGCCACACCGTTCGGGTTCTTCAGATACGCATTGCCGTCCATCACGTACGGGAACAGGAAGGCCTTGCTGGCCGTGCGGATGCGGGAGCTGCTCAGGACATCCGCAGCGTACCGCTTGCCAGGCGCCACGTGGTACAACACGACGGCCTTCAGGGTCTCGGCATCCAGGGCTTCAACCAGATCCATACCGGTCTTGCCCTCGCCCAACAGCGCGCCCGCCAGGTTGTCGAACGCCATGTTCGTCGGGGCGAACACGGTCACCTGACCCCGGTTGCTGTTCAGCGGTTCGACCAGGCCCGCCTTGCTCACTGCAGCGACCAGGGTCGAGAAGTCAGGGTTGCTCACGGCGATTTCGACGATCGTCGGGATCGTGTCATTGGACTTCGGGGCGGCAGCCGCAAAGCCCGTGGACCCGATGACCATCACAGTGACCAACATCAATACGACAGACAGCCTCTTGAACATTGTACATCCTCCGTGAATCTGTATTGTTTGTTTCATGTTTGTCTAATGTCCAACTGTGTCGCATTATGCCGGTGAATAGCATCCTTGTATGTGGGCGCGCTTCCCGTCTGTGATTCACGGCGCCGCAGCGCCGTTCTCCACGGCCTGGGCCATCAGCTCCTCCAATGCGGTGGCTTGCCGGTCGGCCCATTCCGCATCGTCCGTCCGGCCTGCCAGCGTGTAGAGCTGTGCCAGACGGTGGTAGGCCTCGAGGTCATCGATCGTGCGCTCCAGCATCGCGAGCCGGGGCACGAACAGGCCCGGCATCGAGAACTGCCGGTAGATCATATCGTAGGGCAGGAAGACGATGCGGGGTCGCATGACGGTTTCGAGAGCGGCGATGGCTTCGCTGTGGCGCTCCTGCTGCGTAAACAGCGCGGCACGCAGCAATGCGAGCCGCGCGGCGCTGTCCGGGCTCTCATCGCCATCCAGCGCGGCAGCGACCTCCAGGGCATAACGGCCCTCGCGCAACTGGCCCAAGGCGATATGTGCCTCTGCCCGGTCGATCCAGATGAGCGCGGAGCGCGCGCTGATGGGCACACCCTGCAGCAGCGCCAGGGCCTGCACGCTTTGCCCGGCGTCCAGCAGGCCGCGTGCCTCCTGATGAACCGTGCCGATGCTCCCGCTCGGCTGGAGCAGTTCGGCAGCCTGGGACCGGCACAGGGGATTCTGGAGGCAGGCCACCGTGTCGCCGGCGCGCGCGTTGCGCACGAGCGCGTCAGCAAAGGTAAGCCGCGCCTCCTCCCGGCGTCCCTGGCGGGCATAGGAATCCCCCAGCAGCAGCGCGGGCAGGGGCCAGCCCTCCCAGCGCGGCACGGCCGCCTCGTACAGCCGCTGCGCCTCGCCTTCGTTGCCCGCAAGCTGGTTGAGCATGCCTGCATTGAGCAGGTCCGGCACCCAGGAATCCTGCACAGTGAACAAAGCTTTGTATGCGCTAAGCGCGGCGTTCAGCGCGAGCGGGTCGCCCGGCCCGGCCCGCGGGGCGGCGCGCACGCCGTAGACGTAGGCGCGCTGGCGCAGGTAATGGATGTTGCCGGGATCGGCCTGCACCGCCGCTTCGAGCCAGATGGTGGTCGCCATCCACTGCCCATTGCCCGCGGCGCGAATTGCCAGGCCCAGGGCGTGCCGCGCCGTGTAGTCGCGCACGAAGAGGGGCGGCAGGGCCAGGACGGCCAGGATGGCGAGCGCCAGGGCCGCGTGCGCCAACCGGCGCGGGCAGGCGCCCGGCTGCACCTGGCCTGCGGCGTGCATGGCGAGGCTGGCGAGCATGACAACCACCAGCGCAATGCTCGGCAGCCAGCTAATCAGGTCGAAGAGCGAATGGACGAGGAACCCGGCCAGCGCGGCGCAGGTGGCGACGAGGAGGGGTGAGACGCGCTCCGGTCCGGCGCGCACTGGAGTCGAGGCTTTAGCCGGAGACCCGCCTGCGTCAGGGCTGCCCCTTCGACTGCGGGCGGCCCAAACGGCAGGCCGCCCTCCGCTCAGGGTGCTCCGCGGTACACTCCGGGCGAGCCACCCTCCGCTCAGGGTGCTGCTTGGTAGACCCCAGGCGGTCAGGCAGACGAGCACGCCTGTGCCGATCAGCCACACAAGGGCCAGTCCGCCGCCCAGGCCGGCCTGGGCGAGGGTGTCGAGGAGGAGGTTGTGGGCGTGGTTCGGCGTGTACGAGTTGGCACGCTGAAAAGGGACCATGTCCATGTACTGCCGGGTGAACGTCAGCGGGCCCGTGCCGGTCAGAGGCCGAGACGTGAAGCTGTCCCAGGCGACCTGCCAGAGGATGCCGCGGCCTGCGGTGAAGCCGCCGGCATTGCCCGTGTACTCCGAAGTGGAGGCGCGCGTGTTCAGCGCGGCGAGGAGCAGGAAGACGGCCAGATACGCCCCGAGCGTGAGCCAGGTTCGGCGGGGTGTTGTCAACCAGACGCGCCAGGCGTGCCGGTGCGGTCGCCCGGGGGGCACGAACAGCCAGAAGAGGATCAGGCCGACCACTGCGGCGGTCGCTACCCAGCCTGTGCGCGACTGGGTGTAGTAGAGGACGACCGTGGCGGCGAGGAGGTAGGCGCGCCAGAGGAAACGGGCCTCACCCCGTGCGGCCATAGGCCGCCCATCCCTCTCCTGGATTGTGCTCCCGGAGAGGGGGAGACGCGCCTCACCCGCCAGCCGCAGGATGGCGAACGGGAGCGCGAGGTTGATCAGGCCGGCCAGGAGGTTCGGGTGGTCGGCGACGCCGTAGATCTGCGGCTGAATCAGGAACTTTGGATAGACAGACACGCTGAGGAACAGCCAGCGGGCATACTGGAAGGCCAGGTAGCCGAGCGCCTCAACCAGGAAGAGGCCCACGATGACGAGCAGGGCATCGACGAACACCTCCGGCCGCCAGCCGGCCAGCAGGAGGTCGCAGAAGAGGAAGTAGAACAGGACGAGGGCCGCCACTGTTACCAGCGCGTCGAGGCTGGTGCGCGGGTCGGTCGACGCGAGGACAGCCACGACCAGCGCGGCGAGATAGGCAACGAGCGGGAGGTTCAGCGGCGTGACCGCCAGCCCGCGCCGCCGGATGGCGCGATAGCTCCGCCAGCCCGCGAGGAGGATGAGCACTCCAACCTGCGTGACCAGGCTGACCGCCGGCAGGCTCTTGAAGAAGCCGATGGCGGTGTAGATGAAGAGCGGCAGCGCGAGCGCGGCCACGCGGGCGACATGGCGGCCGCGCGGCGACAGGTCATCCCACGTAAAGTGATGGGTAGGGGTCAGCAACAGGGCACATCCTCAGTGGGGGCGAGCACTCTTCCCCGGCTGCCACTATAGCCACAGTCGCAGCGCAAGTCAAAGTGATGGACTATAACGCGGGGATAGCCTAGGGCGCTGCTAAACGCTGATGTGACTGATTCTCCCTGATCTTTCTCGTTTAGAAAGTGATGAAGATCAGCGCAAATCTGGGCCAAGCGAAGCTTGGCCCATCAGCGTCATCAGCGTCCTATTGTGCCTTCCCCTGCAGCTCGCGGCGGATGCGGGACCAGGAGATGCTGTCGCTGGACAGGAGCGTGTCCGCGCGGAAGAAGCGGGCGGAAAGCAGGACGAGCAAGTACGCGGTCACGAGCAGCAGGACAATACCGACGATCGGCTGCCAGAGCGGGACGACGGTCGCGGCCATGCGCGTGACCATGGACGTGGGCGCGGTCAGCGGGAAGAGACTCAGGACGGTGGCGACCGTACCGTTCGGCTCCTGCATGAACACCGAGTTGAACCAGAGCGGCACGAGCAGCGGGAGCAAGATCGCGAACGTGAACTGCGAGCCCTCCCGCATAGTGGGCGCGAGCGCGCCAAGCGCGCCGAGCATCGCCGCATAGATGAGGTAGCCGAGCAGGAAGTAGGCGACGGCCCAGAACAGCAGGCTCAGCGGCAAGGGCTGGCCGGCTAGCATACTGGTGATCGCAAGGCCGCTGCCCAACAGCAGCACGCCGCCGCCGATCCAAATGCCCATCTGGACCAAGGCCACGAGACCCAACCCGAGCACCTTACCGAGCATCAGTTCGCGCGGCCGCAGACTCATCAGCAAGACCTCCGCGGTGCGGTTTTCCTTCTCCTTCGCCACGCTTTGCAGCATGTACCCCGCGCTCATCGTGATGACAAAGAACAGCACGAACATCACCACGAACGAGATGCCGAAGCCGGAGAAATCGCCGCTGCCCGAACGGACATCCGGCGAGAGCGCCTCGGTTTCCAACGAGCCCAATGGATCCATCACCAGCCGGGCCAGCCGGTCATCGCCGGTCAGGTTGTAGTTGACCAGGTATTCGATCGTGCGGCCCGGCCCGATGCCCGCCATGGGCGCGGTCTGGTCTGCAACCGCCGTCACCTTGCCGTCCTGCAGCAGCGCCGGAGGCAGTACGTAGTACTGGGCAATCTCGCCCGCGACCAGCGCGGCCAGGGCTGCATCTTCACCTGCGAACGCCCGCACGCTGTCCGCAGGAAAGCCGGGCGGAAGCTGGCGGATGAGGCCGGCCTGATCCACATAGCCGATGGTCTGCACTCCCGCCTGCATGATCGAGGGAAGCGCAGAGGGATTGTCGATGGCCGTCTCTGCCATCAGCGTCGGCAGCAAGCTGAAACCCATGATCATGACCGGGAAGATCAGTGTCATGAACCAGAACGACGGCTTGCCGATGGTTGTCAGGATCTCGTGTTTGATAACTAGCAGGATGTTACGCATTGGGCCTCCCGGAAGCGCCTGCCCCCCGCGCAGTGACGATGCTCACGAGCCGGCGGATATCGATGTTCTGCCCGTATTGCAGCATGCCGACGCGGAACACCTTTGCCGCGGCCCAGACGCTGAACGCGGCAGTGAGCACGACACCCAGCCACCCGACGATCAACTGCCAGGCAGGGATAGTCGTCGTGGCCCAGCGCATCGCGACCGTCAAGAACGCGGTGGTCGGGATGAGGGTCAGAGCCACCATCAACGGGCTGTTCGGGTTGGTGAAGACCAGTATCAGGAAGAAGACCGGCGCCATGAAAACGAGATTGACAATGCCGGAAATCTGCTGGCTCTGCTGCAAGTCAGTGAAGACGCTGCCGATGGTAATCATCAGCCCGGCAACGAGCGCGTAGGTCGGCAGGAAGTAGAGCAGCATGACGCCGGCCAGTGCCCACGGGATCGCGAGGTCACCGAGGAAGTCAGTGAAGCGCGATGCAACCACCGCCGCAACGAGCAGCGTCAGCACCCAGAGGCCGATCTGCGTCAGGGCAACGGCCATCAGGCCGAGCGCCTTGCCTGCGATGAGCTGCACCGGCGAGACCGACGTGAACATGATCTCGACGGTCCGGTTCTCCTTCTCGGTGCTGACAGCCTGCAGCAGATAGCCGCCCGAGCCCATGACGATGAACACGAAGAACATGCCCAGGACGAGGGCAAAGATGAATTCCACCGGGCCGCCGCCCTCGACGGGCTGGCCGTTCTTAACCATCCGGGCCTCGAAGTCGATCCCGCGCAGCAATTGTGCCCGGATGTCGTCCGGTTCACCCTGCACGAGCGAGGCGCGCAGGAGGCGCGTGAACAAGGAGTTTACTTCGGAGGAAGGCGAATCCTCCCAATACTGCACCTGTACGCGGCGGTTCGTGTCATAGTCTTGCGGGATGGTGTAGTAGGCCTGGATCTCGCCCGCCGCGAGCGCGGCGCGCGCGGCCTCGGCATCGG
Organism: Anaerolineae bacterium; assembly: GCA_034429055.1. GTDB lineage: Bacteria > Chloroflexota > Anaerolineae > CG2-30-64-16 > CG2-30-64-16 > MWBF01. The sequence continues at coordinate 2,076 of DAOUGK010000373.1, read as the reverse complement.
CGAAAGTGCGTACCTCGACGTCATCGTCGTCAGCATACGCCTGTCGGGGCGGGAGCGACGGATACGCGCCGGCCAGGTCCACGAAGCCGACCGGCCGGGGATCGGTTCGGTCGCTGCGCTCGCCCAGGAGGATGCTGATGCCCATCACACCGAGGATGAGCAGCGGCACACCGAGAGTCGCCAGGATGAACGAGCGGCGCTGCACCATGCGCGCGTATTCGTTCCTGGCGATAAGCCATACGTTACGCATGAATCGCCTCCCGGGCTGCCGGGACGCCCTCTGTTCCTGCGTTGCCCTGCACGACCGTCACGAAGATATCGTCGAGCGAAGGCTCGGCCAGCTCGAAGCGCTCCACTTTTAGGTCGTCCCGCGCGGCCAGGGCGCGGAAGATTTCTTGCGGGCCAACCCCAGGCGCCAGCGCCAGGTGCCACGAACCGTTCTCGCGCCGCGCCTCCAGCACGCCGGACAGGCGGCTGAAGTCGCCCTGTCCCTCGACGACTACTGCGTTGGCGGCAAAATCGCGCTTGATCTGGCTCACTTCGCCGTAGAGCACCGAACGGCCGTGATCGATGAGCACGATGCGGTTGCAGAGGGCTTCCACCTGGTACATCTGGTGCGTGGACATGATGATCGTGCGGCCGGCGGTGCGCTGTTCCTCGATGACATCCTTGACGAGGCGCGTGTTGACCGGGTCCAGCCCGGAGAAGGGCTCGTCCACGATGATGAGATCGGGCTGGTGCACCAGCGTCGCGATGATCTGCGCCTTCTGCTGCATGCCCTTGCTCAGGTCCTGCACCTTCTTGTGGCGGTGATCGTACAGGTCGAACCGCTTCAGCCAGTCGCCCAGCCGGCGCCGCGCCTCGGCCTCGTCCAGGCCCTTGAGGGTTGCGAGGTAGACCAGCGTCGGCTCCAGCTTGAGGTCCACGTACAGGCCGCGCTCCTCCGGCAGGTAACCGATGCGGTGCTTCTTGGCCTCGTCTAGCCGACCGCCAAAGACCTTGACCTCTCCGGCATCGGGCCGGAAGATATCGAGCATCATGCGGATGGTCGTCGTCTTGCCCGCGCCGTTCGGCCCGAGCAAGCCGAAGATTTCGCCGGGATAGACCTCGAAGGATACGCCGTCAACCGCCCGGACGGAGCCGAAGCTCTTGCGGAGGCCTGACAACGTGACAGTGGGTTGATTCATGATCTTCTCCAGGGTGACGTGCCGGGCGTGGCCCTGACCAGGGACCGGCCCGGAAATGAATGACACGCGGGTGCATCAAAAAACTCCGCACGGCTGCATTATACTACGCAATTTGCCCGCTGCCGGTCGCGCAGCGAGACAAGCGGCTGACATTTGGCTGATAAAGGGATGTGGGAAGGGCCGGGGCCATCAACGAATACACGAATCGACCGGCGAATACACGAATCCAGCCGCCGCGGCGCGCGCCATTCGCGTATTCGATCGCGCCCGCAGGCGGATTCGCGTATTCGCGATGGCCGCGCTGCCCTCTGCCCGGGTCGGGCGACGACGCATGTGCTGGCGGTGGTATAATGCAGCAGTGTGCGGTGGCTGGCGCCGCCGCACACTGCCGTTAACGAAAGGAGCCAACCTCTATGTCCTCTCCTTATGCCATTACGCTCTCGCAGTTCCGGTTCGGTGATATCTGCGCCGAGTACCTGCTGGCAACGGAGTCCCAGGCCGTCGGGCTGCGCATCTATCCGGCTGATATGGCGGATGGCCTCGTCGCGCGCCGCGAGCTGCTGGACACGCACGAGGCGCGTCTGCTGCCCAGGGGGACGCCGCCCGGCCGCGCCTGGCACGTCGAGCCGCTCGTGCAGGCCAAGCTGGCGGGCGACGCGGTCAGCGGCTACAGCCAGGGCCTCACGCTGCGCAACAGCGAGACGGTGGCGAGCCTGCGGTACGCCGGACAGGAAGTGTTGGAGGGCGCAGGTCAGACCGAGGTCGTCACCACGCTGCGGTCGGACCGGGGCTATGCGTGCGAGCACCGCCTGGTCTATCGCGCGGGCGACGGTGCACTCACAGTGCAGACAGTCTTCACCAACGAGGGTCAGGCGCCGCTGAACCTGGA
>DAOUGK010000372.1:0-5659 GCA_034429055.1 Anaerolineae bacterium | reverse complement strand
GCCGTCCGCGACGGCCGCGCCGGCCGGGTCCACGATCGAGATGTTCGCGGGAGGCGTGCCGCGCTCGCGCGTGAAGGTCAGCACCATGCGCTGCACATAGCGGCTGACGAACACCTCGACGGTCTGTCCGGGCGTCAATGCGACAGGCGGCCGCGCCACGCTGTTCTCCAGCCGCGCGACGATCTCGTCGTAGGTGGCCTCGATTTCGGCAGTGCTGCCCACAGGATAGGATTGAATGTAGCTGTGGCGCAGCTCCATCTCCTGCCAGAAGCTGACGTAGCGTTCGTAGTTGACGTTGGCCTGCTCTGGGTTCTGCAGCAGGATGACAAACAGCGGGACATCCGGATAGGTTGTCACAAACTGTTCGATCTCCGCATTGCCCTGGCCTTCTGCCGGATAGGGCGCGCCGTCGGTGAGCAGCACGATGGCCGGGGAGTTGCCAGGCCGGCGCTGCGGCGATTCGCGCAGCTCGCGGTAGGCCAGCTCCAGCGCGGGCAGGAGCTGGGTTGCCAGCGCGGGCTGCGGGTCGCTGATGGCCGCCGCGAGCGCATCGCGGCCGGTCGCGAGCGACTGCAGCGGGCTGACCAGCACCGGCGGGTCCTCGCCCAGGCTGACGACGCCCACCTGGTAGTCGGCGGCGTCCGGCTGCGCAAAGCCCAGGCGCGCGATGAAGAGCGATGCGCCCGTGATGCGCAGGAAGTCGGGGTCGTTGCCCCATACCTCGCAGCCGGGGATGCGCCGGTCAGCCGGGAACATGCTGCACGAGTTGTCGATGACGAGCATGATGTCGAGCGGCTGGCGCGCCGTCTGGACGACCGGCCCCGCAGCCTGGGAGTCCGGAGCCGCGGCCCGGAGCGAGAAGTCAGCTCCATAGACCGGCGCGCTCCCCAGGAGGACGAGCGCCAGCAGCAGGGGCAGCCCGAAAGTACGTGACTTCATCTACGGCTGCACCTCGATGACGGCATCCAGCGCGGGCACGCGTTCCTCAGCCACGGCAGTCGCCACCCACACCAGGACATGGTAGAGCCCGGGCGCGGCCCCCGCGTCCAGCGTATACTCCGACACGAAGCGGCCATCCGCATCCACCTGCACCGGCGGCACGGCGAGGTGCTGCGCGGCCGGGGTGTAGGTTCCGGTCTGGTTGAGCGCGTCCAGCGTCATCGGCGCGGGAAACGGCTCGTAGGCGACGTTGACCAGCGGGTCCGTGCTGCCGGGCAGGAGCGCACCGCGCAGGATGATCCGGTCGCCGGGCCGGGCGCGCCGCGGCAGCGGCTCGGCCTGCACGTAGCGGTTGATGAACTCCTGCGTCAGGCTGACCGTGCCGGTGTCCGCGCGATATGCGAGGCCCACGCCGAGATGGGTATGCTCGGGGGCCAGGATGTTGGCCCGGTGGCCGGGGCTGTCCATCAATGCGGCCTGCGCATCGGCCAGCACCTTCTCCCAGTCCTCGATGGGCGCGCCTGAGCCATCGGCCCAGCGATGCACCAGCCGGTAGACATTCTCCTGGGCAAAGTCCAGCCCACCCGCAAAGCTATACCGGTGCTCCGGCCCATAACCGTCGAGATTCCAGTGGCTCATATAGCCCAGATCGGCCATCTCCTCCGAGTGTTCCTGGCCCGCCTGCGCGGCGAGCGGATCCCAGGCGACCGGCGCGAGACCCGCCGCGGCGCGATCCGCGTTGACCAGTTCCAGCATACGCAGGGCCAGCGCAGCGAGATCCGGGCCGCCCTCGGGCGCGCTGTCCGATGGCGCGGCCAGTGTTGCGGCAGGCGGCTGCGCCGGCGTTGCTTCCTGTGTAGACAAACGTTGCGAAGCCTCTGTAGATGCGGCTGACGGGGTGGTGGCTGCCAGGCTCGTTGAATCGCCCAACGCTGCGCGATCCTCGGCAGGCGTGGCGGCGCTCGCTGCCCCGCCCGGCACGGAGCCACTGACGGCTAGCTCTCTCGTCGGCGTTGGGAAGAGGGTGGCCGTGGCCGTCGGCGCGGCCTGTGCGGTCTCAACAGCCGCAATAGCCCGCGCCGCGGCCTGTTCTGCCCCATCGGCGCGACGCACCTGCCAGACGATGATGCTGCCGGCGGTCAACAGCAGGACCAGGGCCACGAGTCCCAAGGCCGGCACAGGCCCGCGCGACTCGCGGCGGGCGACGTGGGATGGCCGCGCCGGTCGCGGCGCAGGGCGGTTCGTACGTCTGGACGGCGCTGGACGATTGCCGGCCGGCCGATAGTTACCTGTCGGTCTTCGATTCATAGGCTCTTTCTATGCAAAGGCTCAAATGGCACAGGAATCTATTATAACACACCCAGATAAAGATTTGATGAAGATGGGGTTAAGGTCTTGTGGTCTTGCAGGGGGTGTGGAAAAGAGGCAACCACACAAAAGAAACCGGGTTTCTGACAGAAACCCGGTTTCTTTTGTGGATCAGCGATGTCTCGCCGATCCCAGGCCCGACCCGATAGGGGCGTATTAGTAGTGTGTCACAACCAGCGTGCCGACGCTGGCCCAGTTGAACAGCCAGGCAGCATCGGGCGTGCGCATGTTGACGCAGCCGTGGCTCATGGGCCGGCCGAAGTTGTTGTGCCAGTATGTGCCGTGAATGGCGTAGCCCTTATAGAAGTACATGGTGTACGGCACGCCCGGCAGGTCATAGCCGGGACCGCGCATCCGCGTAGAGGTGAGCTTCGTCTGGATGCGGAAGCGCCCCACGACGGTCGGCGTGCGCGGCAGCCCGCCGCTGATAAGCGTGCTGAAGACCGGGGTGTTGCCCTGGTAAGCGGTCAGCCGCTGCTGGCTCAGGTTCACATCGATCCAGCGGCCAGCCATCGCTCCGGTGGAGGTCGAGGGCTTTGTGGTCGCGGGCGACCCGGCAGCCCCCTTGGCGATGGCGATGCGTTGGCCGACCCAGATGCGATCGGGGTTGGCGATGTTGTTAATGGACATCAGCGCCTGGACTGTCGTGCCATAACGGGCAGCAATGCGGCTCAGCGTGTCGCCGCGTTGCACGATATACACGCCCCCGGTGGCGGTTGCCGGGGAACCGGAACTGCCGGTTGCCGGCGCAGTCGCACCGCTACGTCCTGGAATGACGAGCCGCTGGCCGACGTAGATGCGGTTGATGTTGCGGATGCCGTTGGCGCGAGCGAGAGCCGAGGTGGAGACACCGTAGCGCGCAGCAATCGCATTGAGCGTATCACCCGCCTTCACCACGTACCCATCCGCTGACGGCGCCGGTTCAGGAGCTGCCGCACTGGTCTGAGGAAGAGCTACCAGCGCGCCGCCGGCCAAGAGCACGGCGAACAAAACCATGAGTAATCGACGAGACAATGACGAATACATAGTCCGCTCCTTCAATGCTATTCAGGGCTATCAGAGGTCACCGATCCATCCGCCTTGCTGGTAGCGGAGCACGCCGGCCACCTCTAAAAAGGGAATGATGGTTGCTGGCTGGCGTACCATTATTGTGTTCATTTATAACTGACCCGCCTAATTCTGTCAACCGCGCAAAGGCCGCTTTCGATGCGGTATTATTTGTCGGTTAACGCTGCCGCATAACTGTGTGACCCTTGTCTGTGCGCAAAGTCACTAGAATAACCCCCTTGTCCTTTGCGAAAAGAAGATGCTGTGATATACTCCCTTGCCAATGCGATCAACACCGGTGTTTCCTAGCTCACACTGGTGATGACGTCTACCGGCCATCGGAGTTACTGCTTGATTAAGCCACGATATCACCGAGCCCATATCACACTGCGCGCAACGGTCGCGATCGCCTTGCTCATCTTCCTGTCGGCTTCGTTCGCTTCAGCGCAGGGCGCACCCCTGACCATTGCACAGGGGTCGCTGCGCCTGTGGCCTGAATTCGACGACCCAGGCCTTCTGGTCATCTTCGCCGGTGAGTTTGCCCAGAGCGGATCATTCCCGCAAACTATTGCCTTTCCTATCGCGGCAGGCGCACGCAATATTCAGGCGACCTACCGCGACGCATCCGGCACCCTGCTCATGCGGGAATACACCCTTACGGACGGTCAGCTGACCTACGAAGTACCCGTCCCGACTTTTCACTATGAATACTATGTTGACCGGCGGGACACGGGCGCTCAGCGTGAAATCAATTTCAGCTTTGATCCGGGTTATGCTGCGGATGTGCTCGAAATCATCGTGCAACAGCCTGCCCGCTCGACCGACTTCAGCCTGACTCCGGCGGCGCAAAGCACTTCACGCGGGACGGATGGGCTGACCTATCACACGCTGGCACTTACTAACGTGCCTGCGGAAACGCCGGTAGATATCCAAATTCGCTATACGAAAACGGACTCCAATCCGTCAAGCCCCCAGCTTGCTGTTACAGGCAGCACAGCCGGCACCGTTGCGGGAACACCGGCGAGCGTCTCTGCACGGAGCTGGCTGCCCTATGTGCTCATTGGCATCGGCGTGACGGCCCTTGTAGCGGTGCTAACCTACTGGCTCCTGATACAACGACGCACGCAGGCGTCTCGTGTAGCAAAAGATAGACCCGCAAACAGCAAGCGCAGCGCCTCGACACCGGCACGCGCGGCGGCACCTCCGCGTGCCACCACGGCCGCTCGCCCGACCGTTCGTGCGGCGACCTCAGCGCCAGCCGGTCAAAGCGTGGTATACTGCACACAGTGCGGCCACGTCCTGGAGGCGGCCGATCGCTTCTGCTCCCAATGTGGCACGCCGCGACGCCTGCCAAAGGACTCATAATGCGCAATCGACTGCTTCTTCATGTAGTCATTCTGGCAATCACTGTTTTTCTTATGACGACTTCCCTCGGGCTGGCACAGACGCCGACCCCCAATGAGATCAACGAAGTGGCGCGCGATCTGTGGTGCCCGCTGTGTAATGGCGTGCGCCTGGATAACTGCGACCTACAGGCCTGCATCCAGATGCGCGAAGTCATTTCCGAGAAGCTGATGGCCGGGGAGAGCAAGGAGCAGATCAAAGCCTACTTCGTCACTCAGTACGGCGATGTCGTGCTGGGCCAGCCGTCTCGTGAAGGGTTCAACCTGGTGGCGTGGGTTTTCCCCATTCTGGCAGCCGTCGTCGGATTGGGCTGGCTGGTCTACCTCGTGATGGTGTGGCGCAAGCGACAGGTTGCACCCGCTGCCGGCGGACCGGCCGGCGCCCCGCCGGCGCCGGTGTCTGACGACGACTACCTGAAGCGCGTAGAGCGCGATCTCGAACAAACAGACTGACGGACAACGATGACACCCAACGAACCAACGACACCCCCAACCCGGCGCCTTCCGGTGTTCGCCATTGTCATGGGCATCGGCATCCTGTTCATCGGCGGACTGCTGGCGATGATGCTCATCAAGCCGCCGCAGAAGGCGCTGTGCGACGAGCCCGCGCCCGATCTGGCGCTGACGCTGTTCGACGAGTACACCGGCGGCTGGTCCGGCGAGACGCTCAATCTATCCGACCTGCGCGGCCAGGGCGTCGTCCTGAACTTCTGGGCAAGCTGGTGCAAGCCGTGCGAGGAAGAAGCGGCTGCGCTCGAGGCGGCCTGGCGCGAATATAAGGATCAGGGCATCGTCTTCGTCGGCGTGGATTACCTGGATCAGGACCCCGCTGCCAAGCGCTACCTGGAGAAGTTCGATATTACCTACCCTAACGGCCCGGATCTTGCCAGCAAGATCTCAAA
>DAOUGK010000371.1:0-10974 GCA_034429055.1 Anaerolineae bacterium | reverse complement strand
GCTTCTTCCTGCCCGATGTCGCGACGCCGTTCGAGATGGCGATGGGCGCGACCGTGCTGCCGACGCTCGAAGAGATCGACCCGGCCACGTTCCTCCCGTCCAGCCGGTCGGTGGCGTTCACGAAGGCGGCGTGGGCGGAGGCGGGCGGCTACCCGGAGTGGCTCGACTACTGCGAGGACCTCGTATTCGACTTCCGCGCGGCTGAGGTGACCGGGGGATTCGGCTGGGCGCCCGCCGCGCTCGTCCATTTCCGGCCGCGGGGGTCCCTGCGCTCATTCTTCCGGCAGTACTACCGCTATGCGCGGGGCGACGGCAAGGCCGACCTCTGGCGCAAGCGCCATGCCATCCGCTATGGGACTTATCTCTTGGGCCTGCCCGGCCTGCTGGCGCTGGCAGCCCGCCACAACCCGCTGTGGCTGCTTGCGCTGCTGGGCGGGGTCATCGCCTACTGCCGCACGCCGTATCGCCGCCTGCGTGCCTACCTGCCGCAACTTACGTCCGGCCAGCGCGTCCACGCCGCACTGCTCGTCCCGGTCATTCGCGGCGTGGGCGATGTCGCGAAGATGCTGGGGTATCCCGTGGGCTGGGCCTGGCGGCTGAGGAACTGGTCAAGGCAGGAGATCCACTGGCGCCGCTGATTTTGAGGATTGTAGTATAGCCCCTCGTGGGCGTCCTGACGGGCACAAGGCCCTACGCTACGCCTTGTCGTTCGCGTCTTTGCGTGAGCATCATGAGCTTCAACGCCACCGCTCGAACCCCTCCTGCTCCACCTGCACGACTTCCGCCCCGTCCAGCGTGTACCTCCGGACCGGCCGCACTTCAAGGCGATAGCCGGCCTCCGCCGCCCAATTCGCCAGCGTGTGCAGCTCCGCCAGCCCGAGGCGCATCGCCTCCCCCTCTTCCGGCCCGAAACGGTATGCCAGCAGGTAGGGGTTGTCGTCCTTCAGGTAGGCCAGGATCGGCTCGACCGCCTGCGCGATCGCCTGCGGGTCGCGCTCGACGTGCAGCCGCTGGAGCGGCGCAACCGCGTCCAGGTGCAGGTTCTGCCGGAAGATCTTCAGCAGCACCGGCCGGTGCAGGAACTTCGCCAGCGCCGGCCCGTGGCGGATCGCCAGGGCCTCGGGGATCGCCGCGGCAGCGCCCGTGTCGTCGCAGGCGAGTGTCTCCAGGCTGAGCCGTTCGTCCGTGATGACCGGGCCGTGCGACACCTCCTCCGGCGGCAGCAGCGCCCTGACCGCCGCAACGACCTCCGCGGCGTAGGATTCCAGATACGCCTTGCCGCCCGGCGCATCGGCCCGCGCGGCGGGCAGGGGCCGGCCCACGGTCATGCCCATGCGCGGCCGCTTGCCGTGCAGCACTGCGGCCAGCGCGCCGTACATGCCGCTAAACCCGATGGGCAGCACCGGTGCGCCCGACTTCTGGCTCAGCCACGCCACGCCCGTCTGCCCGCGCATCGCGCCCGCCTCCCAGTGGCCGCCCTCCGGGAAAATGCCGAGGATGCCGCCCTGCCGGAGCACGTCCAGCCCCGCCGTCAGCGCGGCCCGGTCGTAGCTCCCCCGGCGGACGGGGATGAAGCCGTAGAAGCGCATGATGAGGTCGCTGGAGCGTTCGTGCGGCACGTCCACCGAGCCGATCAGCTCGACCTGCCAGGGCGTCAGCACGACCATCAGCACCGCTTCCATGACGGCCACATGGTTGCCGACGACGATCAGCGGCCCGCGCCGCGGGAAGTTCTCGCGGCCCTCGATGTGGACGCGCGCGCCGAGCGCCAGCAGCGCGCGGCCCAGCCCGCGCGCCAGCGTCCGCTGGACGCGGCGCCGGGGGTAGTGGATGGCAGAAGTCGCGTCAGGCATTGGTCTCGCTCTCGGAATACAGGTGCCAGCGAAGGCATCCTGAGCGGAGGGCGTTGCTCCGCAACGCACGCAGTCGAAGGATGCAGGCCCGACTCACTGGAGCGCCCCTTCGACTGCGTGCGTCTCAGCCAGGCTTCGCCTGTCCCGACGCCCTCCGCTCAGGGTGCTCCAGGAACGTGCCTCTTTATCGCCGGAATCTTGGCGTTTTGTGCATAACGTTTTAGAATCAACGTAGCTCGCTAGGAGGCATTATCCTATGGAATTACTCAAGGACCGAATCCGTCGCGAGGCCGTCAACCTGGGCCACGGCATCCTTAAGGTCGACAGCTTCATCAACCACCAGGTCGACCCGGCGCTCATGCTGGCGGTCGGCGGCGCACTCGCCGCGCGCTTCGCCCACCTCGGCGCCAACAAGATTGTGACCGCCGAAATCAGCGGCATCGCCCCCGCCCTGACGACGGGCCTCGCGCTCGGCATCCCGGTCGTCTATGCGCGCAAGAGCAAGCCCGTGACGATGCATCCGAACACCATGCGCGAGTCTGCGCCGTCACACACCAAGGGCGTGATGACCGAATTGATGATCTCGCCGGAGTTCCTGGGGCCGCGGGATCATGTCCTCGTCATCGATGACTTCCTCGCGCGCGGGGAGACCATCCGCGCGCTGGTCAACCTGGTGCAGCGGTCGGGCGCACAGTTGGTGGCCATCGGCGCGGTGATCGAGAAGCGCTTCGAGGGCGGCCGCGGGCTGCTCGCCGACCTGGATGTACCCATCGAGACGCTGGCCGTCATCACCAGCATGGACAACGGCCGCATTACGCTAGAAGACTGAAGTGCCGACCCAAAACTGCTGGGGCCGGTCTCCGACCGAGCCCCGGCACGATGCGCTGTGGCGAAGCCACAGCCGAGACCGGCCGGAGCGGATTTTCGGAAAGCCACTAACAACTGAAAGACTGACAGACACACCATGCCCCACGACACCATCGCCATTCTGGACTACGGCTCGCAGACCGCCCAACTCATCGCCCGCCGCGTGCGCGAGTTGCACGTCTACTGCGAGCTGATCCCCTGGGATCGCGCAGCCGCGCGCTGCGCCGAGCTACAGCCGAAGGGTTACATCCTCTCGGGTGGGCCGAACAGTGTCTACGACGTGGCCGCGCCGCGCCTGCCGGAGAGCGTGCTGGCCGCCGGCGTGCCGGTCCTCGGCATCTGCTACGGGATGCAGCTCCTGGCCCTTAACCTCGGCGGCCGGGTCGACCCGGCGGCGCGCCGCGAGTACGGCCACGCGACGCTGACCGTGGTGGATGAGACCGCGCCCCTCTTCCAGGGGCTGCCCGGCGAGCTGGCCGTCTGGATGAGCCACGGCGACCACGTGGTGGACCTGCCGCCGACATTTGCGCCGCTGGCCGTGACGGCTTCCTCCGTCGCCGCGATGGGCGATGTCAGCCGGGGCATCTTCGGCGTCCAGTTCCACCCGGAGGTGCAGCACACGGCCCAGGGCCGGGAGCTGCTCGGCAACTTCGTGCTGGACATCTGCGGCTGCCGGCCCGACTGGACCCCCGCCAACTTCATCCAGGAGACCGTCGCGGCCATCCAGCGCGAAGTCGCGGACGGCAGCGTCATCTGCGGGCTGAGCGGCGGCGTGGATTCCGCCGTCGCGGCCACGTTGGTCCACCGCGCGGTCGGCGACCGGCTGACGTGCGTCTTCGTGGATCACGGGCTGCTGCGCCAGGGCGAGGCCGCGCAGGTCGTCGAGACCTTCCAGCGCCACCAGGGGATGCGGCTGCTGGCCGTCAATGCGGCGGAAGAGTTCCTGTCGGACCTCGCGGGCGTGACCGACCCGGAGCTCAAGCGCAAGCGCATCGGCGCGCGCTTCGTGCGCACATTCGAGGCCGCGGAAGAGCAGGCTGTGGCCGCGAGCGGCGGCCCTGCCGGCGGCGTCCCGGCCCTCTTCCTCGCGCAGGGCACGCTCTACCCGGACGTCATCGAGTCGGCCAGCCGCACGGAGCAGGGCACCGCGCGCACCATCAAGACGCATCACAACGTCGGCGGCCTGCCCGAGGACATGCAATTCCGGCTCATCGAGCCGCTGCGCAGCCTGTTCAAGGACGAGGTGCGTCTGGTCGGCCAGGCGCTCGGCCTGCCGGAAGAGATCGTCTGGCGCCACCCCTTCCCCGGCCCCGGCCTTGCCATCCGCATCATCGGCGAGGTGACCTGGGAACGGCTGGAGACGCTGCGCGCCGCGGACGCCATCTTCCTCGAAGAACTGCGCGGCGCGGGGCTGTATCGCGCGGTCTCGCAGGCGTTTGCCGTGCTGCTGCCGGTTCGCTCGGTCGGCGTCATGGGCGACGGCCGCACCTATGCCGACACCATCGCGCTGCGCGCCGTGACGACGGACGACTTCATGACCGCCGACTGGGCGCGGCTGCCGTACGAGCTGCTGGCCCGCATCAGCAACCGGATCGTCAACGAAGTGTCCGGCGTCAACCGGGTCGTCTACGATGTGAGCTCCAAGCCGCCTGCGACCATCGAGTGGGAGTGACCGGCGGCGGGCTGACCATGCGCAAGCTCCTCCTCATCCTGCTCGTCCTCGCAGCCATCGCGGCCACGCTACTCGCCATGCCTTATCTGCGCTACCGGCAGAGCGCGGGGGTCGTCCCCGCATGGGTGCGCTTCGGCGGGCTGGAGGTCAACGGCGCGACGCAGGCCGATGTCGCGGCGGCCTTACAGCGCGGGCTGGATGAGCCGGTCGCGGCCTGGTACGGCGACAAGCGCGTGCTCCTGCGGCCGGTGCGCGTCGGCTTCCGGGTGGACGTGGACGGTATGCTGGCCGAGGCCGCGACCTACGACACGGGAGACCGGCTGCTGCGCTATCTCGTCGAACTCTCGCTGGAGCGGCCCATCCGGACGGACAACGTCGCGCTGCGCTACACGCTGGACGAGGCCGCGCTGGACGCCTGGCTGGACGAGGTGGCCGCGGAGCACGACCGGCCGCCCGGCATGCCGGAGCCGCTGCTGGAATCCCTCACGCTGGCCCCCGGCAAGCCCGGCACCGCGATGGATCGGGCCGCGGCGCGCGACCTCATCGTCGCCGCGCTGGCGAACCCCGCCGACCGGACAGTACACCTGCCCGTCGCAGAATCCCCCGCGCCGCCGATGGATGTCAAGGCGCTCGGCGGACTGCTCGAAGAGGTCCTCGAGGAATTCCCCGGCATCGGCAGCGTCTATCTGCACTTCCTCCCCACGGGTGAAGAGATCGCCATCAACGCCGACGTTGCATACGCAGGCACCAGCACCCTCAAGATTCCCATCATGACGCAGGTTTTCCGGAAGTTGAACCATCCGCCCGGCATCGAGACGACCAAGATCATGACCGAGACGATGATGCACAGCGGCAACTTCACGGCCAACCTGATGCTCGGCATCATCGGTGACGATGACTGGAACGCAGGCGTGCGGGTGATGAACGAGTCCTTCAAGGCGCTGGGCATGCCGAACACCTTCATGGCGACGCCCTACGACCGCCAGTTGGCCGTCGCGCCGCACATCGTCACGGAGGCCAACAGCCGCACCGACATCAACACGCAGCCCGACCCCTATATGCAGACCACCCCGCGCGACATCGGCTCCGCCTTGCAGATGCTCGTCGCGTGCAGCGACGGCGGCGGCTCGCTGATTGCCGCGTATGGCGATGCCATCACCCAGGCCGAGTGCCGGCAGGCGCTCGATTTCATGTCTTTGAACGAGATGACGGAATTATTGGTGGGCGGGCTGCCGCCGGGGACAAAAGCGGTACACAAACACGGGTACGTGCCCGACACGCACGGGGATGTGGCGGCCATCTGGAGTCCCGCGGGGCCGTACGTTCTGGCCGTGTTCCTATACCGGCCCACCTGGCTGGAGTGGCACTACTCCAACCCGACCATGCAGACGCTGGCGCGCGCATCGTGGAACTTCTTCAGCACGCAGTACGAGGGCCTCTCAGAGGCACGCCTGCCTGCCGCAGACGCGCAAACGGACTTGCAGGATCAGGCGCCTGACCCTGCAAGCCCGGAAACCTTGCCGGATGAGCGGGAGTTATTCGGTCTTCGGCTCGACGACGTCCTCGACCGCGTCCGCAGCGGTCTCAGTGACGTGCGCGACGGTCTCGGCCGCGGCCTCGGCCACCTGCTCCCCGGCGTGCTCGATCGTTGACGGCGCATCGGGCGTGATGTCGAGCTTCTCGACCAGCTTGCCCAGCTCGCGGTTCAGCACCTCGAGGCCGGAAAGGATGCCCTTGCGGATTTCATCGATCACGTCCGCCTCGCGCACTTCCTCGACCACCTTCTCGGCCTTGACGCGCAGCGCCTTCGCTTCTTCGCTCTCGGCGGCTTTGTCGAGCGTCGCGCTCAACTCCTGGCTGAACTTCTCGACCCCGCGCGTGAGCTCGGCTTGCAGCTTGCGGCGCTCCTCGCTCTCCCACACGGCCTTGGCTGCGTTCGCCACCTGCTGGCCCAGCTTGCCCAACTCGTCGGCAATGTTGCGATCGACCTTCGGTTCCTCAGACATGCGTTCCTCCATCTGGTCTGCCATACTGACGTACCGGACGCGGCTGCGCCGGTGGTGTTCTTATCCTGCTATACGCACGCCGCCGCCAAAAGGTTGCAACGACTTGGGACTTCCTGCTCCATCCTTTGGCGTTTTGCCCGTTCCGGTGTATCATAGAGTGCATGTTGAGCCGGACCACGCGCGTTCGGCTTCGTTGTGTGAGTTTGCCTGTCGTGGACTGAGGGGGAGGTTCAGTTGCTTAAGATTGCGCCGTCCATCTTGGCCGCCGATTTCGCCAGCCTGGGCACGGCCGTGCGGGCTGCGGAGACCGGGGGGGCCGATTACATCCACGTTGACGTCATGGACGGGCACTTCGTCCCCAACATCACCATTGGGCCGCCGGTCGTCGCGGCGCTCCGCAAAGTGACCCGGCTGCCGCTGGACGTACACCTGATGATCGAGGCCCCGGAACGCTACCTGGCCGACTTCGCGCGCGCCGGCGCGGGCATCCTGACGGTCCACGTCGAGACCTGCCCCCACCTGCACCGCACCGTCCAGCAGATTCGCGAGTTGGGCGTACGCCCCGGCGTGACGCTCAATCCCGCCACCAGCCTGGAGACGCTGCGCGAGATCCTGCCCTACGTGAGCCAGGTGTTGGTGATGACGGTCAATCCGGGCTTCGGCGGTCAGCGGTATATCCCCACCATGACGGCCAAGATCAGCCGGCTGGCAGCGATGATTCGCGACACAGGCCGCGAGATCGATATCGAGGTGGACGGCGGCATCGACCGCACCACGATCGCAGAGGTCGCTGCAGCAGGCGCCAACGTATTCGTGGCCGGCACGGCCATCTTCGGCCACCCGGACGGCGTCAAGGAAGGCATCGCGGCGTTGCGCGCGGCGGCCGTCTGACGAACCGGCACGTTACACGACGGATACGTAGGGGCCGGCCTGTGTGCCGGCCCTGCAGCGGGCGGGCACGTAGGCCCGCCCCTACGACAACAGGGCTCATTAAAAGCAAACAGCCGGCGTGGGTCAACGTGGTTCGCAGAGCGAACCCAAGGTTGAAACGCCGGCCGCATGCTCGGTGCGTAGGAGCGAATCAGTCAGCCTTCTGCATCGTCTTGATGCACTTGGCACAGACATACACGCGCTGCTCCCGGCCGTTCACCGACAGACGCATGCGCTGCACATTTGGATTCCAGCGGCGCTTGGTATGGCGCATGGAGTGGCTGACGTTGTGTCCAAACTGTGGCCCCTTGCCGCAGACTTCACACTTAGCCATCGGACGATCTCCCTCGTGAATGCTCTGAGTCAGACAAGTTATGACCGAGCCACACGGGGGCCCGGCCACAGTAACGTCTATCATACCACATGGCTGCGCTGATTGCAAAAGCGCTGTCTGTGTTTTTGCACCGGCAGCGGTTTGCCAGGAGGAGTCCGCACTCTCAAATGCGGACGGCGCGCCCCGCATCCTCAGATGCGGAGCGCGCCCACACGGTTACTTAAGGACGCGCCTCTTTTCGCAGGCGGGCAGAAAGGAGACGGCATGACGGACGACAAGAAGCAGGGCCGGATCGAGATTTCACCCCAGGCCATCGCGACCATTGCGGGCGATGCCGTGTTACGTTGTTATGGGGTGGTCGGCATGGCCAGCAAGAACCTGCTCGACGGGATCGCCGATCGCTTCCAGCCGGAACGCTGGGGCCGCGGCGTCGATGTACAGGTGCGCGACGGGCAAATCGTCGTGGACCTGTACGTCGTCGTGCAGTATGGCACGCGCATCTCCGAAGTGGCGCACGGGGTCAAGCACGGCGTCAAGTATGCACTGGAGCAGGCCCTCGGCATCCCGGTGGCCGAAGTGAACGTGCATGTCCAGGGCTTGCGTATGCTGAGCGACAATGCATAGCACCCCGCCCCTCTTGATCGGGAGGACCGTAGTGTAGCCCCTTGTGGGCGTGAGGACGGGCACAAGGCCCTGCGCTACGCATCATGACCTCGTGGCGGGATAGTAGCCACGATATTTTCAGCCGAGGAGTAGTACGTTGACGGCAACAGAGACCCCCGGGGCGAGCAACCAGCCTGCACGGGAGACAGCCCACCCTGGCCCGGCACAGGCCGCGGAACCCAGCCTGACGATTGACGGGGTACGCTGGCGCGACCTGCTGAATGCCGGCCTGGCCTGGCTGGAGCGCCACCACGAGATTGTCAACGCACTGAACGTGTTTCCCGTGCCGGATGGCGACACCGGCACGAACATGCTCCTGACCATGAGGTCAGCGTGCCGCGAAATCACCGATGAACAGGTGCGCACGGTCGGCGCGGTCGCCAAGGCCGCGGCGCACGGTGCGTTGATGGGTGCGCGCGGCAACTCCGGCGTCATCCTGTCGCAGATCCTGCGCGGCATCTCGCGCAGCCTGGACGACCTGACCTCGCTCAGCGGCCGCACCTTTGCGGAGGCGCTGGCCGAGGGCAGCCGCATCGCCTATCGCGGCGTCAACCGCCCCGTCGAAGGCACCATCCTGACGGTCGTACGCGAGGCCGCGGCCGCCGCGGAGAGCGCGGCACAGCTGGAGGACGACCTGCGCTTTGTCCTGGCGCGCACGGTGCGTGCCGCCGATGAAGCCGTCGCCAACACGCCCAAACTGCTGCCCGTGCTCGCCCAGGCGGGCAAGGTGGACAGCGGCGGCAAGGGACTATTCTTCATTCTGGAAGGCATCCAGCGCGGGCTGCTGGGCGAGATGACGGAGGCCCCTCAGGCTGCCGGCGAGGCTGCCGGCGCAGAGGTGGCGCGTGCCGCGGCAGCCGTCGCCCCGCGACCGACGAAAGGCCAGCGCGAGCTGCCCAGGCTGGTCTACGGGTTCGATGTGCAGTTCCTGGTCGAGGGCAAGGGTCCGCTCGATGTTGCCGCGATTCGCGAGCACATCACGGCCATGGGCGATTGCCCCCTCGTCGAAGGGGACGAACAGCTCGTCAAGGTCCACGTCCACGTGCCCGACCCCGGCATCGCGCTCACCTATGCGGTCAGCCTCGGCTTCGTGACTGACGTCGTGGTCGAGAACATGGACGATATGTCCATTCCGGAAATGCCGGCGGGCTATGACCCGCTGCCCCCGCGCTTCGAGACAGCCCTTGACACCCTCCAGGTGGAGACGTCCCCGGCTGTCGCCGCGGAGGAGACCTTCACCGGCTCCATCGAAGGCCCGGGCATCGTCGTCGTCGCGCCCGGCGACGGGCTGGCCGACGTCTTCCGCAGCATGGGCGCGCACGTGGTCATCTCCGGCGGCCAGACGATGAACCCCAGTACCCAGGACCTGCTCGAAGGCGTGCGGAAGCTGCCGGTGGCGGAGGTCATCATCCTGCCGAACAACGGCAACATCGTGATGGCCGCCGGGCAGGCCCAGGCGCTCG
Source organism: Anaerolineae bacterium (assembly GCA_034429055.1). Lineage (GTDB taxonomy): Bacteria > Chloroflexota > Anaerolineae > CG2-30-64-16 > CG2-30-64-16 > MWBF01. The sequence continues at coordinate 1,186 of DAOUGK010000371.1, read as the reverse complement.
CGGCCCAGGAGGGCAAGAACGTCGTCGTCGTGCCCAGCAAGAGCGTGCCGCAGGGCCTCAGCGCGCTGCTATCGCTCAACCCGCACGCCGGTCTGGACACCAACGTGCGCGCCATGCAGGCCGCGCTCAAGAGCGTCGAGACCGGCGAGGTGACGGTGGCCGTGCAGGACGCCGCCTTCGACGGCATCCAGGTGCGCGCAGGCGACGTCATCGGCCTGCTCAACGACGAGCTGACCACCACCGGCCCCGATGCCGCCAGCGTCGCCGCGACCCTGCTCGAACAGATGCACGCGGCCGATCTGGAAGTCATCACGCTCTACTACGGCGCGCCCGTGACCGAGGGCGATGCGCTGGCGTTACAGGAAGTCCTGCGCGACCGATATCCCGAGCAGGAAATCGAGGTCGTTGCGGGCGGACAGCCGTTCTATCATTACATCATTTCGGCGGAGTAATCGTGGCACAGGTCAAGATTGTTACCGACAGCAGCGCCTATCTGCCAGACGCGGCCCTCATTGCCGAATATGGCATCGAAGTCATCCCGCTGATGGTGCGGGCCGGCTCCCAGGTCTACCCGGAACGGGTGAATCAAACCGACGAGACGCTGCTGCGCCGGATGGCGCAGGACCCTAAGAGCGTCACGGTCGATGCGCCCGCGCTCAGCCAGGCGCAGGCCCTCTTCACCCGGCTGGGCCAGGTGACGGACAGCGTGGTCTGCATCCACGGCTCCGGCGCGCTCCACGACACCGGTGAAATCGTGCGCCGCGCCTCGACCGGCTTCATGGGCCGCCAGCGCATCATCGTGCTGGACACGCTGACTACGTCCATCGGCCTGGGCCTCATCGTGGAGGCCGCGGCGAAGGCGGCCGCGGCCGGCGCATCGCAGGTTGAGGTCGTCAAGATCGTGCGCGGCATGATTCCGCATATGTATGCGCTGTTCTTCTCCGACAGCCTGGAATACCTCGAAGCGTGGGGGCGGCTCGGCTCCGCGCAGACGGTGCTCGGCACCATGCTCGACCTGAAGCCCCTGGCGATGATGGAAGACGGCGACTTCGTGCCCATCGAAAAGGTGCGCAACTACAGCCGCGCAGTGGACAAGCTGCACGACTTCATCGTGGAATTCTCACGCATCGACCAGCTTTACCTGGTGCAACACGGGTTTGAGGCGGAAGCGGCGCAACTGCTCGAA
>DAOUGK010000370.1:0-11009 GCA_034429055.1 Anaerolineae bacterium | reverse complement strand
GTGCTGCAGGCGGCGGTCAACCCCATCCCGCAGTTCGGCGTGAAGCCGCGCCGGCCCATCATCCCCGTGTGCGAGCCGACCCTGAGCGGCAACGAACTGAAGTACATCACCGACGCGGTAGAGACGAACTGGATCTCCTCTGCGGGCAGCTACATCCGGCGCTTCGAGGCGCTGTTCGCAGAGAAGATGGGCACGCGTTATGGCATCGCGTGCGCCAACGGGACGGTGGCGCTGCACCTCGCGCTGGCGACCCTGGGGCTGGAGCCCGGCGACGAGGTCATCATTCCCACGTTCACCATGATTGCGACGGCCAACGCAGTGACCTATCTCGGCGCGCGGCCGGTGCTGGTGGACAGCGAGCCGCAAACCTGGAACATGGACGTGGCGCAGGTCGAGGCTAAGATCACCCCGCGCACGAAGGCCATCACGCTGGTACACACCTACGGTCATCCGGTGGATATGGACCCGCTCAACGCGCTGGCCGACAAATATGGGCTGTTCGTGCTGGAGGATGCCGCGGAGGCGCACGGCGCGCAGTACCGGGGGCGGCCGGTCGGCAGCCTGGGCGGCGCGGCGAGCTTCAGCTTCTACGGCAACAAGATTATCACCACCGGCGAAGGCGGCATGGTGACGACCAACCGGGAGGATGTGGCGCGGCTGGCGTGGAACCTGCGCGACCATGCGTTCAGCACCGAGCGTCACTTCTGGCATAAGTTCCTCGGTTACAACTACCGCATGACCAACCTGCAGGCCGCCATCGGGCTGGCGCAGACGGAGCAGCTCGAACGCTTTGTGGAGATGCGGCGGGCGAACGCGGCATACTACACGCAGCAGTTGCGGCAGATTCCGGGCATCGTGACCCCGCCGGAGGCCGAATGGGCGCGCAATGTCTTCTGGATGTACGGCATCCTGCTGGAGCCGGAGTTCGGGCTGACGCGCGATGAGCTGCGCCACAGCCTGGCGCGGCGCGGTATCGAGACGCGCACGTTCTTCATCCCGATGCACTGCCAGCCGATTTACTTCGATCAGTACCGGGGTGAGCGTTATCCGGTGGCGGAGGACCTGTGCCGGCGGGGGCTGTACCTGCCGTCTGCGTCGAACCTGACGCGCGAAGACCTGGATGCGGTGGTGGATGCGATCCGCGAGTGCCGGGCTGAGAAGGGGTTGTAGGACTAAACCGCTTCCACAGTGGAAACTACATGGCAGACCTTCGAGGTCTCGCAGACCTCGAAGGTCTCGACTGTGGATTCCACCCTGGAAGGAGTTTAGTCAATGTATAGGGTCGGAGTTTTCCGACGGAAAACTCCGACCCTATACAACATAATCAGATTACTTCGTTATAGTTGCGGGCGCGGTCACCGGCTCGGGTTGCGCGGCCGGCTCGCGTGCAGCCACAGGCTGCTCTGCGGCAACCGGCTGCCGGAAGCGGTTCTCTTCCACATACTGCGGCTCGGCAACCGGCGTCGTGCAGTAGGGGCAAGCAATCCAGTTGAGTTCGAGCGGCTTGCCGCATGCGGTGCAGTTGTGGCGCAGCTCGGTGCGGCACTGCGGGCAGATCAGCCATGCCGGCTCGGTGACGGTCTGGCAGTTCGGGCAGGCGCGGCGCTCGGTGATCTCGCGCAGCAGCGCCTCTTCCTCCAATTGCCGGTCATACACCGCCGCCAGCGTGTCCTTGGGCCGCAGGAGCAGGTACAACAAGAGGCCGAGCGGGCCGAGGGCCAGCACCAGGATGACGGCCAGGAGCCAGGCGAAGATGTCGCGCGTGCGCGAGCGGATATCGCGGAACGTCCAGACGGCAAAACCGATCCAGAACGCGACCAGTGTCGCGGTAAAGAACGCCACGACCAGTTCCAGCACGACGCCGATCTGGTTCAGTAGTTCAGACGGAAGTGACATGGGACAACAAACCTCATTAACCCCGCTGCACGGGAGTTTGCCAGGGCTGAGAAGCGCGCTGCACTGTTTACTGTCTATCCGAAAAAGGGGTAGTATAGCCCCTTGTGGGCGTCCTGACGGGCACAAGGCCCTAGGCTACGAGTATTCGGATAGATTCTTAGTGTCGTCGTTCGCGCCGTGGACCACGTGCCATCATATCACATCTGTAGCATATCGACCAAAAGTACCATATAAGAACACGCCGCAGCGCGGCATATTTGGTTAACGCGCCGCGCGCGGGTATAATCGGGGATACATAATGAAAGCTGCCTCTGAGGAGCATGGCTTGTCTGAACTCAGCCAGATAATTGAAGAGATCCGGGCCGAATTGTCGGCCAAGAACCAGGTGCGCGATGCGACGCTGAACCGTAGCCGCGAGCTCATCCGCTATTGTGCGTTGAGCATCCGCGCGATTCACCGGCACGAGTGGGACGAAGCGGAGCAACTGCTCGCGACCGCGCGCAACGCGGCCGTCGTCATGTCCGCGGACCTGGTCAACTACCATGATATGTATGAAGCGGGCTACACCCAGGACGCGCTGAAGGAAGTCGTTGAGGCTCACCTGCTATACGCCTTCGTGCGCGGCGGGGAGATTCCGTCGCCTGCTGATCTGCACGTGCCCGCGGCGGCCTATCTCAACGGGCTGGCTGAGGCGGCCAACGAGCTGCGCCGCTTCGTGCTGGACCTGGTGCGGCTGGGCCGCTGCGCCGAGGCCGAACCCTTCCTCAGCATGATGGACGACGTCTACAGTCACCTGGTCACCATGGACTTCCCCGATGCCCTGACCGGCGGACTGCGCCGCTCGACCGACGTGCTGCGCGGCGTGCTGGAGCGCACCCGCGGAGACCTGACCGTGGCCGTCCGCCAGGAGGAGCTCGAAGCCGCGCTGCAAGCCTTCGAGCGCATCAATCTGAAGTGATGGCCCGGTTCCTATCTCACCTGTTACGGATATTACCTTGAAACGACCCGCCTTCTCGCGCGCCTCACGGCGCACGTCGTTGGTGTTGGCATTAGCCCTGCTGATCATGATCCTGTTGGCCGGTACGGTGTGGGCCGCGTGGGGCGGCCTGGCCGCGCCGCTATACCGCGGCCTGTTTGCCCTCCGCACTGACGTTGAAGCCACCGCGACCCCGACGCGCACGCCCCGCCCGGTGACCGCGACGCCCGTGCACGCGGCCGTCGACCTGGCGATTGTCTTCCCGACGGCGACGCCCTTGCCCACGGCCACACCGGCGGCGACTCTCCCACCGGATGACGCGGATTCGCTGCCCGTCTGGCTGGCTGAGGTTGTGGCGAGCTACGGCATGGACCCGGACCGCCGCTTCATCGTGGTGGACCTGGCGAGCCAGCAGATGTTTGTCTGGGATCCCGGCCAGCCGCTGCGCGTCATGCCCGTCAGCACGGGCGACGAATCGCGCGGCTATCGCACGCTGGCCTGGTACGGGCTGGTGGGCGAATACTGGGGCACATTCAATTCCTTCGGCGTCTACGCAGACGAGGGCTGGTATTTGTTCGAAGACGCGGGCACGATCCTGATACATGGCGCGCCCTATCGGGTGGTTGACGGCGAGAAGGTGTACGAGGATATGGGCGCGCTCGGCGCATATCCCGCGTCGCGCGGCTGCATCCGGCTCACGCCGGAGGACGCGCGCTGGTTCACCGAGTGGCAGCCGCAAGGCGTCCCGATCGTCATTCTGCCGAAGGACGAGGGGGCGGAGGGCTGAGCCGTGAACCGACGCGCCTTCCTGAAGCTCCTGGGTGGGGCGAGCGCGGCAGCCCTTGCCGCAAGCTGTGGCTCCCGCACGCCGCCCGCGACGCCGACGCCGACCCGCACCCCGCGCATCGCGCTATCGCCCCTGCAGCCGACCGGCACGCTGACGCCCGCGGCAACGGGCACGGCCACGGCTACGCCGACCCTTGCGACGACCGCGACGGCGACCGGCACCGCGACTCTGACAGCCACGCCCTCACCGACGCCGTTGCCGACCAATACGCCCACGCCGACGGCCAGCCCGTTCCCGCCCGGCCCGCCGACCAAGCTGGGCCTGTTCGTGACGCGCAACGACCCGCGCATTTTCGACTTGCTGCGCACAGGCAACATCGCGCTGGTCAAGACGATGGAGTATGACTCCAACTTCGCGCTCGAAATCAAGCACAACGGGCCGGACGCCATCCTTGTGGGCCGCATCGACCTGCCGCAGATCGACCTGGGCTCGTTGACCGATCCCAAGGCTGCCGCGCAGGCCTTTGCGGACCAGCTCCTGCCGATTGCGACCGAGGCCCGGCGCATGGCGACCTTCGACGCATGGGAATCGTACAACGAGCCGACCCCTTCGGACCCGGACCAGATGGCCCGCCTGGGGGAGTTCGAGGCGCACCGTACGCGCCTGCTGGCCGCAGCCGGGGTGCGCTCGGTCGTCGGCAACTTCGGCACGGGCATGCCGCCGCTGGAGTGGTGGCCGCAGTTCCGCCCGGCCATCGAGGCCGCACGGGAGCATGACGGCTATCTCGGCCTGCACGAGTATTCCGCGCCGACCATGCAGTTCGGCACGCCGCAGGACCCGCTCGGCTGGGGCCAGGACCCGGCGCAGGAGGGCTGGCTGACGTTGCGTTACCGCAAGGTCTACCGTAACTACCTGGAGCCGAACGGCCTGATGCTGCCCCTGCTGCTGACCGAGGTCGGCATCGATGGACTCGTCACCAACCGGCCCGGTCCGCCCGGCTACGGCTGGATGGACTTCGGCGGCTACTGGAATGAGCTGGGCATGGGGTCGGACACGCCGGGCAATTACATCGAGCAGCTTGCCTGGTATGATGCGCAGCTGCAGCAGGACGACTATGTGAAGGGGGCCGCGATTTTCGCGGCGGCAGCATCTCCCGGCTGGCAGTCATACGAAATCCTGGGTGATACATTCGAAATCCTCAAGCAGTATTTGAGCGTGCACCCGCCGCGGTAAAGGCAAGCCTATGGCATCGCGCAACACATCGTCCAATCGTTTCCTCCGTCCGGTCTTCCTCTTTGCCGGTCTCGTCGTGCTCGCTTTCAAGCGACTGCTCTATCGCCCGGGGTTGACCCTGCTCGCGCTGGCCTCGATTGCGCTGGCAATCGGCCTGGTGAGCAGCGCCGGCTTCTTCGCGCAGGCGGTTGACCGTTCGGTGCTTTCGCAGGAACTGGTGCGCTTCGTGCAGCAGACCGGGCGGCCCCCGTTCCTGATGCGCGTCTACTTCCTCCCCTCGTCCGAGATTCCGCTGTCGTTGGAGACGACGGAGAGCCTGGCCCCGCGTGTCGCCGCGACGCTGGAGCGGGAGATCGGCCTGCCGCCGCTGTATGTGGGCGTCGAGGTCGAGAGCGGCGCCATGATGCTCCATCCGGCGACGGAGGAGACCGGCGCGCGCAACAATATGGGCAGCGTCAGCCTGGTGCATTTTGAGAACGTGGCGGATCACATCACCATCGAGGGGGAACCGTTCACCGGCGAGCGTTCAGGCGATGTGCTGGATGTCTGGTTGCCCGACCACTATGCATCGAAGGCCGGCGCCAATGTCGGTGATCGTTATTCGGTCAGCCATTTCCCCGATCCGACGCGCATTCCCATCCGGGTCGCGGGCATCTGGACGCCCATCGACCCCGACGAACCCTTCTGGTTCACCGACCCCGAGCTGTCCTTGAGCGATGGGCTGCTGGTGCGCCGGCAGGACTTCATCGACCGCATCCAGCCGCGCATCGCCTCCGGCACGCGTTTCGCCTCCTGGCACGTGCGCCTGGATGAGATGAGGATTCAACCGGGCCACGCGCGGCAGTATTTGGAAGGCCTGACGACGAGCCGCATTGCCCTGGATCGCATCTTGCCCGGCATCCGCATCGACGTCTCGCCCATCAAGCCGCTGGAGCAATTCGTGAATCGCAGCAGCACGCTGACGATCCTGCTGCTCGGCTTCAACATTCCCGCGCTGGCGTTCCTGCTCTACTTCCTGTTCCTGACCTCTTCGATCATCGCTCGCTGGCAGCGTCGCGAGACCGCCATCCTCGTGAGCCGCGGCATGAATGTGCCGAGCGTGCTCAGCATCACGTTGGTGGAGCAGGTGCTGTTGTTCGTCGCCGGTGTGCCGTTGGGCCTGGCCGCGGGCGTGTTCATCGCGCGCTTCATGGGCAATGCCTCGTCCTTCCTGACGTTCGTCCCGCGCGAGCCGCTGCCCGTCTCGCTGGAAGGCCTGAATGTGACCCTGCTGCTCGCGACGATGGGCGTGGTGCTGTTGACGCGGCTGGCGGCTGCGTCCGGCGCGGCGCGGCAGAGCAACGTCGAGGAAGAACGCGAGCAGGCGCGGCCGATGAAGACCCCGTTCTGGTATCGCTACTATCTCGACTTGTTGCTGATTCTGCCTGCTGCCTACGGCTATCGCCTGCTCTCGCAGCAGGGCTCGCTCGCCATGCTTGTCAAGGACCGGCCCAGCGACCTGTACCAGGACCCGCTGCTGATTCTGCTGCCTGCGCTGTTCACACTTGTGGCCGCGCTGCTGGCGATGCGGCTGTTCCCGCTGATTCTGCGGTTGATGGATCGAATGGCGAGCGTCGTGCCCTGGGTCACGCCGCACCTGGCCCTCCAGCAGCTTGGCCGGCAGAGCCAGGCGTACATCAACCCGCTGCTGCTCATCATCGTCTGTCTGGCGCTGGGCGTCTACACCTTCTCCCTGGCGGGCAGCCTGGACAAGTGGCTGGAAGACCGGATGTATTACCAGGTGGGCGCGGATGTGGCGTTCCAGCCCATGCTGATCTCGGAGGGCAGCTCCGGCTCATCCCAGGAGCCGGTGTTCCTGCCTATCGAGGAATACTTGAAGCTGCCGGGGGTGCAGACGGGCACAGCGGTGGGCAACTTCCCGGCGCGCGTCTCGTTCACGGGCGGGCGGCAGATGCGGGGGCGCTTCCTCGCGGTAGACCGGTTGACCTTCCCCAAGGTGGCGTGGTTCCGCCGCGACTTTGCCGACGAGCCGATGGGCGGGCTGATGAATCTGCTGGCACAGCAGCAGGACGCGATTCTCGTGCCGGAGGCTGTGCTCGAGGCGGGCGACCTGCAAGTGGGCGACCAGTTGCGGATTGCCATCTCGCTGGAATCCACGACGAGCATGGAGGCCGTGTTCACTATCGTCGGCTCGTACACCTACTTCCCAACGGTGTATGAAGAATATCCGACGGCGATCGGCAACCTCGAATACCTGTCCTACACCTACGGGATGCCTGTGCCGGAGAGCATCTGGTTGAAGATGAAGCCGGATGGCGATGGGGCGGAGGTGCTGCGCATCGTACGCGATGGGATGGGCATCGAGCCGGTCGGCGGTCGCGATACGGTCGGGCTGATTGCTGCGGAGCGGGGCAAGACCGAGCGGGTGGGCGTGTTCGGCACGCTCTCCATCGGGTTCATGGCCTCGGCGGTGATGGCCTTTGCGGGGCTGTTGATTAACACCTATGCGTCGTTGAGCGAGCGGCTGTACCGGTTCACGATCCTCTATGCCATCGGCTTGCAGCGCCGCCAGATTCTCGGCCAGGTGTTGATGGAGTACCTGTTCCTGACGGCCTACGGCGCAGCCGCGGGTGCGCTGATCGGGAGCCAGGTGTCGCGGTTCTTCGCGCCCTTCTTCCGCATCACGGGCGCGCAGGAGATTGTCCGGCCGCCGCTGATTCCCATCATTGCCCGCGCGCAGATCACCGATATGGCGATGGCCTTCGCACTGATCATGATCCTGCTGGAGCTGGGGATTATCGGCTCCGCGCTCTATCGGCGCTTCTTCCGCCAGGCGCTCGGCCTGCGCGGCGGCCAGGGGTGAGACGAATTGAAGATTACAGATTGAAGATTGAAGATTGTTGAATAAGCGTTTCTTAATCTTCAATCTGTAATCTTCAATCTTCAATCGGCCCGCGGCCAGAAGCCTGCCACAGGGGGCACGTTGACCGGCGCGCCGCCGTTGCGCAGCGACTGCGCCGCGCACACGCCCGCGGCCACGCTCATGCGCCCCGCGAGGGGCGGCGCGAGCGGCTCCTTCCCGTCCAGCACCATCTCGACGAAGTCGCGGCAGATGACCGGGTCTGCCCCGCCGTGACCGCCCTCTGCGGGCTTGATATCATACGTGCGGTCGGCCAGGTCGCGCCAGGTGCGGGACTTGCGCGTCTTGAGCCACACCTTCATCTCCGGCTCGGAGTTCTCGAGGCGTCCCTGCGTGCCGATGAACGTATAATTGCGGTGATAGTCGGGCGTGAAATGGCATTGCAGGTACGACGCCTTGATACCCCCCTCCAGCTCCATAATCATCATCTGGTTGTCTTCCACGTCCACTTCCTGCCGGAACACGCATTGATTGCGGCGAGGGCTGTGCGAGACCTCGGTGCAGGTGTCGCGGTCGGGGCAGACGGGGCAGGTCAGGTCGTTGGGCCGGTCGCCGCCGAAGAAGTCCAGGCTGCCGAACGCCGCGGTGCGCGTGGTGTAGGCCCCCGTGATCCAGTGGATCATGTCGATGTCGTGCGAGCCCTTCTGCAGCAGCAGTGATGTCCCATTGGCGCGCGTCGCGTGCCAGTCATGATAGTAGAAGTCGCCGCCGAAGCCGACAAAATGACGCACCCAGACCGCCTTCATTTCCCCGATGGCGCCCGACTCCACGATTTCCTTCATCACGCGGAAGATGTTCATGTAGCGCATGTTGAAGCCGACCATCAGCCGGCGGCCCGACGCGCGCCAGGTCTGCAGGATGTGATCGCAGCCCTCGATGGTGATGGCGAGCGGCTTCTCGCAGAAGACGTGCTTGCCCGCCTGTAGCGCGGCCACCGCGTGTTCTTCGTGGCAGTAGTCGGGCGATGTCACCGCGATGGCGTCGATGTCGGGCCGGGCCAGCAGCTCGCGGTAATCGTGGGTCACGAACGGCTGGCCGCCGTGTTCCGTGCGGAACTGCTCCAGCGCGTCCGCGCTGATGTCCGCGCCGCCGGCGATGACCGAGCGGCCCGCAGGCTGGTGCCAGTGGCGCCACAGGCCCCCGCGGCCGCTGACGCCGATCATGCCGATGCGAAGCTGAGTCTGCATTACCGTTTCCTCCTCATGCGCTCGATGCTGCTGCCCAGGCGGCTGCGCAGGCCGTGGGCTGTGGCTTCCGGGATCAGGGCTGCGGGTTCCGGTGCAGCCTCCGCCGCGCCCTCCTTCTGCTCGACCGGCAGGATCAACACACCCTCGTCCGTCATCTCCAGCCGCGCGCGGCCTTTGATGTTGAACCGTTGCAGGTATTCCTTCGGGACCTGCAGCCGGCCCGCCGAATCCAGCACCACCAGCTCCTCGAACACCGGCGGGGGCGGCTCCGTGTCCTGGGTGGGCCGCGGCCCGTACAGGTCCTCCGCGGTCGGCTCCTGGCGCATGGTTTCGCTGGACAGCCGGCCGTCGCGGATGGCAACCACCCGGTCCACGTGGCGTGCGATAGTCGGGTCGTGGCTGACAATCAGCGTCGTCAGGCCGTACGTGGTATTGAGGTCGCGGAAGGTCTGGTAGATGGTGAGGGCGGTCGCGGAGTCTACCTCACCGGTCGGTTCGTCGGCCAGCAGCAGAATGGGGTTGTGGACCAGCGCAACCGCGATGGCGACGCGCTGCTGCTCGCCGCCGGAGAGCTGCCCCACGCGGTGGTGGATCCGTTCTGCCAGACCGACCGCGGCCAGCAGCTCCCGCGCCCGCTTGCGCTTGGTGCGCGGCGCCTCCCCGACGAGCGTCAGGGGCATCTCCACATTCTCCTGCGCGTTGAGAAACGGGATCAGGTTGCGCGCAGACTGCTGCCAGACAAAGCCGACCTGCGTGCGGCGATAGTTAAGCAGCGCGCTGTTGGAGAATTTGAGGAGGTTCTGGTTGTTCACCCAGACGCGGCCGGCGGAGGGACGATCCAGCCCGCCCAGGATATTCATCAGGGTGGACTTGCCGCTGCCGCTGGCGCCGACGACGCCGAGCAGCTCACCCCGCGGCACAACCAGGTCCAACCCCTGGAGCGCGACGACTTCGAGGTTGGCAACCTTGTAGATTTTCATCAGGTTGTCGCAGATAATAATGGGTTCTTCAGCCAAGGGACTCATCCGCTGCGGGTGGGGCCTGTCAATGGCAGGCACGCGCACATGATTTCGTCTAGCGATTCCGTCGCATGGGCAGCGTCCGGCCAGGGGGAGAGCGAAACCGAGACGATTGTGATGCGAAGTATAACATAGTTCCGTACCGGATGCACGTTTTGAATCGTTTTGCGGCTTACGCAGCACATTTGACGATTAGGACAAAACAACCGTATAATTTGCCCGGTTCTGTATTGCCTCGCAGAAGATGACTATGTACCACCTGATGTGCGCCCGGTGGTGTCACGGGTGAACCGGCACGCAGCCGTGACTGACTACACTCACTCGCAACTCCGGCGTGTTTTGCAACAAAAAAAGCTTGCTTCGTTTAGTCGTGCGTGCCGAGAGGAGGTTTATCTCTTTTTCACTACGAAGCTTTCATGTTCAATTGCTGCCGCAATCGCTCTCAGAAGCTGAGAAAACCCCAACGAGGAGGACTATCCATGTTTCGCAAGTTCGCGTTCCCCGTGCTGCTGATCCTGGCCCTGCTCCTGTCCGCTTGTGGCGGGGCGGCCACGCCAGCACCGGCCCCCGCGCCGGCGGCTGAGGAACCTGCCGCGGAAGCCCCCGCCGCGGAAGAGCCCGCGGCTGAAGAGCCCGCGGCTGAAGAGCCCGCAGCCGAAGAGCCCGCAGCCGAAGAGCCTGCGGCTGAGGAACCCGCCGCGGAAGAGCCTGCGGCTGAAATGCCTGCGGCCACCGGTCAGTACAAAGAATCCCCCATGCTGGCTGAGTTGGTTGCCGCGGGCACGCTGCCGCCCATCGAAGAGCGCCTGCCCGAAGAGCCTTTCGTGGTCGGCCCCGGCACCCTCATCCTGGAGAAGGACCTGCCTGACTGGCAGCCCGGCGTCTACGGCGGCACCCTCAACTTCGCGCACGCCGTCGCCAACTGGAACCCCGACATCTTCATCATGGACAACGACAACCTGCTGTGCGCGCCTGGCATCGGGTTGGACGG
>DAOUGK010000369.1:0-12055 GCA_034429055.1 Anaerolineae bacterium | reverse complement strand
TGTGCCTTCTTGGCGTCCAGGATCGTGCTGATCAGCTCGTCCGTGCTGACGCCCTTGCTCGCCGCAATCTCCGCCAGCGACTTGCCCGCCTGCCGTTCCGCCTGGATTTCCTCGGCGGTCATGCCCAACAGGGTTGCCACTTCATCAGGCTGCCCGGCCCACGCCGGCATCCCGCCGCGGCGCATCTGGCCCGCACCGTCCATCGTGCACGTACCGCACGTGCCGTCCTGAGCCTGCACCCCGCGGGCCATGCCGTAACCCTGCGCGCCCGGGGCCGGCGGACCGGCCAGCGCCGTGCTCGCCAGCAGCGCCGTCAGCGCCGTCACCAGAACTGCTGCCATCAAAAACCGTTTCATCGGGTTTACCTCCGTGAGTGTTCTACGTACTGGATTCGCTCAGCCTTTCATCGGCTGGCTTGACTTCACTATACTGCGCACCTGTGAAGAAGATGTGAACGAGTTATGGGTCTGCGGTGAAGCGTCACATCCGTTTATTGGCCGAGGCGCTCCGCGAGCCACGTGCGCAGATTGCTCACCGAGAACAGCTCGCTCTCCAGCGACTTGAGCTGCGTCGAGGCAGGCGTGTCCGCCGGCAACTCAAACGCGGCGAGAATCTCGGCCAGCGGAACGTTGTACGCCTGGGACACGTCCCCCAGCGTCATCCAGCCCTTGATTTCCTGGGCATCCTGGCCGGTCGGCAGCGCCTTTTCGCCTGCTGCATTGAGCTTGCCCGACACCGACCAGACGCCCGCGGCCTTTGCGCCGCCGATGACCCCGAAGAAGAGCACCAGGATCAGAACACCGAAGACAAAGGGATTCACTTTCATGGTCATGCTCCTTTTGATGTGCCGCTGCAACGCCCGGAAGGGGCATGCTAGCGTTACTTGCCGAATACCGGCACGCCCAGCTTGAGTTCCAGCGCACCCTCGCGCGGGCACTCGTCCACGCACTCGAGACAGCCGACGCAATCTGCGTGGCGGATGGTCGTGGCCGTGTGGACGGGCAGCCCCATCGGGCAGGCTTTCGTGCAGATGGCGCAGTTCTTGCACGCCGCAGCCTCGCGCTTGAGGTAGAAGGGACTGAGCTGGCTCACCAGCCCTGTCGCTGCACCGAGCGGGCACGCGTAGCGACACCACGGGCGCTCCACGAACAGCGACGCCACCAACACAATCAGCAATACCACGGCTCCGAAGCCGAAGCTGAGTTCGAGCAGGTTCCACAGGCCTGCCCAGGGATCCACATCGCGGAAGACCATGAAGCCATAGACCGCCGCGCCGCCGACCGTCCAAATCAGGACGATGTATTTCAGGAAGCGCAGATAGCGGTCCAGCACGGCCAGCCGCGCACCGCGCGCTTTCAGCGTCTTCACCGCCCGGCGCACCGCAGGCACGCGCTTCTGGATGAAGGCAGAGAAACGGCTGACCATCTCCTGAATAAAGCCGAGCGGACAGAGCCAGCCGCAGAACGCATTGCGCGCGACGAGCGCGACGGCCAGCGTAGCAGCGAGCACGATCATGTTCGACAGATGCACGTGCGAGACGAACTTGCCGCCGCTGGTGACGAACTTATAGAGGGACTCCAGCCCGCCCATCGGGCAGTAGGCTTCCCACGATGCCGTGATGATGGCCCCCTCTTCACCGATGACCGTATGCCGGATAGCGATGAAGAGGATGAACAGGAACACGCCGAGCTGCGTCAGGCGGCGAAAGGTATGGTGGGTTAACAAAGCGGCCAGGCCCTTGCGCCGGGGCTTGACCGCGCCGAGATTGCCGGTTTGCAGTGCAGTGGTCATTAGATCAGGTCCTCCTGGGTGGGGTGACGCGCTGGCGTCGCCAGATAAACATACGCGCAAATTAAGAAGGACTCATGTGCAAGGTGTGAAGATGTTGTGAAGCAAAGTTGCGCGAGGGTGTAACTATCTGCCGCCGATCTCATCTGATTACGTATTGGCAATCATTCCCCACAAGGATGGACATACATGAACGAATTGATCGTCGAATTTCCCGGCGGTGCGCGGGTGGATGCGCACTACGGTCCCTATACCATCAAGACCGACCAGCCGCCGATGGCCGGCGGGGAAGGCTCCGCGCCGACGCCCTTCTCGCTGTTCCTGGCGTCGATGGGCACCTGCGCCGGCATCTACGTGCTCGGCTTCTGCCGCCAGCGCGGCCTGCCGACCGAGGGCATCCGCATCGTGCAGCGCATGGAGAGCGACTCGCGCACGCACATGATCTCTCATGTATCGCTCGAAATCGTGTTGCCGCCCGGGTTCCCGGAGAAGTATCGCGAGGCGGTTATCCGCTCTGCGGAGCAGTGTGCGGTGAAGAAACACCTGGAAGCCCCGCCGCAGTTCACCGTCACGACGAAGGTCGCGGCGTAAAGAGAATGGTCTCGTTAACACGCGGAGTCCGCATTCTCAAATGCGGACTCCGCTGTTGTGATTCAGTGTGCTATAGCGGTGCCATAGCCTAAAGCGGCCGCCCGGCATCCTTCGACTGGCGGCACTGGTTCATCTGCGTTGCGCCGTCCACCCGCTCAGGATGCTTGTGCTGGCATTCGTAATTCATAATTTGCAACTCTTAATTCGTCACTCTCCGCCTTCCGGCAGCAGCATTGTGAACGTCGTCCCGACGCCCACCGCGCTCTCCGCCGTCAGCGTGCCGCCGTGCGCGGCGACCAGTTGCCGTGCAATCGCCAGACCCAGCCCCGCACCGCCGCCCTGGCGGCTGCGGCTGCGATCGCCCCGGTAAAACCGGTCGAACACATGCGGCAGGTCCTCCGCCGCAATCCCTGAACCCGTGTCGACCACTTCCAGGCGCACTCCTTGGCCCGCGCGCGCCACGCGCACGGTCACCTGCCCGCCCGCCGGCGTATGCCGCAGGGCGTTGCTCAACAGGTTGCGCAACACCTGGGCCAGCCGGTCCGCGTCGCCCGACACCGCAGGCAGCCCGCTCGCTGCATCCAGTGCAAGCTGAACGCCCGCCGCCTCAGCCACCGGCGCGAACTGCGCCACCGCGGCGCGTGCCAGTGCCGCAACATCCACCGGCAGTCGTTCGAGGCGCAACTGCCCCGCATCGGCCAGCGCGAGGTCGTGCAGGTCATCCACGAGCCGGGTCAACAGCCGCGTCTCGTCGTACAGGCCGGCGACCTGGGCCATCTCCAGCGGGTAGACCCCATCGAGCAGCGCCTGCAGGTTGCCCTGCACCACGGTCAGCGGCGTGCGGAGCTCGTGCGAGATATCGGCAATCAGGTTGCGGCGCAGCGTCTCGGCCTGTGCCAGGCTCGCGGCCATCTCGTTGAACGCTGTGCCCAGCGCGCCGGTCTCGTCGCGTGTGCGGACGGCCACACGCTGCGACAGGTCGCCGCCGGCAATCGCCTGCGCGGCCTGTGTCAGTCGCGCGAGCGGCGCGGTCAGCAGACGGCTGAGCAGCAGGCCGAGGATGAGGGAGAGCACAGCCGCGCCCAGCGCCGCCCACAGCAGCGATCGCTTGACCTGCTGGAGAAAGGCCTCCGCCAGCGGGTCCAGGATGGTATCGGATGACCGGATGCTGAGCAGCGTGCCGATGGGCTGGCCCGCAAGGTCCAGCGGCACGCCCTGCGCCAGCACGTCCGCCGGGAGCTGTTCGCCAACCAGCTCACCGCTCTTGCTGGCAATGACACGGCCTTCGCGATCTGCAATCGCCAGGTTGGGACCAGCCATCATCGCGCCGCCCCGGCCGCGCCCCATGCTGCCCGGCCCCAGCTCAGCCAGCAGGGTCTCCACCCCGTCCCAGCTCCCGCGGCCGGCATAGTAGTCGGCCAGCACATCGGCCCAGCCGGCCTGCGCGCCCATGCCCGTTGCCACCACATATTGGCGGAACTGGCTGTTCGTTGTACGCAGCGCGAAGGCCGCCACCACGCCGATGGCGACCAGCGAGACCGCCAGAAAGGCCGCAGTCAGCTTGACCCAGAGCCGGTTCACAGGTCCGCCCCCAGCTTGTAGCCCACGCCGAACACCGTCTGGATATAGTGCGGGTGGCGCGGGTCGTCCCCGAGCTTGGCCCGCAGGTTCTTGATGTGCGCGTCGATCGTGCGCTCGTAGCCCTCGTACGCGTCGCCCTGCACGCGATCCAGCAGTTCCAGGCGCGTGAACGCGCGGCCGGGGTTCTGCAGCAGCACGGTCAGCAGCTCGAACTCGGTCGGCGTCAGGTCGAGCGGCCGGCCATCCAGCGTGCCCGCATGGCCGGTCAGGTCTAGCACGAGCCCGCCCGCGCTCAGCGAGCCGGCTGCCGGCGCTGCGGCTGAAGCAGCCCGCCGGAGCACGGCCCGCACCCGCGCGACCAGCTCGCGCGGGTTAAAGGGCTTGGTCATGTAATCGTCCGCGCCCAGCTCCAGGCCGACGATCTTATCCGTGTCCTCGATGCGCGCGGTGAGCATGATGATGGGCGTGTCGCGCTCGCGGCGCAGGATGCGCGCCACTTCGAGCCCGTCGATGCCGGGCAGGCCGAGGTCCAAGACGACCAGGTCCGGCTTCTCGCGCCGCGCCTGGATGAGCGCGGTCTGCCCGTCGCCCGCCTCGACCACCGCGAAGCCGCTCTGCTCCAGGTAGGAACGTACCAGCCGGACAATCTTCGCCTCGTCATCGACAACCAGGATTTTGGGGGCCATGTGCGCTCCTTCCCCGGTTCCCGTTTAAGAGTCTATAACACAATCTTCGCTGGGGCCGGTCTCCGACCGTGCCCCCGGCTCGGTCAGGAGACCGGCCGGAGCATGGAAGGGTTTTGTTAGGCGCTCTACTGCAATCGCAACCGGGTCGCCGGATCCCCGAATAACACCGTGGTGTACACGATATCCAGCCATGCATCGGAGTTCGCAAGGAAGTGCTGCCGGGCTGCGTTCAGAGCCACCCCGACCGGCTGGATCCCGTCGCTGAACACGGACTTGACCAGCCCCCGGTTCAGTTCCAACAGCGCGCTGCCCACGTGCAGGCCGCTGGGCCCGACCGACACCACCGAGCCCTTGCCCGGCGTCAGCACGAACGCCTCGCTCAACGAGCGCGAGTCGCCGGACGCATCGAACAGGTTGATGAAGTAGCCCGTCCAGCAGGAGTAGTCCACCGTCATCGGCAAGCTGGCAGTCTGAGACATGGCCGCGAGGGAGAAGTTGCTGAACACCTGGGTGCTGCCCCAGCGGAACCGCGACGCGTGGCCGAACCACTGTACCATCACGCTGTCGCCCAGGGCCGCCTTGATGGCCGTGTTCATGTCCGGCGTGCCCTGGCCGGGATTCGCGTAGATATAGTCCTTCTCCCAGTAGATGGTGCGGTTGTCCACCGTGCCGGGCAGCGTGTTCAGCCGAACCTCGTCGCTTAACGCATGGAAATCGCCGGCCGGGTCATCGGCCTGGTCAGCGACGAACGTCACCCGGTTCTGCCAGGCGCCGCCGGGCATGACCGCCGGATTCTCATAGGCGAGTATCTTATTGACCAGCGCGGTCACTTCCGCCGGGGTCCGCGCGGGGAGGCGGCCCAGCGCCATATCCGGCATGAAGTCGGCATCGCCGTCGACGCTGGCATAGCGGTTGTCCGCCGCCGTCTCCCCGATGAAGGGGTCGATGTGCAGCAGGTAGGGCGGAATCAGATTCGGCATATCCGGCCGGAGCGCAGCCTTGAAATCATAGTGCCCGTCGCCGACGAGCAGGGCGTAAGCCGGCCGCGCGCCGCCCGGATCCCAGTTATGGTAGGCGTAGGACAGGAACGCGCGCAGCGCCTCCGGGTCCACGCGGCCCCCGCTGAACTCGTCGTAGACGTGCTGCACATCCACCTTCGCCACCCGCAGCCCTTCCGCCGCGCGATGGTCGAGCAACGGCTGGACGGCATCCCACAACGAACGGTGGACGATGGCAATGTAGTCCGCCTGCACGTCCGGCGAGCGCCAGGCCGAACCGGCGTCCGGCTCGATGGCCGCGGGCTGGCGCAGCGCGTCCGGCCCGGCCAGGAAGTAAGCCGCGCCCGCGCCCGCCCCGTCCAGGAATTGCACTTCGTAGGTGGCGCCCGCGGGCGTCTGTGCGGCGCCGTTCAGCCGGACGGGATGCCGCGCGTCGCGCACGTCGTAGACCCGGACGCCGTCGGAGGTGAAGCCGCCCGCGCTGAACGGGATCGGCTGCGCCGCAGGTGCGCCGGCTGCCCGATAGAACAGCAGCGGCAGATAGACGCGCGGGCCGGCGGGCGCCGGCCCGGCCCACTGGCCCTCGACGTAGAGCCGGTTGCTCTCTGCCAGCGCCCATGCGGGATAGGTCAGCTCGACCCAATCGGGCGACACCCAATAGCCCGTGACACCCGGCAACTGGGCCAGCGCGGTTTCCATGCGCAGGGGATTGGCCCCTTCTGTCAGCACGGCGACGGGCACGTTCAGCTGGACTAAGTGCGTGACGCTGCCGTCCCACTGGTGTACGCCCAGGTCATGGTTGTTGATGCGCAGCGCGACCGACTGGTCCGGCGACTGATCCAGGGCCGCGCCGCCGTGGAACGAGGCGCGCAGTTGCGCGGTTCTCGCCGCGGCCAGGTACCGCAGCGTCAGCGTGTAAGTCGTCCCGGCCACCGGCACAGCGGCATTGGCATACAGCGGATCGTCGAACAGGTGATCCGCGTCGCGCGGCAGGTCATAGGTGCTGTAATAGGACCGGTCCCGCTCGAAGCGGATGGTCTGCGGGATTATGCTGACCGGCACCCAGTCGGGCGGCGCGCTGACCTGCCGTGCGGCCATGCGCGCGGGAGTCACGCTGGACCAGGTGAAGCGGTAGACGTTCTGGGTCATGTAGCGGCCCACATAAGGCTCGGCATAGAAAATGACCAGGTCGCCGGGATCGAAGCGGCCATCCGCCGCGCCTGTGACCTCGATGTCCACCGGCGCGCCGAGATACGACACCGCGAACTGCGCGGGATTGGCGCTCGCCAGCGGCACGCCGGCGGCCTGCAGGTCACTGTACGTGAGCCGGTACAGCCCGCGCTCGGCGGTGCGGATGCGCAGGCCCGGCGGGTTGGCTGCGGGCGTCAGGCTGCCGGTCGCGAAGCTGTCCGCCTGCCCGGCGACGTTTTCCGCCGGGCCGAGCGTGATGCGTACCTCGATCGTGCGGTGCAGCCGGATCTGGCTTTGCACGGGATTGTACTGGAAGGGGAAGACGCGGACGGGCAGGAACCGCTGGCCGCGCTGCTGTACGACAGGCCCGGCCTCGACGAGCCGCGCAGGATAGAACGCGTCGACGCCGTAGATGGCCGGATCGGGCCGCTCGACCAGCGGCACCGCACCCGGCAGGTCTGCCGCCGCATCGGGATCGTTCACGGGCAGGCCGCCCGGCCGGTGCAGGTTCAGCTCCGGCACAGGCACGGCGGGCAGCGCGGCGTCCAGCGCCAGCACCTCGCCTGCGGCCGCCGTGTAGGAGATCGTCCACGCACCGTCATGCGGCAGCGGCACGAGTTCGATGCGCACCGGCAGGGCGGGCGCGCCGGGCGTCGCGTGCGTGGCATAGCCCGGCACGTGCAGCCCCGCACCATCCAGGCTGAAGTCCGGCGTCTCGATCGTCAGGCGAATCTCATCATCTACAACGGCCGGGGCATCCGCCGTCGCGGGGACAGCGGGCAACGCGGTCGCCAGCAGCACTGCCAGCAGCAGGACACGCGCCAGAACTAACCGGACACGCGGGTGTCGATAAACCATCATCTTCCCCTCCATTACGATATGACCCATACAAATCCACACAGTTCTGCATTCGGCAAAACCATTCTTCCGCTTGCTCCGTCTATTCCGTGGTTATCTTTTATCGGGGCACAATCTCACGCGCGCAGCTCCTCCTCCAGCGCGGCGCGCAGCATCAGATACGTCTCATCGAGCGTCTGCGGGATGACGCGCGTCTCGGCCAACAGCGACATGAAATTCGTGTCGCCATTCCAGCGCGGCACGACGTGCATATGGAAATGATCCTTCACCCCTGCACCCGCGACCTTACCCAGGTTGGCGCCGATGTTGAACCCCTCAGGCCGCATGGCCCGCCGCAGCGCGCGCAGCCCCAGCGTGAGCAAGTCCATGACCTCGGCCATCTCCTCCGGCGTGAGCGCCTCAGGGCTGTCCGCGTGGCGGTAGGGCACGGCCATGAAGTGCCCGTTGTTGTACGGATAGCGGTTCAGCACCAGGAAGGCCAGGCGGCCGCGGTGGACGATCAGCATCTCGCGGTCCTCGCCTTCGAGCATGTCGCAGAAGATGCACCCGGCCTGCTTGTCGCTCAGGATGTACGCCATCCGCCAGGGGGTGAAAAGATGGTCCACGCCCACTCCTCAGGTTTGCCACAGAGAACACAGAGCACACTGAGAGTCAGTCTTCGACACAGATTACACAATTTTTGCGGATCATACACGGTGAATAACTATAGAATCCGTGCAAATCAGTGCAATGCGTGTCGGGAAACCCTCTGTTTCCTCTGTGCTCTCTGTGGCTACTGTCCAGTTTACCTCCCCAGCACTTTGAGCGCGTGCCGGACGACGTTCTCCGCGGTGATGCCCAGATAGGCCATGACCGCAGGCCCCTTACCCGACTCACCGAACCGGTCGATGCCGACCGTCGCGCCCGCGTCGCCGGCGTAGCGTTCCCAGCCGGTCGTAACCCCGGCCTCCACCGTCACGCGGGCCTTGATCGCTGCGGGCAGGACCGCCTCGCGGTACGCTGCATCCTGCGCGTCGAACAGCTCCCAGCTCGGCATGGAGACAACCCGCGCGGCAATGTTCTGCTCTGCCAGGTGGTCGCGCGCGGCCATCGCGACGTTGACCTCGGAGCCCGCGGCAATCAGGATGACGTCGGGCTGCCCGTCCGCGGCGTCGGCCAGCACGTAGCCGCCCCGCGTCGTCTGGCTGTGATCCTCGGTCCCGGCCATCACGGTCAGATTCTGCCGCGTCAGCAGCAGCGCGACCGGCTGCTCCCGGTGTGTCAGCGCATAGCGCCAGGCTGCGGCCGTCTCGTTCGCATCCGCCGGCCGCAGCACCACCAGCCCCGGAATCGAACGCAGCGCCAGCATGTGCTCGATGGGCTGGTGAGTCGGGCCATCCTCGCCCACGCCCACACTGTCGTGCGTCCAGACGAACACGACCGGCGCGTGCATGATCGCACTCAGCCGGACCGCGCCGCGCATGTAGTCGGAGAAGACCAGGAACGTCCCGCCGTAGGGATGCACGCCGCCGTGGACGGCCATACCGTTGAGCATCGCGCCCATCGCGTGCTCGCGGATGCCGAACCGGATGTAGCGCCCCGCAAAGTCGCCGGGCTTGATGTCCGTCACGCCCTTGAAGCGCGTATTGTTCGAGGGGGTCAGGTCCGCGGAGCCGCCGATCAGGGTCGGAATGCGCGGGCCGATGGCGTCGAGCACTTTGCCGGACGCGGCGCGCGTGGCGATCTTGTCGCCCGGCTGCCAGACGGGCAGCGCGGCCTCCCAGCCGTCGGGCAGCTTGCGGTCGAGCACCTGCGCCTGGAACGCCGCGCCCAGCTCCGCATCCGCCGCTTTGTAGGCCGCGACCAGCGCATTCCAGGCGGCCTGCTGCTGCGCGCCGCGCGCGCCGGCCTGCCGGTAGCGCGCATACACCTCAGCCGGCACCCAGAACTGCTCGTCCGCGGGGAGGCCGAGCGCCTGCTTGGTCAGCCGCACTTCCTCCGCACCGAGCGGCGCGCCGTGGGCTTCCGCGGTGTCCTGCTTGTTGGGACTGCCGTACGCGATGTGCGACTTGCAGACGATCAGGCTGGGCCGGTCGGTGACCTGCTGCGCAGCGACCGTGGCCGCCGCGATGGCCGGCATGTCGTACGCGCTCACGGTCTGCACGTGCCAGCCGTAGGCCTCGAAGCGCAGCGGCACATTGTCGCTGTACGACAGGGAGGTCGGACCGTCGATGCTGATGTTGTTGTCGTCGTAGTAATAGATCAGCTTGCCCAGCTTGAGATGGCCGGCCAGGGACGCCGCCTCGTGGCTGATGCCCTCCTGCAGGTCGCCGTCGCTGACGATAGCGTAGACATAATGGTCCACCAGGTCGAAGCCGGGCCGGTTGAAGTTTGCAGCCAGGAAGGCTTCGGCCAGCGCCATGCCCGCGCCCGTGGCAAACCCCTGCCCCAGCGGGCCGGTCGTCGTCTCCACGCCCGGCGTATGGCTGTATTCCGGGTGGCCCGGCGTCTTCGAACCGAGCTGGCGAAACGCCTTGAGCTCGTCCATCGGCAGGTCATACCCCGCCAGGTGCAGCAGGCTGTACAGCAGCATCGAGCCGTGTCCCGCCGAGAGCACGAACCGGTCCCGGTTGAACCAATGCTCGTCGGCCGGATTCTGGCGCAGGAAGCGGCTCCAGATGACGTGCGCGACGTTCGCCATGCCCATCGGCATACCAGGATGGCCCGAATCGGCCTTCTGGACACCGTCCATCGCCAGCCCGCGAATCACGTTGGCGCACAGCTCATCCAGTGCGTCGAAGGTCAGGGCCGCCTGTTCCGAGGTAACGTTGATAGAAAGACTCACACTTCCTCCTGAATATGACGGGTGCAGCCGGGGGCGGCTCACCCGCTGATTGACGACAATCGGAAACCCAGTTTACCACCTGAACGCCTTCTCGTCTATACTCGCGCGGACGACGGACAATTCCAAAAGCAGCGGCCTACAGACGCTTGGAGTCGAGGCTTTAGCCGGATGGGGCGTGTACGGATACAGGCAGTCTAACCGGCTAAAGCCTCGACTCCGCCTCCATGGGGCATTCCCGCGCGCGACGGGCGCATTTTACCGATTGGAGACGCCGCCGTTCAGGACGAGACAACGATGAGCAACTTCAACCTGGACGCCTTCGAGGCGGCACTCGCCACCCGGCGCATCGGGCGGCCGACGCACTATTACCCGCAGGCCGGCTCGACGAACGACCTCGCGCACGCGGCCGCCCGCGCCGGTGCAGCCGAAGGGTTGGTCATCCTGGCCGACGAGCAGACCGCGGGCCGCGGTCGCCTCGACCGCCGCTGGTGGGCGCCGCCGGGCACGTCGTTGCTTTTCTCGCTTCTCCTGCGGCCCGACCTGCCGGTCACGCGCGCGGGGCAGTTGACGATGTGCCTGGGGCTGGCGGCCGCGGAGGCCGGCGAAAGCGTGACCGGACTGCGCATCGGGCTGAAGTGGCCGAACGACCTGGTCTATGCCGGGCGCAAGCTCGGCGGGATGCTGGCGGAGGTCGAACTCGACGGCGAGCGGGTCAGGTATGCAGTCCTGGGGCTGGGCCTGAACGTCAATGTGGATTTTGCTGTGCCCGACGGCAGCGCGGCCGGTGCGGCCATGCCTGCCGAGTTGCGCGACCAGGCCACGAGCCTCACCATGCTCCTTGGCGGCCCGGTCGACCGCACCGCGTTGCTCGCCGCACTGCTCGCAGCCTTCGAGACCCACTACGACCGGCTGCTGACCGGCCAATCTCCCCACGCAGCCTGGGCCGCCCGGCTCGACACCCTCGGCCGGCGCGTCCGCGTTACGCTGCCCGATGGCGCGTGCAGCGGCATTGCCGCCGGCGTCACCCCGGAAGGCGGGCTCATCCTGGCGGCGGATGATGGCGCCGAGCACATCATCTGGGCCGGCGACGTCACAGCGGTCCGTCCAACTTAGAATCTATCCGAAAACCCGTTGGGGCCGGTCTCCGACCGTGCCCCTGGCTCGGTGTGCTGTGGCAGAGCCACAGCCGAGACCGGCCAGAGCAATTCTCGGATAGATTCTTAGTCTCATTCAAAACCTGGACAGGATTGACGGGATTGACAGGATGATTTGGGCCGGCGCACCTTCAATCCTGTCAGTCCTGTCAATCCTGTCTAAACCCGTTCCGAACGGCGCCAACCACAATAACAAACTCCCCACACGATTGCCCGGGAATTGGAAGCAATCCACTTTCCATAGACTAATATCATTAGTATATTCTATCTATATTAGCAGTCAACTGGAGCGCGTCAAACATGAAATCCCCACGCCGGCAGCGGAATCACGATCTTGTCATCGAGGAAATCCTCACCACGGCACGCGCCATCATGCGCGAGGAA
>DAOUGK010000368.1:0-4081 GCA_034429055.1 Anaerolineae bacterium | reverse complement strand
TCGCAATAGATTTCGGTCGTGTTCTCCGCAGCCACACAGGTGAACGAGCAATCGACCTGCACCAGCGGGCCGCCCGCATAGCGGAACAGCGCGACGCCGTTATCCATCGGTGCGCGCGGGTCGCGCAGGCTCATCACTTCTGCGGTGACAGATTCGGGCACGCCGAGCAGCCAGTGGATGAAGTCGATCGGGTGCGCGGAGTCATCGGCCCAGATATCGCGGTTGAGCGCGGGGTCGAAGTGCCACATGGTCGCGATGTCCCAAAGCTGGGAGGGCAGGCCGTGGCGGCGGCGCACCATGTAGACCTTGCCGAGCGTCTCCTGCTGCACCATCTCCTTCATGGCGATGTTCTGCGGGTCCACGCGCATCTGCCAGGCGAGGGTGAAGGGCACGCCCGCCCGCTCGACCGCCGCGACCATGCGGTCCGCCTCCGGCAGCGTGAGCGCCATCGGTTTCTGCAGCGCGATGGTCTTGCCCGCTTCGGCGGCCTGCACCACGAGGTCGGCATGCAGTGAAGTCTCCGCGGCAACCATCACCCCCTGGATATCCGGGCGGGCCAGGAGCTCCGCGGCGCTGGCGCAGCCCTCGAAGCCGAACTGCTCGACGCCCTTCGCCAGCCGCGCGGCGTCGTGGTCCCAGGCCGCGACCGCGGCGATGTCGTGGCCGGCGTTCTGCCGCCACTGGGTCAGGTACGAGTTGACGTGGCCGTGCGCCAGGCCGAGGATACCGATGTTGATTGTCATCCGAATCTCCTCCCGAAAGGAAGATGGAAGATGGAAGAAGGAAGATGGGCTCGCTAGTTCGCGCTCTTTCTTCTTCCATCTTCCATCTTGCTTGTATTTACTTCTCGACCCCCGTGACGACGACGCCCTGGATAAATAGCTGCTGCGCGAAGAGGAAGAGCAGCACGCACGGCAGCAGGGCCATGACCGAGGCGGCCATCAGCAGGGGCATCTCAACCACACCCATGTTGGCGGTCTGGAACATGCGCAGGCCGAGGCTGACGGGGAACTTGAGCTGTGACTGGAGATAGACCAGCGGATAGACCAGGTCGTTCCAGTAGTAGTAGAACGCAAAGATGGCGACCGTCGCGATGACCGGCTTGGACAGGGGCAGGAAGAGCTGCGCGAAGATGCGCAGATTCGATGCGCCGTCGATGCGCGCGGCGTCTTCCAGCTCGCGCGGGATGCCCAGGAACGCCTGGCGGAACAGGAAGATGTGGAACGCGTTGCCGAAGAACGCGGGCACGATGATCGGCTTGTAAGAGTCGAGCCAGCCGACGTAGCTGAACATCATGAAATGCGGCACGATGACGACCCAGGCGGGCAACATCAGGGTGGTCAGGTTGATGAAGAAGAGCAGGTCGCGGCCGGGGAAGCGCAGCCGGGCGAAGCCGAACCCTGCAAGCGAGCTGCCGACCAGGGTGCCGATGATGCCTCCGCCGGAGATAATCAGGCTGTTCAGCAGGTAGCGGGCGAAGGGTGTGCGCTCAAAGACAGTTGGGTAGTTGGACCACAGGAACTGGCTCGGAATCCAGACAATCGGCCATGTCTGCACCTCAGCCAGACTCTTCAGGCTGGTCGAGGCCATCCAGAAGAATGGAACCATGAGCAGCATGGCGCCCATGAAGAGAACGAGATAGACTAGGAATTTTTCGATGCGCCGCATGCGCCGAGTACCCAGTCCGTGGTAGTCGATCCCGCCTGAGGCGCCACTAAGGTATTGTTGTCCGATAGCCATGCGCGTCTCCTTATGCCTCTTCGTCCCGTGCGCCCGCATAGAAGACCCAGCGTCGCGACGTGCTGAACACGAAGATCGTCAGCGCAACGATGATGGCGAACAGCATCCAGGCGAGTGTGGACGCATAGCCGAAGCGCAGCGACCGGAACGCCGTGAAGTAGATGTTCAGTCCGAAGAAATACGTGGCGTAACGCGGGCCGCCGCCGGTCATCACGTACGCGCTCTCGAAGATCTGGAACGCACCGATCAGGCCCGTGACGAGGTTGAAGAAGATGGTCGGGCTGAGCATGGGCAGGGTGATGTGCCAGAACTGCCGCGTCCGGCCGGCGCCGTCGATGGACGCAGATTCGTACAATTCGGTAGGGATGGATTGGAGGCCGGACAGGTAGATGATCATGCTGCCGCCGACGCCCCACAGGGACATGATGACGAACGCAACCATGACCCAGTCCGGGTCAACCAACCAGCCGATGTTGTCGATGCCAAAGAAAGACAGGATTGCGTTGAGGATGCCCCACTGTTTGTGAAAGACAAACTGCCACAGCAGCGCAACGCCCACGCCCGAAGTGACGGAGGGCAGGTAGTAGATCGCGCGGAAGGTCAAAATCCCCCGCACGCGCTGGTTCATGAGCAGCGCAATCGCCAGGCCCACGATCAGGTTGAGCGGCAGAAAGCCCACGACAAATGCCAGCGTGGAGCGCACCGAATCCATGAAGCGCGGGTCCTGGGTGAACATGTAGATGTAGTTCTGCAAGCCGATGAATTTTGGCGCGCCCGAGCCCGAGAAATCCGTGAAGCTGAGGTAAAGGGAGTAAAGCAGGGGACCCAGGCGGAACAGCAGGTAGCCGATGGCCCAGGGCAGGATAAACAGGAAGCCGTCACGGGCTTCCAGCCGCGCGAGGCGCGATTTGGGCATGTAGAATTTGGGTAATCGGAGCATAAGCACCCCCGGCGGTGAAGAGGTGACAAGGTGACAGGGTGAAGAGGTGCGCCGCTAGAGTCGAGGCTTTAGCCGGTATCATGGTGAACGCTGGTTCACTGCGTGCTATGGTCGGTATCCGACCGGCCATAGCCTACCGGCTCAAGCCTCGACTCCATTACCCTTTTCATGCCGGCGCTTTCTCACTCTGGCGCCTGTTCACCCAGTCACCCAGTCACCCAGTCACCGTGTCACCGTGTCATGACTCAGCCCAGGCTGGCCTGGTTCTGGTCGATAATGCGGGAGACTTCTTCGCTGAACGCCTTAAGGGTCTCCGCCGGGTCCTCATCCACGGTGCCGTTGAGGGTCGGGACGACGATGTTGGTCCAGGCGTTGGCATAGTCGCGCCAGTAAGGCGGGTACGGCGCGCCGTGCGCACCTTCCATCTGCTTGGCGAAGACTTCCACGTTCTCCGGCGGCAGGCCGCCCTGCGAGGCCGTCTCATTCCACTTCGGGACGGAGGACTTGCGGCCCGGGATGCTGCGCAGCGGCTCGGAGATCAGGATGTTGGTGCCTTCGGTGCTGGTTAGATACTTGTTGAACTTCCAGGACGCTTCGAGGTCCTTCGTGTTCTTCGCGATGCCCCACGCGCCGCCCGCGGCGTTGATGCATGGCGCACCGGACGGGGACTTCGGCATTGCCAGGCAGTCGAAGTCGAACTTGTCCGCAATGTTGCTGCGGAGCTGGACCGTGGCCCAGGAGCCCTGGAAGGCCATCGGCACCACCGCGCCCGAGAAGGGATCGACGCCCTGCGGCGCGGCGCCGGCTTCGGGGTAGAGGCCCTGCTCACGTGCCGACACGAACCACTGCATGGCTGCAAGGTTCTCGGGGCTGTCGATCAGGACTTCCTTGAAGTCATCGCTGAAGACATCGCCGCCCCAGCCGTACAGCAGGCCCATGAACACCCAGTCCCACAGGTACATGTCCAGCGCCCAGGTCTTGAACTCGTCGCCTTCCTTCTGGACGAAACTCAGGCCCGTCTGCAGCAAGTCGTCCCACTTCCATTCGTCGTTGGCGGGATAGGCGACGCCTGCCTCATCGAACCAGTTCTTATTGTAGTAGATGCCGATGTTGGAGAAATCGTAGGGCAGGGCGAACAGCTCGCCCTTCCACTGCATCTGCGCCAGCTCGGCGGGCCAGAAGTCATCCACGTTGACCTCGGCCGCATCGCGCTCGGCCAGCGGCTGCAGGCTCACGGTCCAGCCTTTGCTGGCATAGACGGGCACATCGAACGTGCGGGTGTACCACACATCCGGCAGTTGGCCGCCCGCGCCCTGCGTGTTGATGGAGTTGTAGAACTCCTCGCCCGCGATGTCGAGGCGCTCGATGGTGATGTCGGGGTTGGCGGCCATGAAGTTCTCG
>DAOUGK010000367.1:0-9896 GCA_034429055.1 Anaerolineae bacterium | reverse complement strand
GACCAGCCGGCCGCCCCGCCGCGCCGCGCCAGCCGCGAGCGCCAGGTAGAGCAGCGGCGGAATCAGCGCAGCCAACACATGCAGCGCGGGCACAAAAAAGTCGATCCTGGCCGAAATGAGCAGATGACCGGCGAGCAGGACCAACGCGAACGCCAACAGCCACCAGCCCCAGCGCGGCAGGACAAAGGTCGCGCCCGGGTGACCGGCCAGCGCGCGCCAGCCGTGCCACACCAGCACCGCGCCCAGTCCGATGCCCGCCGCCGCGACCGCAAAGCCGAGGCTGGCGGTCAGCAGGTCGAACATTTCCAGGTCGCTGCTGACCAGGATGCCGAACAGCACGACGCCGCCGGCGGCGAGTCCGCTGAGCATCGCAGCCACCCCCACAATCACCGCCAGGACCAGGATCGCTTTCCGCATTTGCACCTCACGATAGAACGCTGATTGACGCTGATGATCATGATCTTTATGATGTTTTTATGTTTTTACTCGACGATTGAACGCTGATTTCGTGCCAACTGCGGTTGGCCCTGATTGTCATGATTGAAGCTCACAATAACAGCTCAAATCATAAAAATCATGATCATCAGCGTCATCAGCGTTCTATTCTTCCCTTCCCTTCGAGCAGTCTCTGCAATATCACCTTCGCAGCCGCCTTGTCGAGCGGCTGGTTGTTGTTGCCGCATTTGGGACTCTGGACGCAGCTCGGACAGCCGTCCAGGCAGGCACAGCCGTTGATGACGTCCAGCGTGGCGGCCCAGAGCTGCGGCAGCAGGCTGAAGCCCTTTTCGGCAATCCCCACGCCGCCGGGAAAGCCGTCGTAGATGAAGATCTGCGCCTGCTCGGTGTCGGGGTGCCGCGGGGTGCTCAGCCCGCCGATGTCCCAGCGGTCGCACATGGCGAAGAGCGGCAGGATGCCGATGGCCGCGTGCTCAACTGCATGGATGCCGCCGAGCGGGTCCAGCCCGCGGGCGGCCAGCAACGCAGGCAGGTCGTCGGGCAGATCCCACCAGACGGCCACCGTCTCGTATTCGCTGACCGGCATCTCCAGCGGCTCCTCCCCCAGGTTGGCCTCGCTGAACTGCTGCAGCCGGCGGAAGCCGACGACCTGGCTGCGCACCCGTACGCGTCCGAGGTACGCGGTGGTCGTCGGCAGAACCTGGTGGCGCAGCGAGCGCACGATGCGCACGTCGTTGAGCTCGCGCGGCTGGGTGTAGTAGTCCGCGCTGACCGGCCGGACGATGGCATGGCGCAGGTCGGCGTTATACTCAGTGACCTGGTACGACTCGCCCTGGTGCAGGTAGATGGCCCCCGGATGCACGCGCTGCGGCGCGGTGCTCGCGCTCAGTTCCTCGATCATGCGAAAGTTATTCGACGCATCGAGGACTGCAAACCGGTCGCCCTCCGCATCGCGCAGCGACACGCCCTGGGCCGGGTAGTCGCTCTGCGTGTACACCCACTGTTCGCCCGTGTAGCGCAGCGAGCCCTCGTTCTCCAGCGCAATCATCGCATCCACGAAGCCCGGCCCGAAGAGCTTCTCGTCGTCCGACAGCGCGGTGACAGGCGGTGCGGTCGGGTCCGGCGCGACGTGCAGCGGCGCCTCGTGCGCGGCGCACGGCAGATGGCGTTGGAGGATGTAGACGTTGTCCGGGTCGAGCAGCGCGTTCTCCTGCGGCTTGCCCAGGAGTTGGTCGGGATGGCGCATGTAATACTGGTCCAGCGGGTTGTCCAGCCCGACGAGTGTCGCCAGCGCGGGCTGCGTCCCCCGGCCCGCGCGGCCGGCCTGCTGCCACAGGCTGGCGATGGTGCCGGGATAGCCGACGAGAACTGCGGCGTCCAGCCCGCCCACGTCGATCCCGAGTTCCAGCGCGGAGGTCGCCATGACGCCGACGAGCCGGCCCCCGAACAAGGCCCGCTCGATGTCCCGTCGCTCGTCCTTCATATAGCCCGCGCGGTATGCGGCCACCCGGTCGACCAGGTCAGGTTGGCGCTGCCGCAACTGCTGGCGGGCATAGCGCAGCAGCAGTTCCGCTACGACGCGCGCCCGCGCGAACGTGATGGTGCGCACGCCGCTCGTGACCAGCGATGTGAACAGCTCGCTGGCCTCGTGGTTGGCGCTCCGCCGGGCAGTGTGCGTCCGGTCGATAAAAGGAGGATTCCACAGCGCAAAGGTGCGCGGGCCGTGCGGCGAGCCGTCGTCGCTGATGACCTCCGCGGCCAGGCCGGTGAGCAGCTCGAAATGCTCCGCGGGATTGGCGATGGTGGCCGAGGTCGCGATGAAGACCGGCGCGGCCTTGCCCTGGTACAGCGCGCACACCCGCCGGAGCCGCCGCAGCACGCACGCGACCTGCGAGCCGAACACCCCGCGATAGGAGTGGGCCTCGTCGATGACCACATAGCGCAGATGGCGGAAGAACTCCGCCCACAGCGGGTGGTTGGGCAGGATGCCCGCGTGCAGCATGTCGGGATTGGTGAGCAGGACGCGCGCCGACTTGCGCAGCCGGCTACGCGCGCCCTGGGGCGTGTCGCCGTCATACGTTGCGGCCAGCGGGTTGACGATGCCCGGCCCGGCGGCCTTGAGCAGCGCGTTGAGCTTGCCGAGCTGGTCCTGGGCCAGCGCCTTCGTCGGATAGAGATAGAGGCCGCGCGCCAGCGGGTCGCGCGCGAGCGCCTCCAGCACCGGTACGTTGAAGCAGAGGGTCTTGCCGCTGGCCGTGGATGTAGCGACGACGAGATTCTGTCCCGCGCGCGCGGCGTTGATGGCTTCGGCCTGGTGGGTGTAGAACTGCTCCGTGCCGGAAGCCTTCAGCGCGGTGCGCACCGGGTTGCTCAACGGCTCGCGCAGCCGCCCGTAGCGCGCGCCGCGCGCGGGGATGGTCCGCGCGTGCACGATTTGGCCCGCGTACCCCTTGGCCTGGCGGAGCGCGGCGAGAAACGCTTCCGGGTCAAAGGCAGTTGCCGGCGCGTGGGCGAATTGGCGTTTGGATGCAGGTTGCTTGCTCATGTTGTCCGGCCCTATTTTACCATACTGCCAGTTACCTCGCTTGCGTGTTATAATCAGCACGAACCGTACCACCTGCGGCGCGCGTTCCCTTGAGGTATCCATGAGCGCACTTCTCACCGATCAGATGCTCGTCCTGTTTGCCATCCTGGCGCTCGGCTCGTGGCTGGGCCACCTGTCGTTCCGGGGCGTCTCGCTGGGCACGGCCGCGGTGTTCTTCGTCGGGCTGGCCTTCGGGCACTTCGGGCTGACCGTGCCGAAGCCCATCATGGACCTGGGGTTGCTGCTGTTCCTCTATGCGGTGGGCCTGCAGGCGGGGCCGCGCTTCTTCCGCACCTTCCGCAAGCAGGGCATCCAGTTCGTCGTCATCGCGGGCATTGCCATCGGCGCGGCCGCAGTCGTGACTGCGGCGCTGGCGTGGGCACTCAGGCTGCCCTTCGCGCTGGCCGCGGGCATGTTCACTGGCGCGCTGACCAACACGCCCGCGCTCGCGGGCGCGCTGGACGCCATCTCCCGCATTGCACCCGAGCAGGCGACGTCCCTGTCGGTCGGCTATGGCATCGCGTACCCACTGAGCATCGTCGGCGTGACCCTGCTGACCCAGTTTTTGCCGCGGCTCCTGCGGCGGGATGTCAAGACCGCAGAGGAACAATGGCTGGCGGCTCAACTGGCCGAGCGGCCCGCATTGCAGAAGGCTCAATTCAAGGTCAGCAATCCGAACCTGAACGGCAAGCGGCTGGACGAGCTCGACACGCACCGGCTCAGTCAGGTGAACATCTCGCGCGTGCGCAAGGGGCAGCAGGTCATCGCGGGCCGCCCCGATGTGACACTGGAACTGGGCGATGTGGTGCTGGTCGTGGGCGCGCCCGAGGAGCTGGCGAAGATGCGGCTCTTCATCGGGGAGGAGGTCACTGTCTCGATGGAGGCCGACGGCCGCGCCATCAGTCGTGACCTGTACGTGAGCGAGGCGTCCCTCGCCGGCAAGCGGCTGATGGACTTGCGCGTGTGGGATCGCTACAATGTCATCATCACGCGTATCCGCCGCCAGGGGCTGGAGATTACGCCGGTCGGCACGAGCACGCTCGAACTGGGCGACACTCTGCGCGTCGTGGGAGATGAACCGGCCATCGCGCAGTTCGCCAGGATGGTCAGCGGGGATGCCCGGCGCATCGACGAGACCAACATGGTGCCTTTCCTGATCGGCCTGGTGCTGGGTGTGGGGCTGGGGCTCGTGCCGTTCCAGCTTTCCAGCGGGCTGACCATCAAGCTGGGCGCGGCAGGGGGCGCGTTCCTGGTGAGCCTGGTGCTGGGGCACTTTGGCCGCATCGGCCCGTTCCGCCTCTACGTGCCGGCGGCGGCCAAGAACCTTTCGCGCGAGCTCGGATTGATGCTGTTTTTGGGCGGGGCCGGGGCCAATGCCGGCACACAACTTCTCAACGTCATCCAGCAGCAGGGTGCCGGCGTGTTCATCGCCGGCGCAGCCATCACGTTGACAGCCGTCATCCTGACCATCATCCTGACCCACTTCGTCTACAAGCTCAACTTGCTGTCCACGCTCGGTCTACTGGCGGGTATCATGACTAATCCGCCCGCACTCGCCACCGCAAGCAACCAGACAAGCACCGATGTCCCTGCGGTGACCTACGCCAGTGCCTTCCCCGTAGTCCTCATCTTCAAGATTCTGTTGGCGCAATTGCTCGTGCAGGTGCTCCAGTTGTTCTAAAAGACCGCTTGAAAAGTCCGTTTTGGACGGTCGAAACGCCGTCGCCATGTTGCTACGCAATCCGACCGGCTCTGCCTGTGCAGATGCCTGATGTGATCAGATGCACTTGGGCGCGCAGAGAGCGTGGGTGCTGAGATGGAGAGACTACGAGGAATGTGCATAGAAACGGACGGCACTTGGTGCGCCAGGTAAATAGAAACGCCTTGCAGATCTGCAAGGCGTTATCGGGTTAAGTGGTAGGCGGGGCCCATTGGCCCGGTGGTCTACCGACTTAGTGGCGACGCTCAGACTCGAACTGAGGACCCAGCGATTATGAGCCGCTTGCTCTGCCACTGAGCTACGTCGCCGTTCACAAGGTCAATATTATAGCCGGGCGCCGGAGCTTCGTCAAATCAGAGGCGTTTCGCTCTCTGACAAGGCTGGAAATACAAAGGTCCGGCAGATATCTGCCGGACCTTGTAAGTTGCGGGGGCAGGATTCGAACCTGCGACCTTTGGGTTATGAGCCCAACGAGCTGCCACTGCTCCACCCCGCGACGATGTTTATGTATTATACCCGGATCTACTTTCCTGTCAAACTGGCCACCCAACGCTCCAAAGTGGCTCGTAAGTCGGGCTTCGTTTGCACCGGAGCGGATGCCGGTACGGCTGCCGCAGCCGCCGGTTCCGGCTCGACCACGATAACGTTCGTGCCTTTGGGCGTCTTACCGAAGTACTCCCAGGCTTTCTGCGGCACGAGCTGGCCCTTCTGCGCCCGATCCAGGTCTTGCTGGAGCACCCGGTTCTGTTCCTGGAGCCGTTCGACCTTGGCCTGTGCTTGATCGTACTGCGCCAGCATGGCCCGGCGTGTCAATGCCTGGTCTACGAACCCCACCCCGAACACAACCGTGACCACGACGCCCAAGATGAGCATCAGGCCCGGTCGGCCCGGTAACAGGCGTGCCATGCGCTGCGCAATCATCGAAGCTCTTCCGTCCTGAGACGCAAAATCCCACGCGGAGCGCTTCCTGCGTGGGATTTCTGTCATGGTGCCGAAGGAGGGAGTTGAACCCTCACGAGGGTAATCCTCACTAGGTCCTGAACCTAGCGCGTCTGCCATTCCGCCACTTCGGCTCGGCACACTCCTTGTGTGCCCGATTTATACCACTACTGATTCGCCGTGTCAAGTCCAGGCGGCGCATTTTTCACGGTGATGCGCTTCGTGATGATGTACCACTGTGCAATGCTCTTGTAGCGGTCGCCGGGCGTGTTCAGCGGGCCCATCTGCACATCGTGCACCTTGTCGCGCACGCCATATGTGTAGACCGAATGGTACAGCAGCAGCGCAGGCATCTCCTCCGCGAAGATGCCCTGGAAATCCAGATAGCGGTTACGCCGCTCCTCGCGCTCGGTCAACGCGCGCGCCTGCTCGATGGCCTCATCCGCCGCCCGGTTCTCCCAGCCCGCATAATTCTGGCCCGCCTCGATCTGCGTCGAATGCCAGAGCGGGTACGGGTCCGGGTCGCCGGAGAGCTCCCAGTGTACCAGCGCGGCATCGAACGTGCGGGGCACCAGGAAGTCGCTCGTCAGGCCGGGCAGCGTCACCGTCTGCGGTGAGGCCAGCACGCCGATCGCGCGCCAGTCTGCGGTGATAGCCTCGATCATAGCCGCCTGATCTCCCAGGAGCACGAAGGCCAGCTTGACCCCTTCCCGGTCGCGAATGCCGTCGCCATCGCTATCGATCCAACCGGCCTCGTCCAGGAGCTGGGCCGCGCGTGCCGGGTCGTAGGCGTATTGCTTGATGCCCTCATCGTAGGCCCAGGTATCGGGCAGGATCGGCGAATGGGCGATCAGCCCCTGGCCGTGCAACACCTCGTCGATCAGCGCCTGGCGGTCCAAGCCATAGAGCAGCGCCTGGCGTACGGCCACCTCGTTGAGGAACGGGACATTGGGGTTGCGCAGGTTCAGGTAGATGGCCGTGTAGCCCGAATACGGCGCAGAGAAAAGCTGTAAATCTTCCTGCCGGGCAGCCTCGGCCAGGTCTTCCGGCCACACCCAACTGATCGCATCGATCTCCCCGCGTTCGTAGGCAGGCAGGAGGCTCTGATGGTCGGGATAGAAGCGGATGGAAATGCCGGTCAGGTATGAGGCTGCGCCGTGATACCGTTCGTTGGCGCTCAGCTCTGCGCGCGTGGCAGTAATCAGGTCCAGTTTGAAGGGCCCTGTGCCCACCGGACGGGTGTTGAGCTGCGAGCTCATCATCTCCGCTACGGGTACTTTGTCCCACAGATGGGCGGGGAGCAGGCCGATGGTCGTATAGTCGATGAACGGGGCCAGCGGTTGCTTGAGGGTGAAACGAATCGCCAGGCCCTCCGGCCCTTCGGGCGCAGAGATCTCGACGGCCCGCCAGAGCGTGCTGAGCCAGGTGACGCCGGGGAAGGCTTCCGCCTGCATCGCGCCGACCGTGTAGAGCACATCTGCGGC
Source organism: Anaerolineae bacterium (assembly GCA_034429055.1). GTDB lineage: Bacteria > Chloroflexota > Anaerolineae > CG2-30-64-16 > CG2-30-64-16 > MWBF01. The sequence continues at coordinate 2,713 of DAOUGK010000367.1, read as the reverse complement.
GGTGACGGGCACGCCGTCATGCCAGTAGAGGCCGGAACGCAGCCGAAAGTCGTAGATCAGGCCATCGGGGCTGACCACGAAGCTCTCCGCCAGGTCAGGCACGACGTTGCCGCGTTCATCCAGCCGCGTCAGGCCGTTGAACAGCAGCGCGCCGAGCACCCCATCCACCTGGTTGTACTGGTTGAGCAGGGGGTTGAGGTACTGCGGGTTGCCGGCTACGCCTTCAACCAGCGTCCCGCCCCGTTCGGGGACGGTCACGCTGGTGAAGTTGTAGGCCGTGTAGCGGAGCAGGGCGACCAGCAGGATGATGCCCAGAAGGGCGATGGCTGCCTGCCAGCGAAGGTATCTGCCCAAGGTGGGTTAGTTGATGGTAACGGTGATCAGGCTCAACAGCAGGAACAGGGTGCCGGTGACGATCGTGGCGTTGAAGAGGGTCTTTTCGACCCCGCGCCGCGTCTTGTAGACACCCATATCGCTGCCGCCGAAGACGTTGCCCATGCCGGCATTCTTGGCTTGCACCAGAACGAGGGCGCTGATGACGACGGCCAGGATAATCTGCACCAGATAGAGATAGGTCTTCACAGGTGAAACTGCCTCCGGGACGATTAGGGGCCAGGCCCATCTGTCGGGCCGCCCCAGCAAGACGGACATTATAACATGGGCCGCGATGCGTACAAAATGCCATGCTGTCGATCCCACAGGCGGCGGTACGGGCCGTCGCGGCTCAGCAACTCGGCGTGTGTGCCGCGCTCGGCCACGCGGCCGCAGTTCAGCACGATGATTTCCGCCATGTGCTCCAGCCCGGCCAGCCGGTGGGTGATGGTGAGTGTGGTTCGCCCGGCCATGAGCGGGGCCAGCGCGTCAAGCAGCGCGGCCGCAGTCGCGGGATCGAGGTTTGCCGTCGGCTCGTCCAGGATGAGCACCGGCGCGTCCTTGAGCAGCGCGCGGGCAAGGGCGAGCCGCTGGCGTTCGCCGCCGCTGAGCTGCCAGCCCTGCTCGCCGATCCAGGTGTCATAGCCCTCAGGCAGCGAGACGATGAAATCGTGCAGTTGTGCAGCGCGCGTAGCGGCCTCCAGTTCAGCCTGCGTGGCATCGGGCCGCGCCAGCCGGAGGTTTTCGCGCACGGTGGTGTTGAACAGGTAGGTCTGCTGCGCGACCATCCCGATAAAGCCGCGCGCCTCCTCGGGGGGCAGATCACGCAGCTCCCGGTCGCCCAACCGCACCTCGCCCGCCTCGTAGTCGAGGAAGCGCAGCAGGACATGGCCGAGCGTCGTCTTGCCCGCGCCGCTCGGCCCTACGATGGCAACCTGGCTGCCCGCGGGGATCTCCAGGTCCACATCGAGCAGGGCCGGCGGCTCACCGGGTGCATAGCGCGCGGTCACTCCGTGGAACGAGATGGCGGGTGGGGACACAGACCTTCGAGGCCTTAGTATCTGTCCGAGACTTGCTGAGGCCGGTCTCTGACCGTGCCTCCCTGGCTCGGTCGGAGACCGGCCAGAGCGGGTTTTCGGATAGACTCTCAGGTCAACCGAAGGCGGGGCCAACTTTCGGTTGACCCACGACCTCGAAGGTCTATCGCCGGCCACCCCCGCAAGCCGGCGGGCAGCGGACAGGCTGGCCGCGAAGTACTGAGCGGCCAGCGGCAGGGGCTGGACGGCCTCGAAGGCCGCCAGCGTCACGAGGGCCAGCACAGCCAGGTCCACGCCGTGTAGTTGACCGCTTGCCACCAGGGGCATCGCCACGGCAAGGACCGCGACGATGGCCCACCACATCAGCAGGGTGCCGGTCGCGCCGGTTGCGGCCGTAATCTCGCCCATGCGCGCCTGCGAACGGCCCGCCGCGCGGCTGAGATCATGAAGCCGCGCCAACTGCCGCGGCCCCGCACCGAACGCGACCAGGTCGGCGGCGCCCTGCACCGTATCCACGGATTCCGCATCGAGCGCGGCACGGGCCGTGACCAGCGCCTGCCCTGGATCACGGCCCATCTGCTGCGCGAGGAGCGGCAGGCCCACGCCCGCGATGAGCAGACCGCCGAGCAGCGCCAGGGCCGGGCCGGGGTGATAGGCCAGCACGAACAGGGTCACGCCTGCGGTCATCAGCAGGCCGACGACCGGCGGGGCCACGGCCCGTACGTAGAAATGCTCCAGCGTCGCGATGTCTGCGGTCGCCCGGCTCAACAGGTCGCCGCTGCGATAGCCCAGCAGGCGCAGCGGTGACAGCGGCTCGATGGCTGCGTAGAACCAGGTCCGCACCTCCGCCAGCACGCGAAACGTAACCTGGTGGGTGACCAGGCGTTCCAGGTAGCGCGCCACCCCGCGGCTGAGGCCGAAGAACCGAACGCCGACGATGGCAACCTGCAGGACCGCGATGGATGGCTGCAGGCTGGCCGTCGCAATGAGCCAGGCAGACGTGCCCAGGAGCGCGATGCTGCTGGCGACGGTCAGGCAGCCGAGCAGTACGGAGAGTGCGATCCAGCCCGGGAAGGGGCGCAGGAAGCGCAGGAGGAAGCGGATCGGGGTGGGGGTCGCGCTGGGGCCGCGCCGCCCCTTCGACTGCGTTCGCACGGCCCAGAAACGACCTGGGCCGTGCGACCTCCGCTCAGGGTGCTCCGCTTTGGGATCAGCATGGATCGAAGCATCCTGAGCTGGTGCATGGCGCAACCTGGCCGACGAGTCCGCGCCAGTCGAAGGACGCCGGCTTCCAGCTTCCAGCT
>DAOUGK010000366.1:0-3432 GCA_034429055.1 Anaerolineae bacterium | reverse complement strand
AAGGCATCGAAGATGGGTTCCAGCTCCGCGCGCGGGCGGCCCACCAGCGGGAAGAACACCTCTGCGAAGACCTCCTGGTTGGTCGCACGGCCGTCGTTTGCCAGCATCGCCTCGGTCGCCTGCATCAGGTGGGTGACGAAGAACCGGGTCGGCAGAATGTGCCCGACGCGGGCCCCCAGCGCCTTGAGATACACCGGCAGGAAGTTCTCCATATTGCTGTCGAGCAGCGTGCCGTCCAGGTCAAACAGGATCGCTTTGATGGGTCCAGACAAGATATGGCTCCTTTGAGCAGGGATTCACCTGCAGCGCATGATACCACAATAGCCCGATAGGGGGTGTGCCTTACCTTGGGGCGCAAGCATCCTGAGCGGGTGAACAGCTCAACCTGGACGACGACACAAAGCTATACTCAGTCCAATGTGAAGACCAGAGGCGATTCTGGACAGGATTGACAGGATTGACGGGATTACTCCTGTAAAACCTGTCAATCCTGTCTCAGTTCTGACCGCGGTGCTCACTCTGGAATCGGTTTAGTCGAAGGGTGCCCCGCACGCGGCTGCCGCAAGGTCAGACGCACCCCCCGATAGACCCCTGCGGGTGTTTTCGGCCAGACCTATGGTAAAATGCAGGTGACTTCCCGTACGTTTACCCTGGAGGCTGCTGATTATGTCCATGACCCCGCGCGTTGCACAGTTGCGGCAGGCCAGCCTGGATGCGGTCCCGCACATCTCCACCGAGCGCGCCGAACTGCTGACCGAGTTTGACCGGCAGGACGGCACACCCGGCGCCGGCTCGCCCGCCGGCCCCATCTCCGTACCGGTGCGCCGCGCGCTGGCGTTCGAGTATTTGCTGGAGCACAAGGCCATCTACATCGGCGACGGCGAGCTCATCGTCGGCGAGAAAGGCCCTGCGCCGAAGGCCACGCCCACCTACCCCGAGCTCTGCTGCCACAGCCTGCAAGACCTGGACATCCTCGACACGCGGCCCAAAATTCCTTTTGCCGTGGACGAGCGCAGCCGGGAGGTGTACCGCGACACGGTCATCCCGGCCTGGCAGGGCAAGTCCATCCGCGACCTGCTCTTCCACGAGATGACGCCGGAGTGGCTGGCCGCATACGAGGCAGGCATCTTCACTGAGTTCATGGAGCAGCGCGCGCCGGGCCATACGGTGCTGGACGACAAGATCTACCGCAAGGGGATGCTCGATTTCCAGGCTGACATCGATGCGAGCCTCGCCCGGCTGGACTTCCTCCAAGATCGGGACGCGTACGATAAGCAGGAGGAGCTGCGCGCGATGCGCATCACCGCGGGTGCGCTCATCCGCTTCGGCCAGCGGCACGCGGAGCTCGCGCGGCAGGCCGCGACCGAGACAGGCGACCCCATACGCCGCGCGGAGCTCCTGCGCATCGCGGAGGTCTGCGAGCACGTGCCTGCACACGCGCCGCGCGACTTCTGGGAGGCCCTGCAATACTACTGGTTCGTCCACCTGGGAGTCACCATCGAGCTGAATACATGGGACTCCTTCTGCCCCGGCCGCCTCGACCAGCACCTCGAACCGTTCTACCGCCGCGGGCTGGCCGACGGGACGCTGACGCGCGATTCCGCCGAGGAACTGCTGCAGTGCTTCTGGATCAAGTTCAACAACCAGCCCGCGCCGCCGAAGGTCGGCGTCACCGCGGCGGAGAGCGGCACCTACACCGACTTCGCGCAGATCAACGTCGGCGGGGTCAGGCCGGACGGATCGGACGGCATCAACGAGGTCAGCTACCTGCTGCTCGACGTCATCGAGGAGATGCGCCTGCTCCAGCCGTCCTCGTCCATCCAGGTCAGCAAGAAGAACCCCGATCGCTTCCTCAAACGCGCCGCGCACATCATCCGCACCGGCTTCGGCCAGCCGTCTGCGTTCAACCATGACGTGATCGTGCAGGAGCTGGTGCGCGCGGGCAAGTCCCTCGTGGATGCGCGCTGCGGCGGGTCCAGCGGCTGCGTCGAGGTCGGTGCGTTCGGCAAGGAGAACTACAACCTCACCGGCTACCTCAACCTGCCGAAAATCTACGAGCTGGCGCTGCACAACGGGCGGGACCCGCGTACGGACGTCCAGCTCGGCCCGCAGACCGGCGACGCGACCCAGTTCGCGTCGTTCGACGAGGTGTTCGAGGCGTACCGGGCGCAGCTCGCCTACTTTGTGGACATCAAGGTGCGCGGAAACAACGTCATCGAGCGGCTCTATGCGCGCTACATGCCATCGCCGTTCCTCTCCCTGTTGATCGACGACTGCATCGCAACGGGGCGGGACTATCACGACGGCGGCGCACGCTACAATACCAGCTACATCCAGGGGGTCGGCCTGGGCACGCTCACCGACGCGATGACCGCGGTCAAGTACCATGTCTATGACACAGGGTCACTGACGATGGCCGGCCTGCTGGCGATGCTGGACCGCGACTTCGAGGGGCACGAACGCGAGCGGCTGATGCTCGTCAACCGCACGCCGCGCTACGGCAACGACGACGACTACGCGGACAGCATCATGCGGGCCATCTTCGAGTCGTATTACGCGGCGGTGGACGGGCGGCGGAACACGAAGGGCGGCGAGTATCACATCAACCTTCTGCCGACGACGTGCCACGTCTACTTCGGCTCGGTGATGATCGCCTCGCCCGACGGGCGGCACGCGGGCAAGCCCGTGTCAGAGGGCATCTCGCCGGTGCAGGGCGCGGATCGCTGCGGGCCGACTGCCGTGCTGCGCTCCGCGGCCAAGATGGACCACCTCCGCACAGGCGGCACGCTGCTCAACCAGAAGTTCACGCCGGGGCTGCTGGCAGGCGACGGGGGGCTGGATAACCTCGTCCAATTGATGCGCACCTACTTCCGGCTGGACGGGCATCATATCCAGTTCAACGTCGTGGATGCCGCGACGCTCCGCAAGGCACAGCGCCACCCGGAGCAGTATCGCGACCTGATCGTGCGCGTCGCGGGCTACAGCGACTACTTCTGCGACCTCAGCCTCGCGCTGCAAGAGGAAATCATCGCGCGCACGGAGCATCAGACGTTCTGAGCAGGAGAAGCTCACGCAAAGACGCTAAAAGCGCAAAGCAAAACAGTCCACAACGATCTTTGCGTTCTTAGCGCCTTTGCGTGAGCCTCATCTTCGCTCAAGGAGAGGCTTCCAATGGCGAAAGGTGTTGACTCCTTCGAGATGGTGACTGCCCGCAGCCGGGTGGAGTGGCGCGCGTGGCTGGCCGCCAACCACGCAAGCTCGCCCGGCGTCTGGCTGGTCATCCACAAGAAGAACAACCCCGAGCCCAGCGTCACGTATGTGGAAGCGGTCGAGGAGGCGCTGTGTTTCGGCTGGATCGACAGCAAGATGAACCCCCTCGACGAGACGCGCTTCCGCCAGGTCTTCACCCCGCGCAAGCCGACGAGCGTCTGG
>DAOUGK010000365.1:0-8349 GCA_034429055.1 Anaerolineae bacterium | reverse complement strand
TAGCCCTTGACCTCGACCGTGCCGCGGATGGTCGCGCCATCCTGCAGGTTCGTGAAGCCATTCGCCATCTGGGCGCCGGCTGCGAGCGGCAGGCTCAGCAGCAGGACGGCCACCAAGGCCATAAACACCATCTTGACGCCGTTTCGTTTCGCAAACATCATTCGCTCCTTACCTTGTGTGAGTGAGTTGTGTTGAACGTTTGACAATCTATTTATAATCTTTGTATACAGTACATGTAAGCTTTGTTCGGTAAGCCTGCTCTCAATTGGCGGCTATTGGACTTGACAGTGCATGTAACTTGTGGTTACATGGGTCCGTGCAGTTCAGCAGATTCGATTCAGGTGCTCAGTGAACCGGACAACCTCCAAATCCGAAGCGAACCGGCAAAGCGGCGTGCACCAGGTGGATGAGCAGCGCAACCACATCCTGGATGCGGCTGAGAAGCTGTTTCTCCGCAACGGCATCGAAATCACCCGTATGGTCGATATCGCCGCCGAGACGGGCATCACCAAGGTCACGCTCTACCGCTATTTCCCCAACCGCGATGTCATTGCCGTCGAGATCCAGGTACGCATGTTGAGCCGGATCATGTCGCTGCTGGACCCCGCCGAGCCAGGCTCCGCGCTGGATAGCACGCGCACGTTGGTCCAATCGATGATTCGCAACTTCGAGGCGTTGCGCGATGCCTACCGCTATGTGGGGATGTTCGATAAGCTGTTCCTGGATAACCCGCCCGACGCCGCACTGACCCGCTGGACCAAGGAGCAACTGGTTGCCCTTTCGTGGGACAGCACACACCGGATCGCGGTCACGCGCGAGGATCCACAGAGGGAGCCGTTGCTCATGGCCGTCAGCACCGTCATCTGGTTTCTCGAAAAGCTGGCCCTGCGCGGCGAGCTCACCTGGAGCGATGAGGCTGTGCCGCTCCAGCAATATCTCGACCATTTCGAAGATATGATTGTTTCATACATCGACAGCCTGCAACCCGCAGACTGAATCTCTGATCCTACTTATGTAAGGAGCGAAGATGCAATCCCCAGTCACACCGCAGGACTTCCTGGATATCCGCTGGCGCGGCCACTGGATCTGGGTCCCCGAGGACAAAGTCGAGTTCACGTTCAGTTTTGGCGGTCCGAGAACCGGATCGCGTCCAGACTCGCACGGGCTGTTTCGCAAGCAGTTCACGCTGGACAGCGTACCGCTACGCGTGCCCGCGCGCATCACCGCGGACTCGCGCTATGCCCTCTACGTCAACGGGCAGGAAGTCGCGCGCGGGCCGGTGCGCAGCCAGCCGCGGCGCATGATGTATGACCTGGTCGATCTCGCGCCGTATCTCCGTCCAGGCGAGAACCTGATCGCCGTGTACGTCAAGAATTACGGCGCGCCCAATTCCTTCTACATCCCGCCCACGCCCAATTCCGGGCTGGGCAAGACCGGTGCGCTGGTGTTCGAGGCCGACCTCGGCCCCGCAGGCTGGCTGGTCAGCGACGACTCCTGGAAGGCGACCAAGTGCCATGCCTGGGACGCGGAGGAACTCGCCAGCCCCGACCTGGCCGGCGGCGGCGTGCCGGTCGAACAACTGGACGCGGCCAAGCTGCCCGTGGGCTGGCAGCGCGCCGGGTTCGATGATGCTGCCTGGCCGGCCGCGCAACTGCTGCGCGCCATCCACATCGGCGGGTATGCGCGCTCCCAGCCGCCGACCGACCCGTACGGCCCGCTCTATCCCCGGCCCATCGCGCAGCTTGGCGGCGAGGTTGTCGCGCCCGCGCGAATCAAGGTGGAATCTCTCCAGGGCACGGCGGACACGCCGGGAGCCGGACCCGCCGCGCATGTCGCGGCCACGCTGAATCTGCCCGCCAGCCCGGTCGCGGAGGACGCGACGCTGCCGGTGGCAGTGAAACCGGCCGCCGGTGAATCGGTTCGGCTGCTGGCCGACTTCGGCCGGATTGTCGCCGGGCTGGTGCAGATGGAGGTCGCAGCGCCCGCGGGAACCGTCTTCACCCTGAGCTACGTCGAGGAGCCGTTGAATGCCGCGCACCTGCGGCCCGGCGGCACGCACAGCGGCAGCCGCTACATCGCGCGCGGGCACGACGATGTCCTGGAGCTGTTCGATATCAACGGGCTCCGGTACATCTACGTCGTCATCGAGGCGGCGGACGGCCCGGTGACGCTCGAACGGCTGGCCGTGCGCGAGATGCTCTATCCCTGGCAGCCCGGCGCGTCGTTCGAGTGTTCCGATCCCGAGCTGAACACGCTCTACCATGCGGGCATCCGGACGGTCAATCTCAACTCCTTCGATGCGTTCACCGACTGCCCGACGCGCGAGCAGCGCGCGTGGGTGGGCGATGCCGTCGTGCATCAGATGGTCCACCTGACGACCAACACCGACTGGCGGCTGGCGTGGCAGTACCTCAACCTGGGCGCGTCCCCGCGGCCGGACGGCATCCTGCCGATGAGCGTCGGGGGCGAAATCGAGTTCGGGAACGGCTTGACCATCCCGGATTGGGGCCTACACTGGGTGCACGGCGTGTATAACCTGTACCGCTTCGTGGGCGACCGGAGCAAGGTGAAGGCCTACATGCCCGTCATCGAACGCCTCCTGCGCTGGTACGAGCCGTATCAGACCGCACAGGGCGTGCTCAAAGACGTGCCAGAATGGAACCTGGTGGACTGGGCCGCACTCTTCGTGGAGGACACGAGCTCCATCCTGACGGCCATCTGGGCGCGCGGGTTGAAGGAGTTCATGGAGCTGGCGGAGTGGCTCGGTGAGAATGCCAGCCGCGAATGGGCGGCCGGGCTATACGAGAAGGCGCGCGCCGGCTATGAGATGTTCTGGGACGAGACGCGCGGGACGTACGTCGACCACATCAAGGACGGCGTGCAGCAGAAGCCCATCAGCCAGGTGGCGGGCGCGCTGGCCGTCGTCTCCGGCCTGGCCCCGCAGGAGCGCTGGGCGCGCATCATGGAGACCGTCACCAATTCCGACACGCTGGTGGTGCGCTCGTGGACCGGCGACGCCGGGGACTACTCGCCGGAGAAGATGCGCAAGCAGTTCATGGGCATCTATGAGGCCGACTGGGATGTCGAGCGCGAGGTGGTCATCGGTGAGCCGTTCATCAGCTACCTCGTCCACGACGCGGTCGCACAGGCCGGGCTGGCGGACAAGCTGACCGACCTGTACCCGCGCTGGAGCGAGTTCCTGCAGGGCGGCTATGACACCATCGGTGAGTGCTGGGGCTGGGGCACGCACGTCCACGGCTGGAGCTGCACGCCGACGAAGGATCTCATCTTCTACACGCTGGGCGTCACGCCCGCGGCGCCGGGCTACACGGTCGCGCGCATCGCGCCGCGGCTGGGCAAGCTGGCCTGGGCGGAGGGCAAGGTGCCCACGCCGCACGGCCTCATCCACGTGCGGGCGGAACGGGGCAGGGTCACGGTCGACTCGCCCATGCCGGTGATCATCGACCTGCCCGGCCAGGCGCCGCGGCAGCTCCCGGCGGGTGCGCACGAGGTGCGCAGCGACTGACGCCGCACGGTGCGGGCGCGCAGAGTAATACTCACAGAGGCCGGCCCGGGATGTCCCTGAGCCGGCTTGCTGTTACATGAGTTCCGGCGGGCTGAAGGCCCAGGCAATGATCACCGCGACCCAGGCGGCGGCCAGCAGCGTGCCGAGGATCGCCAACAGCCAGAGCAGCCAGGTCGGGACGGCCCTAAACTTAACGCCGAGTTTTTCCAGTCGCAGGCGATAGCCGAGCAGACGCCAGACGGTCAACGCAGGGAAGACCAACGCGGCCGTCGGTGCAAAGCACAGCACAAGACCTGCGAGGCTCGTCTTCACGGTTACCCCGGTTTCGAGGATCGTCCACGGCAGACGTATGGGATGGCCGCTCAACACGGGCACAAGCGCCACTGCAAGGCACACGGCCAGGGCAGCCAGCACCCAGCGCAGCTCAAAGACAGTGAAGACGAGGGCGCTCAGTCTGCCTCCGGCTCCGGCCTGCTCCAGGCGCCGTGCGACATCCGCCTTGAGATGGTCATACCCCTGCGTAATACCGAAGAATGCCATGGAGTGTCCGGATTTGAGCCGGACCGTGGTATCCGAGATCAGATCGATGCTGCGGTGTAACAGGCGATAGTCAATCGGCGCGGCCATGACCACGTCGGACCAGGCCGCGGTTTCTGCCCGGTCCGACCTGATCTCCTGGCGCGTCACGCCGGCGGCGTCGACGACAATCTGGACGGGCTGCTCGCGCTCGATGCGCACCAGCCGGTCGCGCGAGTATCTGACGAAGATGATGCCGATGACGCTGTAAAGCAGGCGGTAGAACCAGAGCGCGAGGGGAATCGGGAACAGCACGCAGGCCAGGAGGATCAGCACATCGGTCGTCTTCGTTCCGGCATTCGCCCCGGTCCGTGCCAGCATGACTTCCCCCTCGATGATGAGGAAGACCAGCGTGGCGAACAGCGAGATGATGAAGGTCCAGAGGTAAGTGACCGGCAGCACACCCAGCAGCGCGAGTCGCCGGTACCAGCTCAACAGGCGGTCGGGGAAGCGGGCGAGGTAGTGGCGTTCGGGCGTGTGTTCGAGGAAGCCGGCGACCGCGCGTTTCTGTTCATCGGGCAGGCCGCCATGCTGCGCCAGTTCCTCAAGCGCGCAGATGACCTGGGTGGCATGCACCTTGCGGTCGATGCTGCCGAACGCCTGCGCGCTTTCCAGGTAGTCCGCGGCGGCCTGGGCCGGGTTGCCCAGCGCAACCTGGGCGCGGCCGAGCAGAGCCGCGGCCACCCCCAGCGAATACTGGTCGCTCACATTGCGGAAGACCTGGAGCGCCTCGCGCAGGCCGGTTTCCGCTGCGGCCCACTGCCCTTCCTCGACGAGCGCGGCGCCCTGGCCCAATTCGATGCGGGCGCGGCGATATGGGCTTTCGCCCGGCTCTTCTGCGGTCTGCCGCTTGAGCAAGGTCGCATAACGGTCCTGCGCCCGCGACCAGCGCCCCATCTGGTGTTCGCCCTCCGCCAGCGACAGCCGCACCTGGCCGAGCAGGAGCGGCTCATCGAGCGCCGCGAACCGCTGCTCGGCCTGCCGGTGCCAGCGGTTTGCCTCCATGAACAGGTAGGAGATGATCCAGTTCTGATAGTCTGTCCCGAAGTACCAGTTGGGCAGGAAGCTCACGCGGCGCAGGAGTCGTTCGTAGAGCAGGAAGGGTAAGTGCTGCGCCACGTGCAGGACGCGGGTCAGCGCGTCAGCCGGCGGCGCACTCTCCGGACGGAAGCCGCCGCAGTTGTTTGCCAGGTCCACGTAGGCATCGCCCAGCGCCAGCATGACCCGCGCAATCTGCCGCGCGGGCGCGGGGCTCGCCTGCTGCTCCAGCAAGGCCAGGCCGGCCCGGTAATGGCCGACCGCGTCCGACCAGCGATGTTGCTCAACGCCGAGCCTGCCGCGGCGTTGGAGCACCAGCGCGCGGAGGTATGGGTCTGCTGTCTCTTTGCCCACGGCTTCGAATCGTGCATCCAGCTCCGTGTGGCGATGCGACGCGAGGTCGAGATAGGCCTCGAAGTAGCGCAACCAGACCCGTCCCTGGCCGGACAGAAAGCCCGCCAACTCCTGCGTCTGGGCTACAAGCTGCCGGGCGAGGTCGAGCTGGTACGATTCGCAGGCCGCATCCAGTCGATCGCTGAGCTCGCGGAGGCCCTCAGGCTCCGCACAGGCTATCGTATGATAGAGCCGCTCCAGGTCGAAGGCCTGGCGCTCGCGCAACGTCGCAGTTTCGGCCTGCGTGCGAAAATGCTCCGCTGCTATGCGGCTCGCGCGGGTATACCGGTCGCGGTTCTCCTGGCGCTGCCACCAGGCCAGCAGATAGGTCCTCACGTTGGGACTGTAGGTGAAACGCCCCTCGGCGTCCTCGCGCACGAAGCGGAAGCTGCGCAGATGTTCCATAACGGCGGCGTGGTCGAGCTGGTGCTCATAGAGATGGCTCAACAGGGCCTCATCGAACCAATGAGGGATGGCTCCCAGGCGCACAGCCTCCGCAACGGCAGGAATGGCTTCCAGCAGCGCATCCACTGCGCGCTCGACCGCTGTCTGCGCAGTCAGCGGGCCGTTTCCTGGCTGCCGCGGGGTTGAGCCGTCTGCGCGTTCCCGGAGATAGCGTTCGGCGGTCAAGTTGACGGCCAGGGGCAGTCCGCCCGTCACGCTTATCACGCCGGGGATATCCTCAGGCGACAGCCCCCATTTGTTGACCCAGTAGGTGCGGACAGCCTCGTCCGTCAGTTCCTTGAGCGGATGCCAGGCAATCCGCTGGGGCAGGCGTCCTAAGCTAGGGGCCTGGACGCCCGTAATCACCGCCGCAGCATTGGTCAGCTTGCCATCGAGCACCCAGTCAATCAGCCGGTCTTCCAGTCTCTCTACGCGGGCCTCCGCCGCCGCGGGCTGCGGCTCCCAGTCACTGAACAGCAGCATCGTCCGGTAGCCACTGTTGACTGCGGCCAGCCGGTCGAACAGCAGGCGTGCGACCTCTGCCTGCACCGCGCTGCGCTCCAGGGGATCCTCCTTCTGCACCACCTCGACATAGTAGTTGTAGATTTCGTTGTAGACCTTGTCGCGGTTGACGAAGTCGCCCTGAATCTGCGCATTATATAAGGTTGTCGACGGATGCAGCGTTGCGCCATCGCCCGCCGACGGCGCAACCGCGACCGGGGCTGCACGCTCGCGGCGGCCGGCAGGCGGGGCGGGCACGGGCATAACTGCCCAACTGCCGGATACGGCGATGAGGTGCTGCTTGAGTTCAGCGGGGTCCCCAAGCTGTAGTTGTTCCCACAGGCTCAGGACCAGGTTCATGTAAGTCTGGTCCTTGGAGCGCGGCAGCGCCACATGCGCACAGGGGATGCCCGCGGCCGCGCACTCCGCCTGAAACTCCTTCAGCAGATACGCCTTGCCGATGCCCGCGACCCCCCAGATGAGCATGACCCGGCAGGGCGTGTTGCCGCGCGCCAGCTCATGCAGCGCGGCGAGCGGCTCTTCACGATTGACGAAATCCTCGATGATAGGCTCCATCGGTTGCTCCGGTGATACCCCTGGCGGGCTACCGCGGGATGCAGCAGCCGCGACCATCAATCCTGAAGCAGATGCGGAACGAGCCGGTCTCCACCGTGGCAAACGACCACTCGAAACCTTCGGGCGGCGCCGGCTCACCATAGTTGTTCTCAATGTAGCCGGTGACGTCCGGTGAATTGCCGTTTTCGTCGATCAGCTTCACCTCATCCCCTTGCGCCCACACTCCATAGTCGCCCGCCGGTATATTGCCATCCAGCACGGCCTCATCATTGACCAGCAGCGCGCCCACGATGGTTCCTGCCGCAAGTGTGTCGTCAAAGACATCCGGGCTGTGTAGAGTGGAGGTGTACACAACCGGCACCGCCGCGAGCTGCACCTCGCCGGAGGGCGGCTGCAGCCGGCGGGCCGTGTCCGGCCGAAACGACACCTGCTGGTTGCGCACAGCCGATTCCTTCAGGATCACCACGCCTGTCGCGGCGGCGGTGTTGAAGGTGATGCCATCCCGCAGATATTTCATGTCGCGGAGGACGGGGTCGAGCCTTTCGAGCACGCGCGGCTCCATATCGGACGCCTGGAGCACCTGATATTGCTCATCTGTCAGCGGCACGTAGGCGAATTCGAGGCTGATATTCGAGCAGCCGAGCCTGTCATCATACAGGGAGGAGCGGGTGGGATACCAGGCGAGCTGTTCCAGCGTGTCTTTCTGCGGCGATTCCTGGGTCAGGTAATCCATGACCTGAACCGCTTCCTTGGGATGGTTGCTCCACCGGGAGAGGGCCAGGCTCATGTAGTCGGTCAGACAGTAGTAGCGCCGCCAGGGGAGGCCGTAGAGGTTGCCCGGCAGCGAGGCGCTGTTCAACCCGCCCTTCACGAAGCCGTTGAGGTCGATGCCGGGGTCCTGGCCGAACGGGTAAGGGATGAATACCTCGGTTGCGTTCGGGCCAAGATTGACGAGATCCCAGTTCCACAGCGCAACCAGATCCGGGCCTGCGCCGCTTGCCGCCGTGACTGCCAGCTTGGAGAGAAACTCGTCTGACGGCCACACCTCGAATTCCAGTGCGATCCCCTGTGCCTTCAGGTCCTCCTGCCAGCGCGCGACGAGTGTGTCCGGAAGCGTGTCGCGCAGGGCCACGCGCACGGGCACGGGTTCACCCGGCGCTGCCGCCGGGGGCGTCGTGGGCTCCACCGCTGGCGCCTTGGTCGGTTCTGCCTCAGGCGCGGCGGTGGGCTGTTCCTCCGGCGCTTGTTGCGGAGCTGACGCAGGCGCCGCGCAAGCCGCCAGCGTCAACCCGGCG
>DAOUGK010000364.1:0-1941 GCA_034429055.1 Anaerolineae bacterium | reverse complement strand
GTCTCCACAGATTCACCGGCGAAGGGGCCATGCGGCTCCACCCGGTGTAAGTCATCGCCCAGCCCGTGGTCCAGGTAGTTCGCCAGCGCATTCATCACCTCGCGGAGGAAAGCAAACCCCCGCCCGTGCCGCGCGTCGAGCAGCCACTTGGCTTTCATGCGCGGGCTGTTCAGGTTAATGGCGCGCTGCACCCGCACCTTCGGCAGGCAGAACAGGTCCACGATGGTGAAGAGCACATAGGGACGATCCTCGCGCGTGGCATCGTGGAACAGGACGAAGGCGCGCGGCGACACAGCCAGCAGCTTGCGCGCGGCGACCTCGTCCAGGGTCAACAACTCGGCTTCGGGCACGCGGGCCAGCTCGGCCCAGCGCGCCCGGTACACCTGGCGCTTCTCCTTGAGCTCCAGCGCGGCCTGCACCGCGCGTCCGCGCACCTGGCGCGTGAAGTACAGGTCGGCGCGCTCATGGGCGGTCGTGTTATCGGTGTACGACCAGCCCAGCAAGTCCAGTTCGGCCTTGACGGCCTCCTCGAACTCCCGGTCCGCCAGGTCCCGCTCCCAGTACTCCGGTTTACGCTCGAACAATGATGGCATGATTCTCTTCTTATAGCCACAGAGGTCACAGAGAGCGCAGAGTTCTATTTAAGATGCCCGGTGCAGGCTGGAAACACTCTGTTTCTCTGCGTTCTCTGTGGCAGACACCGTTTATCTCAGACTGCGCGCGCCAGCAGCCCCTTGAGATACTCCCCCTCCGGAAAGCTGAGCAGGATGGGGTGGTCGGGCCCCTGGTGCAGATGCGCGACAATCTGCGCATCGCGACCCGCATCGACGCTGGCGCCAAATACAATCTTCTGGAACAGGTCGGGCGTCACGAGGCCCGAACAAGAAAACGTCGCCAGCAGCGGTGCAGCCTGTGTCTCACCTGTCTGCGCCAGCAGTTTCAGCCCCAGCAGATTGATATCTTTATACCCGCGCGCCGCGCCGTCCAGCTCGGCCTTGTTGCGTGCAAACTTGGGCGGGTCGAGGATGACCAGGTCGAACTGGCGACCCTCGTCGCGCAGCGCGCGGAGCACCTGGAACACATCGCCCGCGATGCCTTCGGCCTGAGCGTCCGGGTCGAACCCGTTGAGCCGCAAGGCCTCTTCCGCGCCGGCCAGCGCCTCATACGAGCTGTCGATGTTGGTCACGTGCGCCGCGCCTGCGGCCAGCGCATAGACGCCGAACGCGCCCGTGAAGCTGAAGGCATTCAGCACCCGCTTGCCCGTCGCATGCGCGGCCACGATGCGCCGGTTCTCGCGCTGGTCCATGTAGAAGCCGGTCTTCTGCCCGCCCAACAGGTCCACCGGGAAGCGCAGCCCGTGCTCGCGGATTTCAAAGTTCGCGTCCGGCGCCCGGCCCGCGGCCAGCCCGCTGCGCAGCGGCAACCCCTCCTGCCGGCGCACTGACGCGTCCGACCGCTCGATGATGCCCGCCGGACGGAACTCCGCCTGCAGCGCCGCGAGCAGCTCGGCGCGGCGGATATCCACGCCCAGGGTGAGGAACTGGACGACCAGCCAGTCGCCGTAGCGGTCCACGACCAGCCCCGGTACGCCGTCGCTCTCCGCATAGACCAGGCGGTAGGCCGTGGTCTGCGGCTCCAGGCGGAGGTCGGCGCGCGCTGCGCCTGCCGCAGCCAGCCGCCGCTGCCAGAAGCCCGCGTCGATGGCCTCGTGCCGGTCCCACGTGAGCAGGCGGACGACGATCTGCGACCGCGGGTTGAAGTAGCCGCGGCCAAGCCATGCACCGCTCGCGTCCGCCACATCCACGATGTCGCCCGCCGCGGGATTGCCCGTCGTGCGGCCGATCGCCCCCGAAAAGACCCACGGATGGCGCTGCCGGACGGGTTTCTCCTTGCCCGGTTGCAGATAGAGGGTGGCCGTCAATCCTGCCCTCCTGCCGGCGC
>DAOUGK010000363.1:0-6372 GCA_034429055.1 Anaerolineae bacterium | reverse complement strand
GCCATCGCCCTGCCCATCGCCTATGTGGGATGGCTCATCGGCCTGGTCCTCAAGAGCGTGCCGGGTGTGCTCTGGTGGGCGTGGCTGCTCATCATGGTCTTCATCATTGCCAGCAAGAGCCTCAAGGGCCGGTCGGACGCGCCTCCGGCGGTCCTGCGCGAGCCGGTCATCCGGGAAGGACCGGCGACGACGTGGTTCCACCGCATCAACCTGAGCCGGCACAGCGAGTACTTCCGCTGGCGGCTGGCACACGAGTTCGGACGGCTGGCGCTCGGCCTCAATGCCTATCGCGAGGGTAGCAGCGTCACGCGCCTCGGACAGCACCGCGCAGCCGGACTGAGCGGCCCGCCTGAGATCACCGCCTACTTGTCCGCCGGGCTGGGCACCGCGCCCGAAGAGCCGCTGCGCGGCCCGGCCAGCCTGGTCGACGCGCCCAGTTGGCTGCGCGAGAAGTGGCGCCGGCGCGGGCAGCCTGCCGCGCGGCGCTCGCCGCTCGCCCTGCCGCCGGAAGAAATCATCGCCTTCCTCGAGAGGGAGTTGGAGTAACGCATGTCTCTCAGCATCGCGCAGGTCGCCGCACGGAGCGACCAGATCATCCGTGAAGTCGAGCGGGCCATCGTCGGCAAGCGGACGCTGCTCGAACAGATCATGGCTGCGATCCTCGTCCCCGGCGGCCACGTCCTGCTCGAAGATTATCCCGGCCTCGCCAAGACTCTGATTGCCAAGAGCTTTGCGACCGCGCTGGGGCTGGACTTCAAGCGCATCCAGTTCACGCCGGACCTGCTGCCCGGCGACATCACCGGCGGCTACGTCTTCGACCGGGAGCAGAACCACTTCGTCCTGCGCGAGGGGCCGGTCTTTGCGAATATCATCCTGGCGGATGAGATCAACCGGGCCTCGCCCAAGACGCAGTCCGCGCTCCTGGAGGCCATGCAGGAGTACCAGGTGACGCTCGAAGGCGAGACGATGGCCCTGCCCCAGCCCTTCATCGTCCTGGCAACACAGAATCCCATCGAATACGAGGGCACCTTCCCCCTGCCCGAGGCGCAGCTCGACCGCTTCATCATGAAGCTCGGCGTGGGCTATCCGACGCCCGACGAGGAGCAGGAGATTCTACGCCGCCGCCGCAGTCGCGGCCAGGATGCCGTGAACCTGACCCGCATCACGAACGCCGATGAACTGGGCGCGATGCGCGCGGCGGTTGAGGAGGTCCATATCGAGCCGGACCTGGAACGCTACATCATCGACCTGGTGGATGCCACGCGTCACCGCCGGCAGGTGGCCGTGGGGGCCAGCCCGCGCGGCTCGCTGGCGCTGCTCAAGCTGACGCGCGCCTGGGCCGCCATCCAGGGCCGCGACTACGTACTGCCGGATGACATCAAGCGCTTCGTGCAGCCCGCGCTCATCCACCGGCTGATCCTCCAGCCGGACCTGTGGATGACCCGGCAGGCTGCGGAGCAGGTGCTGGCCGATATCGTGCGGATGACCCCCGTGCCGGTGGTGGCCGACCTGCCGGGATGAACCGCCTGCTGCTGCTGGCCGCGCTGCTGTACGGCCTCCTCCTGGTCGGCCTGGCGACCCTCAACGGCGAGATGCTGGCGCTGGCGCTGCCCGTCGCACTCTACCTGGCGGCTGCGCTCGTCTATGCGCCCGCGGCCCCGCACCTCACCGTCAGCCGCGACCTGTCCGCCGAGCGCGTCCAGCCGGGCGGTACGGTCGATGTGCGCCTGCACATCACGAATGCCGGCTCATACCTGGAAGAGGTGCTGGTCGAGGATGTGCTGCCCGCGGGCGTGGAAGTCACCGAGGGAGAGACCCGCAACGTCGTGCATCTGCCGCCCGGCAAGACCGTGGAACTTGTGTACACGGTGGCTGCGTCGCGCGGCCAGTATCAGTTCGAGCGCGTGGCCGCGACGGCCGGTGACCACCTGGGCCTGTTCCGCCGCCAGATTCGGGTGGCCGCGCCGGGCAGCTTCACCGTGCTGCCTGAGCTGCGCCGGATGCCGCAGGTCGCGATCCGGCCCCGGCGCACCCGCGCCAGCGCGGGGGCCGTGCCCGCCCGGCTCGGCGGCCCCGGGCTCTCCTTCTTCGGCGTGCGCGAGTACCAGCCGGGCGACTCGCTCCGCTGGATCAACTGGCGGGCTGCAGCGCGCCACCCGCGCCACCTGTTCACGAACGAGTTCGAGCAGGAGCGCGTCGCAGATGTCGGCCTGATTCTGGACGCGCGGGTGCGCAGCGACATCCAGGCGCGCGGGGAGTCGCTGTTCGAGCATGCGGTGACCGCCACCGCGTCCCTGGCCGACGCCTTCCTGCGCGGGGGTAATCGCGTGGCCCTGCTCGTCTACGGCGGCGGCATCGAATGGGTCTTTCCGGGCTACGGCCGCGTCCAGCGCGAGCGTATTCTGCAAACGTTGGGCCGGGCGAGCCGCGGGGCCAGCGATGTGTTCGAGACCTTCGAATCGCTGCCCACACGCCTCTTCCCCCCGCAGTCGCAGATTGTCATGGTCAGCCCGCTGTGGACCGAGGATCTGCCCATGCTGTTCACGCTGCGCGCGCACCAGTACGAGCTGCTCGTCGTCAGTCCGAATCCGGTTGCCTTCGAGCAGACCGGCGCGCCGGCGAATCAGACGGTCGAGCTGGCCGTGCGCGCGGCCCGGCTGGAGCGCACCCTGCTCATTCGCCGGCTGCGGCAGGCCGGCGCGCAGGTGGTGGATTGGCAGGTGGATGCGCCGCTCGACCGCACCGTGCTCGCCGCGCTGGGAAGGACGCCCCAATGGACCCGCAGCCTCCGGTGATGCGCTCTGCGACCCTTCGAGCGGCCATTGCTGCCATCCTGGTGGCTTCGGTTGCGGCGGCCGTGCCCTTCATCCGGGGAGAAGGCTGGCCGCTCGTCGTGCTGGCGCTGGCGATCGGCGCGTTCTGGCTGCTGGAGCTGCGCCGCGGGCGGCACCGGGTTGCGTCTCCCCTGCTGGCCGGGTACGTCATCCTGGCGGCCCTCGCGACGGGCACGGCAGTCAGTTTCCTCGCGCCGCTGGCCGTGGTCGCGGCGCTGGCCGCCTGGGACCTGGACAGGTTCGCCGCGCGGCTCGACGAAGCGGGCAGGGCCAATGAAGCATCGCTCGCAGAACGCCGCAGCCTCGAAGCCCAGCACCTGCGCCGCCTGCTGCGGGTGAGCCTGTTGGGGTTGGCGCTGGCCTGGCTGGCGCTGGCCGTGCGGGTGCAGCTTGCGTTCGGGCTGGCGGTCGCGCTGGGATTGGTGGCGGCGCTGGGGCTGGCCGCGCTGGTGCGCGCGCTCATCCGAGAAAGCGATTGAATGCCGGATGGGCAGAGGGTAGCATAGCCCCTTGTGGGCGCTGTGACGGGCACAAGGCCCTATGCTACGAATCATTTCGATAGCAGTTATGCATGGAGGCATTCGTGGACGTGACTCATCTGGCCGGCGCGTGGCCGGTGCTCATCACCCCTTACGCGACGGGCCTGCGCATCGACCGCGCGGCGTACCGGGATCTGCTCGAATGGTACATCGCAAAAGGCGTCGGCGGGCTGTATGCCAACTGCCTGTCGAGTGAGATGTACCTGCTGGATGACGTTGAGCGGGTGCAGATTGTGGCCGATGCCGTCAAGATCGCCGGAGGCCGCGTGCCGGTCGCGGGGACGGGCAACCTGGGCGCATCGCTGGCCGAGCATATCGCGCTCTGCCGCAGGGTGGCCGATGCGGGCGCGGACGTGGTGATGCTGGTCGTGCCGGAGTTCCACGACAACGACGCCGACCTCGAACGCTATTACTTCACGGTGGCAGAGCAGGTCGATGCCCCGCTGGGACTCTACGAGTGTCCCGTGCCGCGACAGTATCACCTGGGGGTAGAACTGGTGCGCAAGCTCGCCGCGTCGGGCCGGTTCGTGGCCTTCAAGGAGACCAGTTGCGAGCTCCCGAAGATCCGCGCGCTGCTGGACGCAACGCGCGGGACGCCGCTGGCCCTGCTCCAGGCCAACACGCCCTATCTGCTGGAGGCCATGCGCGCGGGGACGCCGGGCACGATGAGCATCGCGACGAACTGGCTGCCGGAACTGGTGGCCGCGGTGGTGGCGCGCGGCCGGACGGGCGACCCGAGCGCCGAGCCGCTGCATGCGCACCTGTGCGCCCTTGAGATGGCCGGTCGCGCGGTGCATCCGCTGGGGGTCAAGCACCTGCTGGCGAAGCGCGGGCTGCCGGTGCAGGTGAGCGGCCGTGCGCAGGGCGTGCAGCTATCGGCGGAGGTGCAGCGCGGGCTGGACGCCTGTGCCGCGGCCTGGTTCACCGCTACAGGTGAGTTGCGGGTGAGCTTGCAGTAGAGACGAAAATTTGACGGGGCCGTGCAGTCGGGCTATACTGGAATCGAACGCATGTTCGATTCCATCCCGTCGAGGCCTCAATGCCGAAGCGCAAGCTGCGCCGCTTCTCCGAAACCATCGAGCTGTTCCGCCAGTTGCCCGAAGAGCGCCAGGAACGGGTGCTGACACAGATCGCCTTCGACCGGGTCGGCCTGGAGCCGCTGCCGGAGGCTGAGCAGCGCAGGAAAGATGAGGCCAAGCGACGCGGGCGAAAACAGAAACTTCCGCCCGTCCCGCCCGCGACGGATGCATCGCCAGGGGGACCCGGCGAGCAGGGGCCGCCGCCCGTCAGTCGCCGGAGCGGGGGGCAAGGGCAAACGCCCCCTCGACAGCGGTCGCATCCGGCGCCGCCGCCTCAGCCGGCGCCGCCGCCTCAGCCGCCGCCGCCACAATCAGGCGGTGAATCGCCTCCCGCTTCTCAGGAGCAGCCTCCCGCAGATAGCGCAGCAGCTCGCGCTCGTTCTCCGATAGTCCGATACTTTCGAAGGCGGTGAGCAGCACGTCCAACAGGGCGCTCAACCGCCCGGTGAGGTCCTGGCGCAGGCCCGCGGGCAGCAGCTCCAGCCGCTCGACCAGGCCCGCGACATCGGTGGACGGCTCTCCCATGCGCGGACGCGGCACGGATGGCTCCGCCACCGGCGCGTCGATGATTTCACCGGGTGGGATGCCCAGGGCCTGGGCGATGGCGCTCAGCACCCAGAGGTCAGGCGGACGATGGCCGTTCTCGATGCGCGACATCGTCTCGCGTGCCAGCACCTTGCCCTCGGGGATATACTTGCGGGCCTCGTTGACAAGCTGCGCCTGCGACCAGCCGTGGCGCTCACGCAAAGTCTTGATCCTGTTGCCTATGTTCATGGCTACTGCATCCTATAGCCCCGGCATCTCCGGGGCGCCTACCTCGTACAGCCACGCATCGAACGCGGCCTGCAAGTCCTGACCGCTCACCTCTTCCGCAACGGCAATGAACTCGTCCGTACCCGCGTAGCTATCCCGATAGCGCTCGTGGAAGGTGCGTAGGATGTCGAAGAATGCCTCATCACCCACTTCCAGCCGCAGCGCATGAAACACCAGCGCGCCGCCGAGATACGTCTCTGCGTTGTAGAGCTCGTCCGGCGGCGGCTGACCGACCGGCACACCGGGAATGTACCCCCGCGACATGTCGGCCAACGCGCGGCTGATACTGTCCACATCCATCCCGCGCCCCTCCCAAAGGTATTCGGCATAGGTCGCCAGCCCCTCCTTGAGCCACAGGTCCTGCCAGTTCTCCAGGCTCACGCTGTCACCGAACCACTGGTGGGCCAGCTCATGCGCAATGACGAATTCCTCGGCCATGATGGGCGCCGGACAATGCAGCGCGAGAGTCTGCGTCTCCAGCGCACTCGCGCTGGCTTCGCAGGCCGGGTTGTCCTCGGAAGCGATGACCACGCCGTACTCACCGAACGGGTATGGCCCGAAGAGACCGGCGAAGTAATCCAACATCTCCGGCAGCACCTCGAAGTTGCGGCGGAGGCCGGCGGGATATTCAGGCGGGAAGTAGCTGCGCAGCGCGATGCCGTCCGCCGTCTCGTCCGTCACCACCTCGTACTTGTCGATGTTCACGGTTGCCAGATAGCTTGCCATTGCGCGATCCATCTCCCACACATAGCGCGTGGTGTAGCCATCGTCGGTTGTCTCCGCCAGCCGGCCGTTGGCTGCGAAGACCCACGGCAGCGGCACGGTGATCTCGAAGTGGTAGGTGGCCTTGTCGCGCGGGTGATCGTTGACGGGATACCACGAGGACGCGCCGTTCGGCTCGCTGAAGACGTTGATCGCGCCGCTCGGCGCGGTCAGCCAGCCCAGGTCCGGCAGCACATCCACGGATGTAACGGCCTCTGCGGGCGTCGGCTCGCCGCGATACGCCACCTGCACCGTGAATGCTGCGCCGGCGGCCAGCGGCTCCGCCGGCGTGATGCGCAGCTCGCCCTGCCGCCGCGTGAAGCCGGCGGCCGCGCCATCGACCGT
>DAOUGK010000362.1:0-11540 GCA_034429055.1 Anaerolineae bacterium | reverse complement strand
CCGCCCGGCGTGAAGGTGCAGGAGCCGAGCGCGTTGAGCGGAACTTCCTCCCCCTCCGCGCGCTGTTCGAGCGGCTTGCCGTAGAGCAGGCGGCGGCCCTCCTGCCCGCGCTCCCACAGGTAGAGGACATGGTCGCCGTTGGTGTAGCCGTCGATCAGCGCGACGCGCGCATAGTCGTCGCTCACGCCGACGACCTGGTTGCCGTAGATGCTCGTGCCGAGGAAGGTCAGCTCGTCGGTGTCCAGGTCGACCAGGTAGCTCTCCATGTTCGGGTTGCGCCGCGGGTCCACGCCGAGGAAGAACCGGTTCTGCTCGGGATCGCAATGGCTCAGAGTCAGCTGCATGCCGGCGAAGCGGTCACCGAAGAGGGGCTCGGGAAAGCCGCCTTCGAGGGGCACAGTGAACGGCTGGTAGTTCTCGTCGCCGTCCCGGTCGATCATCACGATGACCTTGCCGAGTTTGGGGAAGACATAGAACGGGATGGGGCCGACCATCTCCGGCGTCATCAGGCTGATATCGGGCGGCAGCAGCGGCTCCGGCACGCTGCCCGTCGTGTCCATCGCGTACAGGCTGAGCCGGCCCGACAGGTTGCTGATGAAATAAAGCCGGTCGCCGGCCAACTGCGGGTTGAGAAACAAGCGGGCCGCAAGTAGAGATTCGATCCTGAATGCAGGCATACAGATGCTCCTATGCAGTTAGTACCTATCCGAGGGATTTGCTCCGGCCGGTCTCGGCTGTGGCTTCGCCACAGCACATCGTGCCGGGGGCTCGGTCGGAGACCGGCCCCAGCAATTTCCGGATAGAACCCTAGTACCGTCGATACGCTGGAGGGAGTGGGACGCGTCGCGCCCTGGCAATCCAGGGCACGCACAGAATCAGCCCGGCGACGAAGCCCCCGATGTGTGCGAACCAGGCCGTGCCGCCGGTGCTGGATACGCCGAACGACAGGAAGCCGTTGAATAGCTGTAGCAGGAACCAGATGCCCAGGACCAGGATGGCGGGCAGCGCGGTGATGCGGCCAAAATAACCGAGGATCACCAGGGTGTCCACACGCGCGCGGGGAAAGAAGAGCAGATAGGCTGCCAGCACCCCGGCAATCGCACCGCTGGCGCCGATGCCCGGAATGGTGGAGCCCCACGAGGACAGCACCTGCGCAAAGCTCGCCGCAAAGCCGGTCAGGAAATAGAAGACCGTGAACCAGAACCGACCCATGACATCCTCGATGTTGTTGCCGAAGATCCACAGGTAGAGCATGTTGCCCAGGATGTGCATGATGCCGCCGTGCATGAACATCGAGGTCACGAAGGTCAGCCAGGTCGCGAGGCCCGGGTCCTGGGCGACGCGCGCAGGCACGACGCCGAATTCGAGGACGGCCTGCTGGAGGGCCTGTTCGCCGCCCGTGCCCAGCACGAGCATCTGCCACAGGAAGACGGCAACGTTGATGAGGATGAGCACAACGGTAACGATGGGGAACCGGTGGGTGGGAATCCGATCACGAATTGGAATCATGCCTCACTCTCCCGCGTGAACCCAAGTACATCCGATACGACCGGCCCATTATACCACTGCCGCTGTAAATGCCTGCGCAGGCAGCAATTCCAAATGCAGCGCCATTGCGCAGCTTGGAGTCGAGGCTTTAGCCGGATTGGTAGTGTACGCATACTGGCTGCCTAACCGGCTAAAGCCTCGACTCCGCCTACATTTGGAATTCCTATCCTGCGCGGGCGGGTCCTACCCCAATTGGCCCACGATCCCCGTGTAGAGCGCGTACGCGGCGAGCAGGGGCAGCAGCGCGAACACGCCCGCGTAGGCCAGGCTGCGCAGCCGGGCGGGTAGGAACGAGACGACCGCGAGCGCGGCGCCGAGCACGGCGGTCAGCGCGAGCGGCCACTTGGGCCGGCCCGCCGGCCCGATGACGCCCCACGCGGCCAGCGCCACGGCGAACACCGCGAGCGCGGCCGTCAGGATGCGCGCGTTCCGCGGTCGCAGCACGGCGTCCCAGCCCCACGCGTACGCGAGCGCGAGCGGGATCAGCGCGGTGAACAGGTAGCGGCCCTGGTGCTGCAGGAAAGTCAGGTTGTACCACGCATAGGCCAGCAGGCTCAGCAGCACGGAGAGGGAGAGCAGCCACGCGGCGCGGCACTTCGCCGCGGCCGGCACGCTGCGCCGGGCCAGGAACGGCAGCACGCGCAGCGCGAACCCGCCCAGCGCGGTCCCGCTCAGCAGCGCGACGAGGAGATAGAACCGGCTGTCCAGCCAGACGCCCATCCACCCGAACACGCCCCAGAAGCTCTTGAAGGTCCACTCGCCCGTCCGCCGCCAGTACGCGGCCGGGCCGAACTGCGCGATGAATTCGGGCGTGCGCATCTGCCCGACCACGATTTCATCATGGCGGCGCAGGCCCAGGATGTCCGGCCAGCCGTAGGCCCAGACGTTGCGCGCATACCACGGCAGTGCGATGAGCGCGGCAGGCAGTGCGACGGCCAGCAGATCGCGGGCTATCACCGCACCGGTCGCGCGCTCGCGCCGCCAGCGCCAGAGCAGCACCACCCCTGCCAGAGGCACGGCAATGTATGCCGTGGTCTTGGTGATGAGGATGAGGCCGAGCAGCAGGCCGAGCAGCCAGGGGATCCAGGCATCCTTCGACTTCGTGCGTTGCTGCGCAACGCCCATCCGCTCAGGATGCTTAACCACCCCAGGCTCAGGATGCCTAAGATCTTCTGCCGAAGCATCCTGAGCGGGTGGACGGCTCACCGTAGTCTGTTCGCTGCCGCCAGTCGAAGGATGCACGGGCGCTCCACCGACTACGGCCTCCGCACGCTGCGGCCTCCGCTCAGGATGCGCCACGACCCAACCCACCAGCACGTACAACACAGCGGCGAACAGCAGCTCCGCCAGCACGTCGTTGCCGACCTGCGATACAGTCGCCAGGTGCTGGGGCAGGAAGGCGGCGAACGCCGCGGTCCCCAATGCCAGCGCAGGCCGCGCGGGGAAGATGCGCCGAGCAATGCCGTAGGCGATCAGGACGATGCCCGCGCCGAGGAGGACCGAGAACAGGCGGACTGCGATCAGGCTATCGCCCGCCAGCCCGTACACGGGCGCGGCCAGCACGTAGTAGAGGGGCGGCTGGTGGAACTCGTAGCGGATGGTGTCGATGGGCATGCCCGGCGGGAAGCCCGCAGTCTTGATCTCTTCCAGGTAGGTGTGGGGGTAATCGCCCATGTGGAGCACCGGGAAATTACCGGTTTCAGCCACGTAGCGGACGTAGTTGTAGTGGGCCGGTTCATCGGGGGCCTGCCACGCGGGGGTCAGGATGGCGAATGCCGCGCCGAGCAGCAGGTAGACGAGCAGGATGGCGGCCAGCACGCTGCTGGCAAGGCGTGAGGTCATGGGTACTCCGGGATGGGATGATCTGGCTGATTCTCACGCAAAGACGCCAAGGACGCAAAGCACGATGCAGCTTGCAACTTTTTTGTGCCTGTTTGCGTCTTTTGCGTCCTGTGCAACCTTTTGCGTCTGTGCGTCCTAGTACCTCGCCACGGTGATCATGATGTGTAGTCTAGGGCCTTGTGCCCGTCCGGACGCCCACACGGCTACGCCCACAAGGGGCTACGCTACGTTCCTCAAAATCAGCGTGGCGCACTACTAGCGGCGAGAACTCAATTGGAGGCCTGGTTTTGGGTGCGTTCGGGCAGCACTTCACGGCCGCGCGTGCCGCCCAGTTCCGGGCCGACGATGCCGTCCGCTTCCATCTGGTCGATCAGCCGGGCCGCGCGCGAGTAGCCGATGCGCAGGCGGCGCTGCAGCAGCGAGATGCTGGCCTTGCCCGCGCGGCGCACTTCCTCGACGGCCTGCCGATACATATCGTCGCGGCCCTCCGGCGTGGACTGGCTGGCGGCCACGTCCTCCCAGAGCGGCTGCTGCAGCGTCTCCTGCCCCGGCAGCCACGGCGGTTCCAGGCCGGCGCCCTCTCCCGTGCCGCGCGCGCCGTCATCGCCGGCGGGAATGTACTGGTTTTCTTCGCCGCCCATCAGCGATTCCGGCTCGGTGAAGGTGCGCGCGCCCTTCCAGTACTGGACGAGGCGGTGCGTCTCCCGATCCGAAACCCAGCAGCCCTGCAGGCGCAGCAGCTTGCTCGAATCGGGGGCCATGAACAGCATGTCGCCGCGGCCGAGCAACTGCTCCGCGCCCGGCGTGTCGATGATGACCCGGCTGTCCACCTGGGAGGTCACCGCGAACGCGATGCGGGCCGGGAAGTTCGCCTTGATGAGGCCGGTGACCACGTCGACGCTGGGGCGCTGCGTTGCCAGGACGAGATGCATGCCGGTGGCGCGCGCCATCTGCGCGATCCGGCAGATATAGCGTTCCACGTCTTCCGGCGCGGAGAGCATGAGGTCGGCCAACTCGTCGATGACGATGACGATATAAGGCAGCGGCGGCTCGCCCCGCGCGGCCAGCTTCTCGTTGTAGCCCTCGATGTTGCGCGCGCCCAGCTTGGCAAACAGCTTATAGCGCCGTTCCATTTCCCGCGTGGCCCACTGGAGGACGGGCACCGCGCGTTCGACATCCACGACGACCGGCGCAATCAGGTGCGGGATGCCGTTGTAGACCGTCAGCTCGACGCGCTTGGGATCCACCATGAGGAAGCGCAGCGTGTCGGGCGTGTGGCGCAGCAGCATGGAGCTGATAATCGCGTTGATGCAGACCGACTTGCCGGAGCCGGTCGCGCCCGCAATCAGCAGGTGGGGCATGCGCGCAAGGTCCGTCGCCATCGGCTGGCCGGAGACATCGCGGCCCAGGCCGAACAGGAGCGGGCCTTTGGTCGCGCCGAACTCCTCCGACTCCATCACGCCGCGCAGCGAAACCTGCGAGATGGTCACGTTCGGCACTTCGACACCGACGAAATCGCGGCCCGGCACAGGCGCCTCGATGCGGATGGGGGAGGCGGCGAGCGCCAGCGACAGGTCACTGGAGAGCGCCTGAATCTGCGAGACGCGCACCTTGATCTGCTTTTCCTCGCCCTTGCGGTCCTTGCGGACAATGATGCCGGGCCGCAGGCCGAACTGCGTGACCGCCGGACCCTGGTTGACCTCGACCACCTGCACCGGCACGCCGAACCCCGCCAGCGTATGCTCGATGATTTCGATGCGCTTGCGCAGGTCTTCCTGCTTGATGTCCTGCTCGGTGCTGTCCTCCAGGATTTCCGAGAGGACGGGCAGGTGCCAGGTCTGGCCGCTGCCGCCGATGATGCGCGGCTGGGGCAGCGCGGGAGTCGCGGGCTGCGCGGCTGAGGTCCCGCTAATGGCTGGTCCCGCGGTCGATGGCCCTGGGGGTGCGGGCTTCTGGCCGGGTGCAGGGCGGACGCCGGGTGTCGCGCGGCGGTCGGCGGGCCAGGTGGACGGCGTCACGGGGCCGGTCGTCACCGGCGGGAAGGGCGCGGGCTGGTGCAGCGGCGCGCGGCCTTCCCGCAGCCGGCGCAGGGTGCGTTGCAAGAAGTTCTCCGGCTCACCGAGGGGCAGGGGCGGGTTGACGCGCACGCCTTCGGGGCCGGCGGGCTCGCGGCGGAAGGCGGCGGCGAGCGCGCTGAGCTTCTGCCCCACATCGGTCACGGTCAGGCCGAAGACGGCCATGATCGAGAAGAAGGCGATGACCAGGAGGGTGGCGATGGCCGCGGGCAGCCCCAGCGCGAGAATCAGCCCCTGGCTGAACAGCCAGCCGACTGCCCCGCCGCCGATGGTCTCATTGCCCGGTATGGACGGGTCCGGCAGGCCGGCGGCCAGGTGGGCGAAGCCCTCGAACGCGATGAGCAGGCCGAGAATCCCGGTGATGCGCCACGCGGTGAGGCCCTGTGCCTCTGTGACGTGGCGCAGCGCGAGCCAGATGCCGAGCGCGCCAAGCAGGAGTGGGACGAACCACGTGCCCACTCCGAACAGGGCCTGCATGACCCCGATAATCGCGCCCGTGACCTGCCCGCGATTGGGCGACAGCAAGCTGAGGAACATGATGATCGCCAGCAGCACGAGCAGGCTGCCAACGATCTCGCCCCTCAGGAACTGCGCCAGGTCTGGCCCGGGCGGTGGCTTGGGTTTCTTACGTCGTGTTGCCATAGGATATCGCTGCGCACTGGCCGCGCAAATGTTCTGTATGGTGTAGATTATACCACTCTTTTCTGTCAACGTCTATCAGTGGGTGGCCGACCCCAGGAATTCCAAATGTAGGCGGCAAAGCATCCTGAGCGGAGGCCCGGAGGGTCGTAGTCGAAGGATGTAGGCCGTGCCGGCGTTCTTCGACTGCGCCCACCGCCGGCGGCGGCCTCCGCTCAGAATGCCGGCACTCTGCCGTACATTTGGAATTCCTGGTGGCCGACCCTATGCCGTCAGGCCGTCTCGCGGAGGCTAATCTGGGGGAAGGGCAGGTCCAGCCGGTCGAGCCGGTCCGGGCCGAGCTTGACCGCGGCATCGTGGACGGCCCGTGCGGCCACAGCAAATTCGTGAACGGGCACGCCCTGACTGACGGGCGGCAGGTCCTTCAGGCGGGGCAGGCCCCGGCGGAACATCTTGATGGCGCCCGCGTAATTGCCCTGCCGGAGATGGTGCAATGCGACGCCGACCTGCAGGATGCCCTGATAAAGGTCGCGGATGGCGCGCGGCTCGGCGTTCCAGAGATGCTCCAGCGTCTCGTGGCACTCCCAGTACTGGCCTGCGTTGAACTGCTCGATGCCGCGGCGGAGCGCGGCGGGCGGCGGGTCATCCCACCCCTCCACATGCCGGACGGGCGGGTGCAGCGTCTCGCGTACGAGGTCGGGCAGCTCGGAGGTGAACCGGGAGCGCGCCCACGCATGGTCGCAGCCCGCCTCCCGCGCGGCCCGCAGGGTGACGGTGTCAACGTGGCTGCCGAAGGCCACGATGGGGATGGCCTTCGTGTGCGGGAAGGTCTTGGCGCGGCGCACTACTTCTTCCCAGTCGCTCACGGATAGATCCACGAGGATGAGTTCGGGCCACTGCTCGATGGCCTCCCACAGCGCGGTGGGATTATCCACCACCACGGCGCGTGCGCCGGCGGCCTTCGCCGCATTCTCGATGCGCACGGCGAAGAACAGGTCGGGTTCCAGCGCAGCGATGAAGGGATGGTTCATGGCCGGTCAGGCCGCGCGGCGGATACGGTAGGTGCAGCTCAGGTCGCCGGCCATCAGGTGCTCCTCGCGCGTGATATCCGCGTCGGGCAGGATCGCCCGGAGGAAGCTCAACTCGGAATGACAGGCGGCGCGAAATTCGGCGGCCACTTCGTGAACGGCGCAGTTGTGCTCGCTGAGCAGGAAGGTGTTGGCATCCACCTCCTGCCATTCGGCCAGATAGCCGTCGTTGTTGAGGATATCGGCCAGCCCGGCCACGCGGTCAGCCAGCGACTTGCCTTCCAGTTGGGCGCGCGCCTGCCGGATGCGGCGGTTCGCACGCTGGTCGAACAACTGGATGACCTCGCTGCCGCTATCGCGGTTTGCCAGATAGCCCAGGAGCTCCTTAGCCAGCCCGGCGTAGTTCTTGGGGAACAGATTCTCGGCCTGTGTGGTCAGCCGGTAGACATAGCTCGGCCGGCCCTTGCCGCGCTGCACCAGCTCATAATCCACCAGCCGGTCGCGCTCCAGGGTGGTCAGATGGCGGCGCACGCCCATGCTCGTGATGCCGAGCAACTCGGCCAGCTCTGCTGCGGTCATGCCGCCGCGCTGTTTCAGAGCCAGCAGAATGCGCCGGCGCGTGGGCTGCAACTGGTCGCCGAGTGCCTTGTTCAGTTCACTGTCTGCCATCGCCATCTCCACAGGCGTCAAAGCTGTCGCGCGCCTGATG
Organism: Anaerolineae bacterium; assembly: GCA_034429055.1. Classification (GTDB taxonomy): domain Bacteria; phylum Chloroflexota; class Anaerolineae; order CG2-30-64-16; family CG2-30-64-16; genus MWBF01. The sequence goes on along the minus strand of DAOUGK010000362.1, from coordinate 3,699 downwards.
TTCTTCATCTTGGTTAGGATGATAGCACAGATTGGGCCAGATGCCAAACATCTTATGTTTTATAAGCGTGTTTGTATGTTATTGTAGGACGGGTTGCCAACCCGTCCCACAGCCTGTCGCGGGGTGAGGTTGACGCAACCCCCTTCCCGCGGTACACTGGCGGCGTCGTATACGTCGCTGTATGGATGGAAGGAGCAGGCCATGCCAGAGACACAGGCGCGGGCCCCACAGACAGGCGAGATTATCGCCCTGATCCCCTGTTACAATGAGGCCAAATATATCGGAGAGGTGGTCAAACGCGCCCTCGCGCATGTGCCGGTGGTCGTGGTGGATGACGGCTCGACCGACGGGAGCGCCGCGGCCGCCGCGCTGGCAGGCGCGAAAGTGGTGGCTCACGCGGTGAACCAGGGCAAGGGGAAGGCGCTCAACACCGGCTTCGACTATGCGGTGGCGCGCGGGGTTGCCGCGGCCATCACGCTCGATGCGGACGGCCAGCACGACCCGGACGAGATTCCGCTGTTCATCGAGGCGTTTCGCACAGGCCAGGGCGATATCATCATCGGCAAGCGCACCTTTGCGCAGATGCCGCCGAAGAGCCAGTTCGGGAACCGGGTGGGCACGGTGCTGCTCGGCTGGGCGATGGGCCAGCCGATTCCCGATAACCAGAGCGGCTACCGGCTGCTCAGTCGCGATGTGATGGCGAAGGTGCGGCCCAGCAGCAGCCGCTTCGAGGCCGAGGTGGAGATTCTGTTACGCGCGCAGCTGGCAGGATTCCGGGTGGGTTGGGTGCCCATCAAGACGATTTACAACGACAAGAAAAGCCACTTCCGGCCGGTGCATGACAGTGGGCTGTTCCTGAAGATGGTGTGGCGCATCTGGCGCGCGCGGCTGCGCGGCTCGTTCGATTAGTGTCTATCCGAAAAAGGGTAGCATAGCCCCTTGTGGGCGTACTAACACGGGCACAAGGCCCTAGACTACGACTTTTCGGATAGACAATTAGGGGTACAGGAGGCGGCTGTGCAGACGGTGGCGGGCATCCTGGTCCTCATCGCCGGGGTCATCTTCCCGATGGCGATGGTCGCCTGGCTGAGCATGCGGCTGGGACGGAAACCGGCACTGCGCCAGCCGCAGGTGGGGCTTGTGCTGGCGCTGAACGGCGTATTGCCGGTCGCGCTCGTCACATCCGGCCTGGCGCTGCTGATGCCCCACCTGTGGGCTGCGGGTGTGCTGCGCTACGCGGTGGCGGTGGCCTGGGCCGCGGTCGTGATGGTGTTGACGGGCCTGGTTGTCATGCGGCTGGCCGCGCGCGCGACGGGGCAAGTGCAAGGAGAACAGGGCAGCAATGACAGATGAACTGCGGGCGATGGTCGTGCCTGTCGATGAGGATGTGCAGCCATCGGGCGCGTTAGAAGATGCACGGGCGGCATCGCCCTATCCGGCGACCGGCGCGGGTTGGGGTTGGGTGGGCCTGGTGGCCTCGGAACGCGGCCTGCGCCTCCTGACGCTGCCTTCGGCCACGCGCACGGCCGCGCTGCGCGCAGTCCATTACGACTATCCGGATGTGCCGCTGGTCGAGTTCGACCCTGCGGCCGCGACGGGGGAGGCTGCCGGCGGGCCGGATGCGCTCTTGCAGGCTGCGGCGCGGCAGGTGCGCGGTTATCTCTCGGGGGCGCTGCAGCAGTTCGATGTGCCGCTCGACCTGCGCGGGCATACGTCGTTCGCGCTGACCGTGTGGGCCATCGCGGCCAAGATTCCCTACGCGCAGACGCGCACCTATGCATGGATTGCGCGGCAGGTCGGCGGGAGCGGCCAGGGCATCTACCAGGCGGTGGGGGCCGCGCTCGGCAGCAACCCGATTCCGCTGATTATCCCCTGCCACCGGGTCATCGGCTCGGACGGCAGCCTGCACGGCTATGCCGGCGGCCTGGCGATGAAGGCGCGGCTGCTGGCGCTGGAGACCGGCCAGGCACGGCTGCTGATATAGTCCACCATGCGCATCGCAGTTTTTGGCGACATCCACGGGAACCTGTTTGCGCTCCAGGCGGTGCTCGCTGACCTGCGCAGCCAGCGGCCCGACGCGCTCGTCGTTACCGGTGACCTGGTGTACAAGCTCCCCTGGGGCGCGGAGGTCGTGGATCTGCTGCGCAGCATCCCCTGCCAATGCATCCTGGGCAACGCCGAGCTCTACCTGGCGCTGTGGGAGACATCGCTGTGGCCCGCGCACTGGAACATGCCGCTGGCGCAGGAGGTGGTCAGGTGGGAGCGCGCGCGGCTGGGGCCGGAACGCGTGGCCTGGTTGGCGTCGCGACCGGAGTATGTCGCGTTCTCGGGGGGCCGCCTGGAGGACCTGCTCATCGTCCACGGCGTGCCGGGCAATCCGTTCCTGCCCTTCCTGCCGCGACCCCGCGAGGAACGCTCGCCCTGGTCGCAGACCGACGAACGGGTGCGCGAGCTGCTCGGCGGCGCGGATGCCGATGTCGTCGTCTGCGGCCACACGCATGCGCTGCTGCGCCGGTTCGTGCCCGGCACGGCGGGCAATCAGGGCCGGGGCACCCTCATCATCAATACGGGCAGCCTGAGCTACGGCCGGGGCAAGGGCAAGGAACAGGGCCGCGCCGAATATGCGCTGCTGGACTGGTCGGCGGCAACCGGCTGGCAGGCCACGCTGCGCATGGTGCGTTATGATCCGGCGCCCTTGCACCGGGCCCTGCTGGAGCGGGTGGACGACTACCCTATTGCGGCGTTCATTGCCAATCGGATGCGGCCTGACGAGGCGGCAGCCGTCCCTGAAAAGCCGCTGGACTTCATCCGCTACCGCTGGGGCGATGCGCCGGACTGGTGGGATGAACGCGACACCCTGCCGGCCTGGCGCGGCCTGCGCGGTGAGCCGTGACCCATGACGCGTTACATCCTGCGCCGCCTCACGCTGATCCCCTGCGTGCTGCTGCTCGCTAACTTCGCCGGCTTCGCCTACGCGCACCTGGTCCGGCCGCTGCAACTGGCGAACAACCCCCTGGTCGCGCTGAGCCACGAGGCTGCGCCGCTCCTGCCCGCGTACGGTGCATACCTGCGCGATGCGCTGCGGCTGGACCTGGGTGCGATCCCGCCGGCGGGCGCGCCGGTGCTGCAGACGGTTGCGGCTGCAACGGGCGCCAGCCTGGGGCTGCTGGCCGTGGCGCTGCTGTTCAGCACGATAGCGGGTGTGCTCCTGGGGCTGGTGGCCGTGCGCGGCGATCCTCCGGGCATCGCGGCCTGGCTGACGGCGGCAACGACGCTCGGCCTGGCGATGCCCGCCTTCTACATCGGCAGCCTGGCCGTCCTAACCGTGCTCAACCTGCTCATCTACGGCTCGGTCATCAAGCCGCCGCCGATTCAGGGGTTCGGCTGGGATGCTCATCTGCTTCTGCCGACGCTCGTGTTGGCGGCGCGGCCGACCGCGCAGGTCGCGCAGGTCACGGCGAGTTTGCTGGCGGCAGAGATGGACAAGATGTACGTCACCGCGGCGCGGAGCGTGGGCGTGCCGCTGCGCACGATCCGGCGGCGCCATGCGCTGCGCAACATCGTCGCGCCGGTGGCAACCGCGGTCTTTACCGCGCTGCGCCTGATGATCGGTGAGCTGATCCTGGTCGAGTGGATTTTCTCGTGGCCGGGGCTGGGCCGCCAACTGGCCCTGACGCTGCTCGCACCGGAATCGACCGC
>DAOUGK010000361.1:0-5766 GCA_034429055.1 Anaerolineae bacterium | reverse complement strand
AGAGAATAACGGAGGATGATCAGAGCGTGCAGCGCTTAACAGCCGGTAAACCTGTGAGCCATTTGGCGCGCCGAGGAAGGGGATGCAGGCCATCGATGTCGGGAAAACTCGCTGCCTGGCCGCTCCGCACGTGCTTGATGCGGCCCCGCCAGCGCGGCCCCCCGGCCAAACACTCGCGCCAGAAGCGTACGGCGAAGGCTGTGTGGCAGGGAGCGTACACACTTCTCGAACTAGCGATCCATCCAGAATGTGCTTGACGGGATGTGGTATAATAAAAGTTGGCCTCGCTGCCCGACATGCCATCTCCGCGCCCACTCAGCACGACGGGCGGAAGCCGTTGGCTGTACGGTGCAACAATAGGAGGCTTCCCATGGTATCCCGGTTCTCAGATCTCTGCCGTACCGTTCTGCTTGCCGGCTGCATCGTCGTGCTCCCCTTCTCGCCGGTCTCCGCCGGCCCGCTCCTGGATGCACCCGATCCCGGCGCCCTCGATGTCCACACGCAGTACCTGCCGCTCGTGATGAAGGCAGGCCCCTCACCCACTGCCATCGAACTGATCGACGCCGCCCTCGCGCAGGGCAAGATCGACGACATGACCGCGCTCATATACCGGGTGTACGCTGTCTTCGGCGACCCGCGGCTGCCCGCCGAATACCGCAGCCCTGACAAGGCCATTCGCGAAGGCACGGAGGTCATGGCGGAAGCGATGGGCCGCTACGACGCGCTGCCCGCCGGCACCCAGGCGGTGCTGCTGCCCTTCCTGCTCCCGCCCTACTACCAGGGCAGTTGGGACGACCAGCAGCCGGCTGAAGGCGGCCCGGTAGCTGCTGCACCCCTGACCCTCCCGGCAGGAGCGGCGCTTGCGCCGGACGGCCCGCCGGAAATGCCGCTCTCCGACAAGTGGTTCTTCAGGGGCAACACCAAGGTCAAGGTGTGGGGCCGCAAGGACCGGCCGGGCGACGGCAGGCTGGTGGAAGTCGCGTTCAACGCGCTCAAAGACAAGGTCTGGCCCGCGCTGACCGGCCTGATGCTGTGCGAGCCGATCAAGGACGACGGGCAGAGGAACTTCGGCGGCGACGGCCGTCTCGACGTGGCCCTGACCGTGATCGACGACGACGGCATGACCATTCCGTACGTTGGCTTCGCCATCATGGGCCCGGTCCACCTCCGGATCAACCGCCGCCTGAACGACGATCTCCTGCGCGCCGCCCTGGCCCACAACTTCATGCACAGCCTGCAGTTCACCTACGAACTGCCGGGCAACCGGCTGTATGACAAATGGCTCATGGAGTCGACCGCGGTCTGGGCCGAGGACTTCGTCTATCCCAAGGCGAACACCGAGCAGTTCTACCTGGCCGCATTCCTCGACGACCCGGGTGTTTCGTTGAACGACACGCAGGCTGCGCATCACTACGGCGCGTACCTCTTCCCCTTCTACCTGAGCCATGTCAGCACGCCGGACGTGGTCCGCTCGATGTGGGTGGCGGCGGAGTCCACCGACAGCGCGCTGGAGGCAGTCGACACGGTGATCGAGGGCGGGTTCAAGCAACAGTGGCCCGAGTTCGCCCGCTACAACTGGAACCGGCCGCCCCAGGACGACTACAGCTCGTGGGACCTGATCGCGCGGGGCGTGACTGCGCCCGCCATACCCGTGCCGGGCCCGCTCGACGGGTTCCCGGCTAAGGATTTCGTCTGGACAATGCCAACCGACGTCCGCCCCCTGGCCGCGCACTATTACCACTTCGTCTTCCCCCGGGACGATGTCAGCTCGGTCACGTTCTACAACCCGTTCAAGACGAGCTCAGACCCCGACGCGAAGGTGCAGGTGCTGGTCAAGCTGGGGGGTGCGTGGCAGGAGCCGAAGGACTGGACTACCACCGTCCGGTCCCAAAGTTTCTGCCGCGACCGGCGAGCCGAGCGGATCGAGGAGCTGCTCATCATCCTCACCAACAGCAACTGGCAGGATCCTGACCATGTCCTTAAGGCGTACGGACCGATGCAGCTGGTAGCGACCAACGTCGGGTGCTGGCGTTGGCGGGGCACGACCCGGTCCTCCTGGGCGCACAAGCGAAGCGAGACGGTCAACGCCAAGGCGGAACTGGTTCTGGAGCTGCGCCGTCCTGTCGACGAGCCCAACACCAACGCAGAAGTCGAGAATTTCCAGGTGCTGAGCGGCACGGCCGTTGCCTGGGTGACGACGACCCCCGGTGCGACCTGTCACTATTCCAGCGGAGAGGTGTGGCAAGACCTCACACGGGTTGATGCTTACCTCAACGTTCACACCACGGATACCGGCCGCTTCCGGCGCCTCTACTTTGGGGCCGGAGGCATCAATTTCCACTCCACCTATGACCTGACCTGCGACGGCCCGCCGATCCAGAAGGAATGGACGAATGCCATGTTCCTGGCTACGGGCGGCGCCGCGCAAGACTGGTACGTGAGCGCGGACGGCCGGACCATGAAGGAGACGGTCACGTACTGGCTTGAGCCTGACAGTGATAGTTGCCTGGTCACATCCGAGTGGAACTTCACCGCGGAACGCGAGCCATGAGGACGGCGGCGCACGCCGTGCGGGTTCCCCACGTACGTGCGCCGCCGGGCTGTTAAGAGTCCCTAACAAAACCGCTCTGGCCGGTCTCCGACCGAGCCAGGGGCACGGTCAGAGACCGGCCAGAGCATAGTTATGTTGGGCGTTCTAAGGATAATGGAGGGGCGCCCTGCCTGCGCGCCGTCCGCTCAGCGATGCTCCCGCCGGCGGAGGGGCACTGCTCCTATCTGCCACTCGTCCGGTGCAGCCGGATCCCCGGCTACACCCGCCAGGAACGTGACCGCCTGGTAATAATACGACTGGCCGGACGAGTCCGGGCCGTTGAACACCCAGACCGCCCACCCGTATTCCTGGCCCAGGACCGCCTCCGGCCACAGGTCAGTTGCAGTAAAGCTGCCCGCGTTGCCCAGGTCCGGGGTATACCAGTAATCGTCCGTGGCCAAATCGAAGAACACGACGCGATAGGTATCTCCCGGGATGCCGCGCGGCTGCCAGGTGAAGGTGACCGGCAGGGCCTGCGCCGCCCCGTCCGGCGGCGACAGCAGGGCGACGTTGGCGATGTCGAAGTCGCCGCCGGACACTGTGCTGCCCTTCGTATATGCGGTGAGGCTGGCAGTCTGCCAGATGGAGACCCACGCGGGATTGTCCGGGGAGAGGAAGCGCACCCAGTACTCCTGGCCGGCGCGGAGGCTCGGGACCCCCTGGAAGCGATAGCGCCCACTCCCGTCGGTGGTGGTCGTCGCTGCCGTGGTTGTCTCCGCCCCATCATAGAACCGCAGCTCCAGCACGATGCCCGCGGCAGCCGCGCCCTTGTCAGTGACCCGGCCGTTGATGCCGTCGTTCAGGGGATTCACCGGTAAGCCCTTCAGCACCAACGGCAGGTAGACCCTGTGCGCACCGGGAGTGCGGGTGATGGTGGCGGTGGCGGTCGGCGTCGGCGTCATGCGGGTCGTCGTCGCGGTCGGCGTCACCGTCGCAGTACGCGTCGGCGTCACCGTCGGGGTGCTGGTACGCGTGGGCGTGGGCTCGGGCGCCGCGGCGCTCCCCCAAGCCGGATGCCCCGCGTCCTCCGCCAGAAGACGAACATCGGTGCCGTCGATGTCCATGATCCAGAGCGTGCTCTCCGTACGGTCCTTGTTCAAGTACTGGTAGACGACCGCGCTGCCGTCGGGCGAAATCGTGAAGTCCTCCACCCCCTCATCGTCGCGCACCTCGGTAAGCTGCGTGACCTTATGCGTGGCAAAGTCGTAGCGGAAGATGTTCGAGAAGATGCCCAGTTGCACATACTTCTTGGCGAACAGAAAGCCGGAGCCGTCGGGCAGCCATTCGAGCGCGTGCACGTTCTCGGAATCGTACACGTTCAGCGGCACGAGCAGCTCAGGCTCGCCGGTCCCGACCGCCCTCCAGATGCCGCCTGTACCGTCGTACGTGGCATACGTCGAATAGAGCAACTGGTTGGCGGTGGCGGGCGTCGGGCCGCGATCCAGGGCACAGGCATAGCCGCCGTCCTTGTCCGGCAGGGGGTCACCGATCGATCCGGGCCGCGCATTTGTGGCGATCTCATACATCGCGCCACAACGCGACCAGGCGTAGGCCGCCGCCCCGCCGTCCTGCCGCCAGTGCGGCTTGGTCGCGCCCAGCGCCTCGGTTGCCGGATCGCCGATGCTCAACGTACCGGCATCGACCGTCGTGCCCGCCTGCACGTCGGCGCGCGCATCACCAAGCCACCGGTCCCCGCCCAGAATCGCCACCGCCGGCTGGAAGATGCCGGGACCCAGGTCGGCCACTTCCTCGAACACCACGGTCGCTGCGCCCCATCCGGGGAGCGTGACCTCCTTGAGCACCCGCGAACCTTGGATATAAACCTGGAACCGGTCGCCGTAGTAGTACGTGTTTACGAGGTGGACGGTCACGCTGCCCTGGGGATAGGCGCCGAGCGACGCGCAGTCCGGCTTGTTGGTGAGGCGCTGGGGCGTGCCGCCCTGCGCGGGGAGGGTGTAGAGGTCACGTTCGTACCAGGAGCAGGCGCGCTGGTAGTCGCCGGCGAAGGCCAGGACCCGGCCATCCGGCCGCCAGTCCAGGCCGGTGATCGTATCATATTGCGGATCGGGCGCACTCCAGAATGGGCGATCATTGCCGCCGTCCGGGTCGATCAGGCGAATCGCGCTGCCGTTTTTCACGTATGCAATGGGGCCCGGCGTGCTTCCGGCGTGGACGCCGGTCGAAGGAACGGTCACGACCTGAGGCAATAAGACGCCGACAACAAACAACGCCGCGATCAATCGCATGCACGCAGCCATGGTTGAACCTCCTGCAACCGGCCTGTAGGTCCAGCCGATCACCACCACCTTACGCGCATCCATCGCCGTGAGCCCCCGGCGCCCATTGTACGCGCGCCGGAACAGGTGCGGCATTCCGTACAAGCATACCATATTTTTGCGTGCTTGTGAAGATATATCGCAAAATTTGTGCAAGCGCGACCGCCGGCTGGCACAATAACCATAACTGTAAGTTAAGTTACATAAAGGCCTCAACCTCGGTGTTACGTTCCCTATTGTCCTGGATTTGTTCCACACATGCACGCAAAGTGTAGTTGGAGCTTTGGTGGAGGGTTCATTTGAACCGTCGATCGTTCCTCAGCCTCGCGGCCTTCGCCCCCTTGGTGGCGGGCGCGCCTGCGCTCCTCTCTGGTCCGCAGCAGATTCGGACTGCCGGACTACCCGCGGTGGCTCCGCCTGGACGCTACGTCGGCACCGCCGACGGGCGAATCTACCGGTCTCTGGATACGGATCGGGCTCTGTCGCTGGTTGCGAATTTCGGCCGGCACTGCTCGGTCCGCGCGATCCGGGACGCCGGGGACTCCCTCGAAGCGATTATCGAGACCCAGGGCTTCGTCTTTACCTTACTGGCGACCGACGGCCGCGTGTGGCGCACGCCTGACCGCGTAGACCGGCGCGCCTAGCGGACCTGCCCGAAGACCCATATGCCAGCCAGCACCTTTCGCCCGCCGGAGACGCAGCAAATAGCGGCGTTTCTGCGCGAAATCGGGCTGGTCATCATTGCGGGTCAGGTCGACGACACGAGCTTCCTGCCGGGCATCGAGGTCATCCCGTGCGGGCTGCGCGTTGACGAAGCCCGCCTGACACATCCGGGCGATCTCCTGCACGAGGCAGGCCACCTGGCGGTGCTTTCACCTGCAGAGCGCGCCGCGGTGGCCG
>DAOUGK010000360.1:0-1668 GCA_034429055.1 Anaerolineae bacterium | reverse complement strand
CGGCCCGGTGGACGAATGGTCGGGCGACCGGGGGGTCGGCGCGCTCTACTTCTCGCAGCAGTGCGTCTTCCGGCTGGCCGGGGCCGCGGGCATCGACCTGCCGGGCGGCATCACCGACGCAGAACGGCTGAAGGTCGTGCAGGTGCGGCTGGAGGCCGGACACGCGGGCGCACAGGCCATCTGGCAGAGTATCGGCGCGTATCTCGGCTACGCCCTGGCACATTATGCCGACTTCTACGACCTGAGCCACGTGCTGATCCTGGGCCGGGTCACGTCCGGTTCCGGTGGGCAGATCATCCTGGAGGGCGCGCAGACTGTCCTGGCCGCCGAGTTCCCCAAGTTGGCCGCGCGCATTAACCTGCAACTGCCCGATGAGAAGAGCCGCCGCGTGGGACAGTCCATCGCGGCCGCAAGCCTGCCGGAGATTGGGTAATCATGCTCTACATCCATCATGCCACCACCTACACGCCCTCCGTCACCATCCCCGAGAGCGCGGTCCTCATCGACGGCGAGCAGATTACTGCGGTCGGTCCCGCCGCGGATGTCGAATGTCCGCCGGGCGCAGCACAGCTCGACGCGCAGGGCTTGATCGTCGCGCCGGGGTTCATCGACCTGCAATTCAACGGCGCATTCGGCCACGACTTCACCGCGGACCCGGTGTCCATCTGGACAGCGGCCGCGCAGTATGCGCGCTACGGGGTCACCGCGTTTCTGCCGACGATCATCACCTCGCCGCTGGAGACGGTCACGGCTGCGCGCGCGATCGTCATGAACGTGCCCGAGGGGTTCCGTGGCGCGCTGCCGCTGGGCCTGCACGTCGAAGGGCCCTTCCTCAATGTCAAGAAGAAGGGCGCCCACAACCCCAACTACCTGCTGCCGCCCACCGTCGATGCGGTACGCGACTGGGCGCCGGAGACGGGCGTGCGCATCGTCACGCTCGCGCCGGAGCTGCCGGGCGCGCTCGACGTGATTCGCAGCCTCACGGAGCGCGGGGTGGTCGTGAGCGCGGGGCACAGCATGGCGACCTACGAGGAGGCCGTCGCGGGCTTTGACGCGGGCATCCGCTACGGTACACACCTGTTCAACGCGATGCCCGCGCTGACGCATCGCGAGCCGGGGCTGCCGGGCGCGCTCCTGGCCGATCCGCGCGTGACCGTCGGCTTCATTGCCGATGGCATCCATACCCACCCTTCGGTTATCGGCGTCGTCTGGCGCGCACTGGAAGGCCGGCGCATGAGCCTCGTGACCGACGCGATGGCTGCGCTCGGTATGCCTGCCGGCCAGCACCTGCTCGGGGACTACGACGTCTACGTGGACGAGACGAGCGCGCGGCTGGCGGACGGCACACTGGCGGGCAGCATCCTGTCGCTGGACCAGGCGCTGCGCAACGTGATTCACGTCACCGGCTGCACGCTGAACGAGGCGCTGGGCGGCATGACCACAACCGCAGCGCGGGTGCTCGGCCTCGAGGAGGGGCGCGGACGGGTCGCGGCGGGAAGCCGGGCCGACCTGGTGCTGCTGACGCCTGACCTGCACGTCCACAGCACCATCGTGGGCGGCGAGGTAGTTTACGAGGCAGTCTGAGCGGATGAGGGAGATGGTTTCCATGACCTTGGATTTACAGACAACGCACGTCTACCGGGAAATCCACGAGCAGCCGGAGGTGCT
>DAOUGK010000359.1:0-2521 GCA_034429055.1 Anaerolineae bacterium | reverse complement strand
TTGCCGTCGGCGTTTCCACTGGGATGGGCGTCGGCTCAGGAGCCGGCGGTTCCGGCGTGGCCGTCGGCGTGGCGGTTTCTGCCTCAGCGACGATGGGTGTGACGGTCGGCGGCGGAGGGGCGATGATTTGGATGGTGCGGGCGAGGAGCGTGCCATCCGGCTGCGGGATCGCCAACACCTGCGCGGTCGCGCCGATTGCCGGCGTGCCGTGAATCTCGGTCCTGCCATCGACAATGACGGACTTCCCATCGACGACCCAGATGTTCCCGTTCATGGACTCGATGACGCCCTGGATGGGGTGTGGATCCACGCGTATCGCCTCAATGCGCAGGGCGATGACTTCGCCGTTTGTGCGGCGCTCGGCATCGACTTTGACCATGTCGCCCAGCCCAGGATTGTTGATGAGCTGGGTCTGCCCGGTCACCTTGACCGTGCGATCGCCGATGGTCCACCACTCCCCGTTGATGGATTTTACCACATCGGTGAACTCGTCAGGTGACGGAGTCGGATTCGGTTCACCGATCCGGCGGATAGCCAGGCCGATGTAGCGGCCCTCCGGCGTGATTTCGACAGTCGCATCTACCAGCGCGCCGACGTCGGGATCGCCGCTGAACTGCGTGTTGCCGTCGCACTCGACGGTCTTGCCGTCGATGGTCCACCAGCTTCCTTCGATGCGTTCCACGTAGCCTTGGATGCGGCCCGTGGTCCGGGGGCGCGGCTTCGGCAGGCCGGTCGCGCTGGCGGTGGCCGTCGGTGCAGGCGTGCGCGTGATGGTGGGCGTCCGCGTGGCCGTCTGGGTCGGCGTCAGCGACGGTTGCGGGCTGGGTGTGTCTTCCGGCTCGTCATGCACGGCAGGGATGCCCCCGCCGCCGAAGGCCGGCTCTGTCGGTGTGTCAGTCGGTGGCGGGCTGGGCGTGGCCGTCGGCGGCACGCGCGTCGGCGTGTGCGGGAGAGTCGGCGTGGCTGCCAGCGCCGGCGCTGCGCCGGCCGGAGGCTCGACCTCTACGTAGACGACGACAAGCGTGTAGTCGCCGGGCGCGCGCATGGTGCCGTTCACGGTCGCGCCCACGACAGGCGTGCCGATGATGCGCGTGTCGCGGTCGATGAGCACCTCGATCCCGGACACGATCCACCGGTTGCTGTGCAGTTCGCTGATCTGGCCGTGCAGGGCCAGGCTGCGCACCCGCCGGCCGGTATCGGCGACCGTGCGGGCCTCCATGAGGCGACGTTCCCGCAGGGTGTTCTGGAACGCATCACGCTGGAGCGGGTCGCGCAGCAACGCCAGGCGCAGGTCTTCCACCGTCGTCTTGACCGGGTAGAGCCAGTCGCCGGGCAGGGTGCTCTCGGCGGCAGAGGCCACGCCGGTCAACAACAGGCCGCCCACGAGGACCAGCAGGAGCACGGCGAGCATTCCTGCTCCCAGCGGGCTGCGCTGGGCGAAGCTATCACCCAGCAGCCAGGCAGCCAGGCGTTGCAGCCAGTCGCCACCGGTCACGGGTTTGCGGGTCGGCAGCGAGGCGGAGCGCCCGGCATGTTGTGCGGCAGGCGCGGCCATCTGCTGGGCGGCCAGGACGAACTGGGCACGCCGCTGCTGCGCGATTTCCGGCGCGCGCGGGGGCACCGGCCTGAGCCGGCGGACTTCCGCCAGGGTCAGCAGGAGCGGCTCCAGCTCGGCGGCATCTTCCGGGTAGCGCGTGAGACAAGCCGAGACTGAGCTGCCCGCCTGTATCAGGTCGGCACACTCGGCAAGGAGTATGCTCAGTCGAGCCTCGGTATTGCGTTTCATGGCTGTATCACGCGCTTCAGGGTCGATACGGCTCGATACTGCAACGCCTTGACCGCCCCTTCAGTCTTTCCCATCATCTCGGCAACTTCTGCAATGCTGAATTCTTCGAGAAAGCGTAAGGTAATCACCTGGCTTTGCTCTTCGGTTAACATCCGGAGGGCGTTGCGCAAACGCTGGGATTCCAGCCGCAACTCCGCCGCACGCCACGGATCGCCGTCGGCGGCCGGTAGCGGCGCAGCGCCGTCCAGCTCGACAAAGGTCGCGCGCTGGCGCCGCCGGTAGTAGTCAATGACCAGATTGTGCGCGATGCGATAGAGCCAGCCGGAGAACGATGTGCGCCAGGGATGTCCCGCGCCGATGGCCTCCAACATGCGCATGAACACCTGACCCGTCAGGTCTTCTGCCACCTCGGCCTGCCCGACCCGGTGATAAATATACGCATAGATCCGGTCGACATACTGGTCGTACAACTCGGCCAGCGCTTCGGGATCTGCCTGGCGGGCCCGCTCCAGCACCAACACCTGCGGGTCGACTTCCGTGCGCGCACTTTCACCTTTAATGACGCCGAAGGCGGCAAAAGATAACGCACAAAGCAACCAGTTTGGAAGCGACATTTGGCCCGGTCTGCTAGGTTATTTTCTGGTCGGTGCAGCCAGTTGCCATGTGACCAGAATCCGCTGTACTGCCGTGACGGTTGCAAGCACCGCGATGATGCCCAGTGCCCAGGGTGTCAGG
>DAOUGK010000358.1:0-4623 GCA_034429055.1 Anaerolineae bacterium | reverse complement strand
CGGTGTGTCCGCCCGCCCACGAACCACTACACCAACCGGATCTGGTCCGGCGATTGCAGCGGCACAGGCGTCGCTTCCTCCACCACGCGCCGCGGGTCCACGTCCTTCAGCTTGCCGAAAGAAAGCCCCGTCAGGCTCTCGATCTCCGCAATGGGCGCCTGGTAAAGCTGGAAGCGGCCAAAGACAAACTCGGCGCCGGGCAGCATGTCACGCTGTGACATGATGTACCCGGTCGCACAGAGCTTGCGGGTCTCATCGTGCCGGAACGCGATCACCTTCCAGAAGCGCACGGGCACGAGCACTCCGAAGTAGACGGGGTCCTCGTCGCTGAAAATCGGGCCGGTGAACACGCTGATGCGCATGTCGTCCTGGTCTGCGTTTTCGAGCGCATACTCCTCCAGACGCAGCCAGATGCCGCCATTGAAGGGCTGGAACTGCGGCGTAGCGTTCGGCGCATAGAAGGTGTCCTTGTTCGCCTGCTTCGCGAGCGCAACCGAACCCCAGTTGGGGTCCTCGCGGCGGGTCATGTGGCCGCGGCTGAACCGCCCCTCCGTCTCCTTGCCATAGCACTCGTTGAGAATCTGCACTTCTTCCGGCAGCCGCGGGTCGAGTCGCCAGCCCGGCCGCTTGCCTCCCACTTTGACCAGCGCCTTGCCGTCGATGTTCACCGCAGAGTAGAAGCACAGGCGGCGGTCGCTGTTCATCACGACCGAGAAATGCGTGTACTTGGCCGTGTCGGTGAGCTTGCCGGTTGCAGGATCGCGGAACTTGAGGACCTGGTCTGCGCGTTCGCCTGTGACCTTCGGCAGCGGCACGGTGAGCCGCGACCCGAGGAACTTCGTGTCATAGCCCGTTCGGTTCGCCAGGTTGTCAGCGGGAGCTTCCTCGCCGCCTTCGGGTGCCTCCACCTCAGGCTCAGGCGCAACCGGTGGCAGCGGCTCGCGCGGCAGCGCAAACACCGAGTTAGCCAGCGCCTTGTCGAGCAGCGTGCTCGCATTGACGGCATAGTTGGCGCGGCGGAAGTCGCCGAGGAAGTGCATCCCGACCGCGTAGCCGGTGTCGACATCCAGCACGGGCGAGCCGGAGTTACCACCGAGGGTGGTCGCGTCATGCGCGAAGGCCCAGGTGCGGCTGCTCACGCTCATCACGCAGCCGGGGCTGAGGCGCTTGACATCGTAGATGGCGCCGAAGATGGCCTTGGCCGCCTCCGTCGCATCGAGGCCATAGCGCGGGTCGAACGCAGGATAACCGACGACGGCCAACGATGCACCCGGCTGCACCGGTGTGCTCAACACGGGGATGGGCGGGGGCAGATTGCCGTGCGCGGCCAGCTTGAGGAACGCGATGTCGGGCAGGGCCCGGTCAACATCCTCCAGAAAAACGACTTCCTGCACGTCGACTTCAAACGCATCGCCGCCCTGGTATTCCTCCCGGAAGTCGATGCGCGCGGCCATATCCGACCCGAGGAAGCTCTTGAGGAAGCGTCCGCCCGCGCCATCCTTGCGCGCAAACGCCTCAGCGACATGCCGGTTGGTTGCAATGATGCGCTCGGCGATGACCCAGCCGGTCCCGCAGTGACGGTAGCCCGCGCCGTCGTCCACCTCGATACGACCGATGGAAGGCAGCCGGGCCTCGATGATATCGCGGCGGGCCGACAGGATATCGGCCCAACTGCCCGAACGGGGCAGCTCGAACCGGTTCTTGCGCACCAGCAGCGACGGCCGGCCGGTCAACAGGACAACTGCCTCCTCGCCGGGCGACAGGCCGTGCAGGTCCTCGCCGATGAAGGCACGGGCGCCGGCGCGGGCGCTGATGGTGGGCGCGACCTCTGCCTCTGCAATCTCGCGGCGCAGCCGGGGGTCAGTAAGCACGGACGAAATGCGGCTTTCCATGGTGTGCCTCCGGGCAACATGAGAGGACGGGGAAGCTTCGCCCGTCGCGCGGTATTATACACCCATTCCTGGCGCACCGGCGCGGGCAGTGTAAAAACACCCTCTCCCACACCGCAGTGTGGGAGAGGAGGTGAGGGCCACTCAGTTCAGGAAGCGGAACGAGCGCAGCACGAGGTCATACAGCGCTTCCATCTCGCGGTACACCTCGCCCTGCGCCTCATCTGCAGGCACGAACACGAACGTATAGAGCCTGTCGCCGTGCACCGCAATGACCTGGCGGCTGAGGTCTTGGCCCGGCACGTTGTCCAGCCGCTCTGCCACCTCGTAGCCGACCGTCACGCCGAAGACTCGCTCCACACCCTCACCGAACTCCGCGATTTTGGCGTCGGCCACCTGTTGAGCCGTGCGGCCCGTCGCGTCCGCCACCTGGATGAACACCTTGGGCCGGCTGACATCCATGAGGGAACCCGCATACAGCACGACTTCGCCCGGGCTCGGCTCCGCGACCTGGTAATCATCCGGGTAGAGCAGGCAGAAGGCCCGGTCCTTGTCCACCATCGCAATTGTATCGCGCGTCGCGTCGAGGCAGTCCATCATCGCCCGATCCGTCGGCAGCTCCGCCCCCACCGGGAAGAGGGTGAACGAGCTCAGGATGTCCATGTACAGAGTTTCCATGCCCGCGAAGGCATCGACCGCAGGATCGGCGGGCGAGAAGTACAAGCTGTAGAGCCGGTCCTGTGCCACGAAGTAGACGCGGCGGTTGATTTCCTGGCCGGGCAGCCGGTCCAGCACCACGGCCGGTTGGCCCGCGACCTGCGCCTCGGACTGCACGATGTCAAAACCGGCGTTGTCCGCCACGGTCTGCGCGGCCACGGCCTCCGCCGTGCGGCCTGCCGCAGGCTCGACATGGATGTGCACCCGCGGGTCGCTGGCGTTCAGCAGGCCGCCGATGACGAGCAGCGTCTCGGACTCATTCGGTTTCTCGACCTTGTACTCTGCCGGGTAGGTCAGGCAGTAGCCGTGCTCGAAGTTGATCAGCCGCTGCATGCCCTCGTCCGCAGACGGACAATCGGCCAGCAGATCCGTGCCCGAGACCGGATCAGTGGCAGCCGGTACCGGGCTGTCCGACGGCGCAGATGGAACCGGCGGCAGCGCAGTGCACGCGCTCGCCAGGATGAGCAACAGGCTCAGGAACAGAGATGGCGCAAAGCGGAAATATGGTCCAGTCATCTCTTTCTCCTCATCATTACAAGATCTACCAGGATCACAGACCTATCGACGCTGCGCCATCCCATCGGGTTCCGGGTTATTCCATCGTGGCTTCGGGCCCGCGGTTGCGCCACGCGTCGATGAAGCGGCGGATGCGTGCCTCGTCGTAGCTGTCCAGCTTGTCGATCCAGCCCCAGGCCGTCAGCGCGATGGCCGCGTCGACGTTCGTGCGCGGGACAATCGTAATCTTGAAGCCATTGTACGCGTTGAGCAGGCGGCGCAGCTGGTACTTGGTGTCCTCGCAATCGGTCAGCTTGCTGCAATCATAGCTGATGACGATATGGCCGTGCTCCAGGTTGTGCACCACGTATTCGTCGGCCTGGGGCTCCTCATAGAAGCCCGCGCGGATCGGCGTGTCGTAGTGCCAGCCGGAGGTCGGCGGGTCGGAGTTATAGGGCGGATGGCTCGCGCCGACTTCGATGTGCTGCTGGCCCTGGATCAGCATCCGCTGTCCGGGCACTCCGGCGCCCGCCGACGATGGGTTGGCGATGAGGATCCCCGCGACCAGCAAGACAGCCAGCAACAGGCCGCCGCCGATCCACGGCATGTAGCGCCGCCAGGCCGGTTGGTCAACGACCGCGCGGCGCGCCGTGGAGGGGGCTGATTTGGGAACGGTGGGGCGTCGTTTTGCCATCTGTTTTGCTCCTCTATTTGACTTCGATGCGAAACTCGCGACTGACGTTGTGTTCTGCCGTCTGCACCTGCACATCGATCTGCCACGGGCCGGCCATGCTGAGATTGGCGGCGGTCGCATAGCGCCCGCTGCCCTGCGCGGTGGCCTGGCCGGACAGGTCGCCCATCGAGTGACCGATCATATCCGCCTTGAGGTTGACGACCGCGCCGTCCACCGGGCGGTTGGCCGCATCCTTAACTTCTACGACGAGCTCGACCTGGCCGACCTTGGGTTCCGCGGGGTTCGTGCTCAGAGTGACGAGCAGGTTAACGACATCGCCGGTCGCTGTCTGGCCGCCCGTTCCGGTGCACGCGGCCAGCAGCAGGAGCACGACCGGTACAATCAGCAATGTGGGTCTACGCATAATACCCCCTACATGACCTCGATCATCATCATCAGGCCGCCAGGCTCTTCGCCGTCGTTGGTCGTGTGGTGCGGGATGTGGCAATGCACCATCCAGTGACCGGGTGCATCCGCCACCCACTCGATGTCGTAACGTTCACCGGGCGCAACGGAAATCGTGTCCTTGGTGAGCTGCGCAGCCTCGGGCACGGGATAGCCGTCCGTAGCAACCACCTTGAAGTGCGGGCCGTGCAGGTGAATCGGATGGACAAACTGGCCGGTCGAGACCAGCCGGAGCCGGATGCGCTGCCCGACTTTCATCTTAATGGATTCGATAGCCGGATAGGCCTTGCCGTTGATAGTGAAGTAGTTAGGCTCCATGCCCGCCATCGGCATGGCCGGGTAGGTCAGCCCGCCGATCACGCGCCACTCACCGAACATCAGCGT
>DAOUGK010000357.1:0-6727 GCA_034429055.1 Anaerolineae bacterium | reverse complement strand
GGTTGATGCGCGTGCCGACCGCCGAGCGCAGCAGCACGCGCACCGGCGGCGCCGGTTGCAGGGTCAATCCGTGCCCCCAATCCGCCTGCGACGGAGCCACCATACGACCAACGCCACAGCTGCCAACACCAGGAGCGCGATGACCAGGGTCAGCCACCGCGGACGGCTCTCCCCGGCGGGTTCGGTCGGCGCATTATCTTCGCTGGCGGCGCTGGCGGCGCTGGTCTCAGGGGTCGCGGTGAGTTCGGCGGTCATGGTCGGCTCAACGGTGGCCTGTGGCTGCAAGCTGCGCGCGGTCAGCCGGGCGTTGTTGTGGATGGCCCGCGCGCTCATGGGGGCCAGGGTCTGGTCCACGATCTGCCCGCGGTCGTCCACGGTGACGAGGTCGTCCGCGGGCGCATCGGTCGTCGAACCGGGCAGCACGCAGCGGCTCTCCGCAGCCAGGTAGTCAAACTGTGCGACGTTGCAGTAGACGCCTGCCACCAGCCCGGTCTGGTAGGTCGTCGTGGCCGTGCGGTCCGTGCGGTTGATCGCCACGAAGCCCAGGTTGCCCCGGCCAAACGCGATGTGGTTGCTCGGCGCGCCGCCGATGTTCTGCCAGTGCGTGACCGGCTGGCCCGCGGTCACCTGGCGGAACTCCACCAGGTTGGCGATGGCCGTCTGCCGGTGCTCGCAGGCCCACTTGCCGTCCTCGAACGCCGCCACGCAGTTGGCGGGCACGTCGCCCGCAGCCTGCCCTTCGGCGTAGACCGGCCGCGTCTCCGGCCCGCTGCCGGAGGTGAACGGCGGCTCTGCACTCGGCGGCCCCTTGCTGTCACCGACCTGCCCGACCGGGTTCTTGTTCCAGTAGAAGCTGGAAGTCACCATCGGGTAGCCGTAGGGATAGGCCAGCGTGAAGACGTTCGCCAGCGTATGCACGGGCCCGTCGCGGTGATCTACGATGCAACTGCCGCCCGGCCCGTGGCCGCGCTGGTTGTCATGGTTGTCGGTGAACACCACGGCGAACCGGTCGGGCAGCATGTTGTTGTAGCCGGGCACGTTCTCCAGGTCGCTCAGCGAGCCGCCGCAGTTGAACTTTCCGCCCATCACCGTGATGCTGTACTCGAACTCCGACACATCGCCGTAGGGTGTATACTCCCAATCCCGCACGCGCTCGTTCTGGTCGTAGTCGATGACTTCAGTGTAAATGTACGGGCTGCCGCCGTCCGGCAGCGCGAGGCCGTCGAGGATCGCGGCGAGATCGCGCGCAGCCATGTGCTTCGCGCCGTCGATGCGGAAGCCCCTGACGCCCATGTCGAGCAGCGCCTGTAGGTAGCCACGTATCTGCTCCTGCACTTTCACCGCGCCGGTGTCCAGGTCGGGCAGGCTGCTGAGCATGCAGCCCTGCACCTGGCTGCGATCCAGGTAGGACGTGATGGGGCAGTCAGGATGGAAGTCCGCGGCGGTGTATGCCGTGCCGTAGAACCGTCCCGGCATATCGGACTCGTATTCGGTGCCCGCGGTGCCCGTCGGCGGCTCGCCCGTCTCCATGTCGGCCATGTGGTTGAACACCGCATCGACGTAGATGGCCACGCCCAATTTGTTGCACGCCTGCACCATGCTCTGGAACTCGGCCAGTGTGCCGCTGCGGCTGTCCAGCTTGGTTGCATCGTGCGAGACGGGCTGGTAGCGCACCCACCAGGGATAGTCGCTGGCCTGTTGGCCGCCCTGGTCCGCGGTCGGCACGAGATGCTCGTTGGGCGGCGACACCTGCACCGCACTGTAGCCCTTCTCCGCCAGGTAGGTGCATTCCTTTTCGATGTCGGCCCACCGCCACTCGAAGAGATGCACGAACACGCCGCCCTCCGGCTGTGGGGCGGAGTCAGCCGTGGGAATCACGGTGAGGATGCCGTCGCCCTGGTCGTCTTCCAGCGGGTTGCCCTCGATATCGTAGGTGTCCTGCTTCCAAAGCTGACCTGCCTCGCCGGTCTTGCGGCAGTAGGCGGTGTAGCCGTACGTGCCGGGCGCGAGCGCGTTGAGCGTTGCCTGCGGGATGGCAGCCTTATATTCGTCGTCATTCCCGTACTGCGCGGTCCAGGTCATCGGCAGGTCGGTCCAGGTGTCCCCGTAGCGGCCCCAGTGCAGGAAGCACGCGATGTTCGGGTTGGCGCCCTCGCTCTCGGTCCAGCCCTCCTCATAGACCCGCACATACACATCGAACGCGGGCGTGCCGAACGCGCCCTCGTTCACCGCGGCGCTGACGCCGCCGCGCGGGTACATCTGCCCCACCCAGTCCAGCGTGCTCGGCTCCGCGGCCGCGCCGATGGCCTGCTCGGACACGAACACCACCGTGCTGCGCGGCGGAATGGTGAAGGTGTCGCCGGCGTCATCGAAGGTCGCGGCAAGCAGAACCGGGTCGTCGTCTACGCCGTCCGTGTGCAGCGGGTGGAGGCTGAAGCCGGCCGCGCCGTCGATGCGCAGGGTCTGCGCCAGCTTGTTGGCATTGAACAAGACCAGGATATTCTCGTAAGTGGGATCCAGGTCTGCGCCCGTCTCGTCCGACAGGCGCATGGCGATCAGCGCGTCGCGGCTGTTGTCCGTGTTGTAGTGGCTGACGCGGGCGTTGACCTCCGCCTCCGTCGGCAGGCGGAACAGCGGCGACGAGTAACGCAGGCGCAGCATCTCGCGGAACTGCGCCGCGGCAAACGCAATGTCTGCCGGGGCCGGATCGAGCGCGGTGTTCGCCAGCAGCGGGGCCATGATGTCCCACCGGCTCTCATTGTCCCACTTCGGCGGCAGGCCGCTGCCGAAATAGTTGGTGGTGAGCGTCCAGTCCACCCGGTTGAACCAGTCGCCGGAATCGTAGGTGTTGCGGTCGAGCGACTTGGAACGCAGGATGTCGCTGCCCATCTGGAAGAAGGGGATGCCCTGCGCCAGCCCGACAAGGCTCTGGCCCATGTTCTGTGCCCGCACGCGGTCTGCGATGGCCGTCTGCACCGGCAGCTTGAAGACGTTCTGGTCGAACAGGGTCTCGTTGTCGTGCTTCTCGACGTAAGACACGGACTCCTGGGGGTCGTCGGTGAAGGGCGCGCCCCGGCCGTTCCAGTCCGTGCCGCTGCCGCGCAGCGCGGAGCGCAGGCTGTCCGTCGCGCTCCACAGGTCGGCCTGGAAGCGGCCGTTGTACTCGAAGCCGTTCCAGTCGTAGCTCAGGCCGTTGATGAAACCCTGCTTGCGGATGCCGAGGTCGTCCTGGCTGTAGCCGCCGTGCGCGGCGTCGCGGATGATGTCGTTGAACGCGCCGATGCCGGAGCCGGTCATGTTGTACTTGCCCGCATAGCACCAGCCGTCCGTGCAGTCGGTGAAGCCCTTGTGCTGCGCCGAACCGAAGTCCCACCCCTCGCCGTAAAGGTAAATCTTGGTCCCGTCCACGCCATCCGCCGCGGGCGTAAGGCCCCGGATCGCGGCCTGGACATTCGCCATGTTGCGCCGCGTATGGAAGTTCATCAGGTCGAAGCGAAAGCCGTCCACCTTGTATGCGGTGGCGAACCGCAGCACGGTGTCGATCATCAGCTTTTCCATCATATCGTACTCGCTGGCCGTGTCCGAGCAGCAGCTATCCGAGTACTGCGCGCCATCCAGCGTGTAACGGTAGTAATAGCCGGGCACGACCTTGTCGAGCACCGAGTGATCGTCCTGCCCGCTCGCGGCCGTGTGATTGTAGACCACGTCCATGACCACGCGCAGGCCGTTGCCGTTCAGCGCAGCAACCATGCGCCGGAATTCGAGGATGCGGGCGGAGCCATTCGGATCCGTGCTGTACGAGCCTTCCGGCACGCCGTAGTGGTACGGGTCATAGCCCCAGTTGAAGCCGTCATTGGCGCGCGCGGCTCCCACGGCAGCCTGCTGTTCCGCGCTGTCGCGCGGAAAGCCGGTGGGATCAGGCTCGACCGTGCGGGGCACGTTATTCTCGACAACCGACGCGATGTCGAACGCGGGCAGCAGGTGAACGTGCGTCAGCCCGGCGTCTGCAAGCTCCAGCAGGTGATTCATGCCGTCGGAGCGCGCCGTGTTCGGGTCGGGGCCGTCGCCGTCGTAGGTGAACGCCAGGTACGTGCCGCGGTCCGCCTCCGCCACGGTCGCATCGTTGATGCTGAAGTCGCGGATGTGCATCTCGTAGATGCTGATGTCCTCGAACGCGGCCAGCGGCGGCTTGGCGAGCGCATCCCAGTCGGCGGGCTTGAGGTCCGCGTCGTCCAGGTTAACGAACTGGCTGCGCACGTCGTCCCTGGCCGGGCCGTCCAATGAAAGGCTGACGGCATACGGGTCGCTGGCGATGTTGTGCATGACCCCGCCCGCAGCCGGGACATAGACCTCGACATCGAACAGGTAGAACTGCCGGTCCCAGGTCGCATCGCCGGTGACAGACCAGACGCCGGAAGCCGCATCGAACGCCAGCGGGTGCGGCGCGAAGCTCAACGTCGTGGCATCCGCATAGCGACGGAGCGTGACGGAGCGAGCGGTGGGCGCCCACAGGCTCACGGAGGGCGTTGCGTCTGCATATGTGACGCCAAGCGTCTGCGTGCGGGCGGCGGCCGCGTACAGGGCATCGAGCACGCTCTGTATCTGCGTGCGGCTCGCTTCTGCCAACCGGCCGTCATTGCGGTAGCTGGCGACAACGGTCTGGCCCTTGAGCAGGTGTTTGGCGTCGTCCGGTGTCAGCACGGCTGTGAGCCGCAGGAGGCCGTCCGCATTCGGGTTCTTGGGGAAGGCGCCATCCGGGATCGAGCCTTCCGGCGTCAGCGCGACGAAACACGGAGCCGCCGGTGCAGGGAAGGTGCAGGCGATCTCCGCAGCCGTCGTCTCCAGCCCGCCATCCGGGTCGTAGAGCAGCTTATAGCTGGAAGCCAGCGTGCCATGCCAGGCGAAGGTCCCCGGATCGAGCCAGATGGCCTGCGCATCGTCGAGCGGGATGGGCGCGGCCGCGGCTGAAGCCGGCAACCCGACCAGCATGGTCAGGGCGAGAACGAGGATGGCGATTCCACAGAACCAGGAGCGGTACGACATCGACTTATACTTCCTTCCACATAGAGCCACCGTTCTACATCACCAGTGAACCGATAGCGTAACACTTGTAACATCAAACGGCAATTCCAAATCCAGCCAGGATACGTCTTGACTTGGAGGCAAAGACGAGCGGAGCACCCTGAGCAGAGGCGGCCCGCCGGACGGGCTGGCCGAAGTCGAAGGAGCGGAGCGGTCGGAGCCGGGCGGCATCCTTCGACTAGCCTTACGCTATAAGCGGCGATGAGCCGTCCACCCGCTCAGGATGCCCGTGCCGCTGACGCGAGACGCGCCGCCCTCCCTACGACGCGCCGTGCCAGTCCGACCAAAAGAGCGCGGCCAGATAATCGTACGCCGCGGCGGAGCGGACGAGCAGGCTGACCTCGCGGTTGAGCTTGGAAGATGTCTCGCCGCCGTTCAGGCTGCCGGCCATGACCCAGCCCTCTCCTGCCACGCGGGCCAGCAGCAGCTTGTTGTGGATGCCGCGGCCGGTCGGGTTGCCGCGCCGCGCGTCCAGGTCCAGACCCTCGGCTTGTGCGATGGCCTTGACGTACTCGATGGTGCGCAGGTTGCTGCGGGGATTGTCGAGGTCCTGATTGTCGAAGAATGCGTCGAGCAGCACGCGCACTCTTGCGCCGCGGCGCGCCGCAGCAATGTAAGCCTCCAGCCGGGGGTTCGGGTCCTGGGTGGCATTGCTGTCGCTCGCACCCCAGAAAGGCGGCTCATCCAGCGCCTCGAGCAGGATAACATCCCCTGCGCCCGCCCGGTTGACCAGTGCCAGCCAGCCGTCGCGCTCGGCCAGCGCGTTTTCCGGCGCCTGCACGACCTGGAAGGTGAAAGTGTCGTGGAGCAGCAGTGACGTCGGGAAGCGAACAGGGTAGGATATGCCGCCGGTGAGGTAGTCGGGCTGAAAGTCCGCAGGCGGCGCGCCGAGCTGTGTATCTTGTGCGTCCCACGGCCAGACATCGCGGTGCGCCGTGTCACTGTCTGCCGCAAAGATGGCCGCGAGCCGCGCCACGACCGACGGTGCATCGGTGACGAAGTACAGGCCGCGCCGGCCCAACGTACCGTCGGCCTTCGCGTCGTCGGGGAAAGCATCGGGGCTGAGATTCTCGCTGCCGACCAGCGCGAGACGCTCATCCAACAGGAGGAACTTGGCGTGCTGATAGCTGTAGCGATCGGCGATATCCAGTTCAGGCCGGCTGCGCAGGTAGGAGACCCGCGCCCCGGCCTGGCTGAGCTGCTGGACAATCCACCGCTGCTGGTCGGTCACTCCGCCTGCGGGTGCGCCTTCCAGCAGCACCTCAACCTGCACGCCGGCCCGCGCCCGCTCCGCGACGATTTCCGCCAACTGTGCGCTCTCGAAGGTGTAGACCTCGATCTGGATGCGCGCCTGCGCGGCCCGCAGCAGCGCGGCCAGCGCATCGTAGGCATGGTCGGGTGCAATAATCACCTGCATGGTTGCGGTCTCAGTGACGGGCGGGCTGAAGAAGAAGCGGGCGAGGTCCCAGCCGGGATACTGCACCCGGCGGCCGTCGATGACGTCCGCGGGGTCCTGCGCCCAATCCACACACTTGTCCGTGTCGGGGACGGGCAGCCCGGTGGCCTGGTCGAGCTTGCGATAGAGAATCTGCCCCTCCGCGCCGAAGCTGCGGGTCGGGCGATACGGTTCGACGGCCGGCCCGTG
>DAOUGK010000356.1:0-14493 GCA_034429055.1 Anaerolineae bacterium | reverse complement strand
GAAAACGCTGTTGTCCCCACGGCCACCGCGTCACCCGCCGCGCGGCCGTCTCTATCGTCGCCGGCCAATTCCACGCAGCAACCTGTCGCCAGTGCAACGACCACCGTGACCCCGCCTGCGTCTGGCGCGCGGCTGATGGCCGTGGGCCGCAGGGCCAGCATCGTCCTGCGCGCTGGCCCAGCAGCCAACACAGCCGTGCTGGCCCAGCCTGCCGGTTCCGCTGTGTTGTGGGTGGAGGGGCGCACGGCAGATGGCCGCTGGCTGTGGGTCAGCTACGGCGATGCGGGCGCGCGGGCCTGGGTTGCCGCGGGCGATGTGCAGGTGTTCGGTGAGTTGGCGACCGTCGCGGTGACAGATGCCACTGGCAGCGCGCAGCCGCCGGCCCAGGCCACCGCCGCGCCCACCCAGGTTGCCGCTGCGCGGCCATCGCCCGCGGCCCCGCGGCCCACGGCCGCGCAGCCGGCGCTGACGGGCAAGATTGCCTTCCAGGCTGCGCCGGGCGGGGACATCTACGTAATGGACGCAGGCGGCGCAAACCTGCGCCGCGTCACCTACGGCCTGGACCCCGCGCTCTCGCCCGACGGCACGCAGCTCGCCATCGCGCGCTGGGATGCGCCCCACGGCGTCTTTGTGATCGACCTGGCAACCGGCGCAGAACGCCGCGTCGCCGGCGCTGACCGGCCCCGCACTCCGGCATGGCAGGCGAACGGCGCTACACTCGTCTTTGCGCAGGTGAGCCGCGATGTGACGTGCCGCCAGTCTCCCTTTGGCTGCCTGACCGACGAGGCGCTGCGCCGCCAGTTCGGCGGGCAGGAGTGCGTGCGTACCCCCTTCGGCCAGTACTGCATCGGCGACTTCCCGGTGACGCAAATCTCGGAGACCGGCCTGGTGCAGGTGACCGCGCAGGGCGAAAATCGCCTGGACCTGCCCGCGCTGAACGATGCCCAGTCGCCGGCCTGGCATCCGCAACGCGGCGAGGTGCTCTATCGTGGCGGCGGCGGGTTGCAGGTGACGGCCCCCAACAGCACAACCCGCCTCCTCGTGAGCGACGCCAGCCTCAACAGCCCGGCCTGGTCGCCGGACGGCTCGCGCATCGCCGTCCAGGTGCGGCTGCACGACAACACCGATATCTTTCTGCTCGACGCGGCCGGCAACCGGCTGGCGCGGCTCACGACCGGCGCGGGCGCCGATAACGTCGCGCCCGCGTGGTCGCCGGATGGCCGGTACCTGGTGTTCCTGAGCAACCGCGACGGTGCGTGGCGGCTTTACCGGATGAACGCGGATGGCTCCAACCAGGTTCCGCTGGCCCCGGCCGCGCTGGGCGGCATCGCGCTGCGCTACGACTATGCTGCGGAGCGGGTGGTAAGCTGGTCGCGCTAGAGGCGGCAACACTCAAACAAATGTTCGTTTTCGGTGTCGGAAATTTGCCATATTCCGGTTTCTGCGGTACACTCGGACCTAGCTTTGTAGTCAATCGGCGCATCCCTATCTGTTCAGAAACGAGGTACTTACTCATGGCCGAAGCCGGCAAGATTAAGGCACTTGATACGACACTCGCAAGTTTGAAGAAGCGCTTCGGTGAAGGCACTGTCATGAAGTTAGGTGAGGCAGGGCGCTTGAAGGTCGCCGCCATCCCCACCGGTTCGCTTTCGCTGGATCTGGCGCTCGGGATCGGTGGCGTGCCCCGCGGCCGCATCACCGAGATCTACGGGCCCGAATCCTCGGGCAAGACCACTGTCTGCCAGCACATCATCGCCGAGGCGCAGAAGATGGGCGGCATCGCAGCGTTCATCGACGTCGAGCACGCACTGGACCCGGACTATGCGCGGCGCTGCGGCGTCAACGTGGATGAGCTGTACATCTCGCAGCCGGATACGGGCGAGCAGGCCCTGGAGATTGCGGAGGCGTTGATTCGCTCCGGCGCGGTGGATGTCGTGGTGATCGACTCCGTTGCGGCGCTCGTGCCCCGCGCTGAGATCGAGGGCGAGATGGGCGACAGCCACGTCGGCCTGCAGGCACGCCTGATGTCGCAGGCGTTGCGCAAGCTCGTCGGCGCAATCAAGGCCAGCAACACCGCGCTCATCTTCACCAACCAGATGCGCCAGAAGATCGGCATCATGTTCGGCAACCCGGAGACGACGCCGGGCGGCCTGGCGCTCAAGTTCTATGCCAGTGTGCGCATGGATATCCGGCGCATCGAGAGCATCAAGGCAGGCGGTAACTCGGTCGGCAACCGGACGCGCGTGACCATCAAGAAAAACAAGGTCGCCGCGCCCTTCCGCCAGGCTGAGTTCGACATCATGTATAATAAGGGCATCAGCAAGTCGGGTGACTTATTAGACCTTGGCACAAATATGGGTATAATAGAGAAACGCGGCGCCTTCTACAGCTACGAGGATTTGCGGCTGGGGCAGGGTCGCGAAAATGCCAAGGAATTCCTGGAGAAGGATCCGGTGTTGATCCAGCGCATCGAAACAGCGATTCGCACGGCAGCATCGATGATCCCGGTCCAGGTGGTCGAAGCGTCTGATGATGACGATGCAGACGACGAGGCCATCGAATAGACACCTGAGGGAGTGAACGCAGCCACGGGCTCAGGCGCGTGGCTGCCGAAACCGAGTTGATGCCCACCGCTGACTGCGACGGGCGCAGTAAGCGGAAGGCCCGGGTTGCGGCTGGTGCAAGACGCCGGCCGCAGCCGGGTTATTCCGGCGGGGGCGACTGACCACAGCGATCTTGTGAAAGTCATTGCACGCCACGCAGCGGCGTTGACCCCCAAAGACTCGCGGGAGTGGATCGTGTTGACCGATCGCCTGGTGACTTAAGGCTATCACAGGCTGAGAGTTGCATAGGGGCAGGCAGATGCCTGGCTCGCCGGCCGTTCGTTCTGGCCGGGGGGCCGGGGCCTCTGTGACGGCTGGCGCAGCGCCCTCGATGGCGAGGAGGCTCGCACCAGAAGGCCGAGCCGGATGCTCCGTGTCGGGGCCATCCGGCACTCTCCGTGTCACTGAACTGGCGCGTTTGACGCTGTTGCGCGGACCGTTGGCTGGAAAAGAACGGACGCGCATTTGGCGCGTCCTCAACAAGAGCTGTGGACAGGACATCATGTGCTGTCGCACGGCTCTTTTTTGTTGGGTTGCCGTTGGGGTTGGCGCTTTGGCCGGCACGATTACGAGCCTTCAGTATCAGAAACGCGCAGCCGACCGGGTCAATGTGTACCTGGACGGCCAGTATGCCTTCGCGCTGCCTGACCTGGTGGCTGCGATGCTGCGCATCGGGCAGTATTTGAGCGATGCGGATATCGCGAAGCTGGAAGCTGCGGACAGCCTGCAAAAGGCCTATGATCGGGCCGTCCGCTTTCTGAGCTTTCGCCCGCGCAGCGTTGCGGAGGTGCGGCAGTATCTGTCCGAGGCCGAGGCCGGGTACAGTGCGGAGCTGGTTGAGGCGGTCATTACACGCCTCAGCGAACAAGGCTATCTCAACGATGCGGAGTTCGCCCGTTATTGGGTGGACAACCGCCAGCGGTTCCGACCGAAGGGGGCGTATGCGCTGCGCCAGGAGTTGCGCCAGCGCGGCGTGGAGAATGAGGCCATCGAGACGGCCCTTGCCAATGTGGACGCGCTGGAGGCCGCGCAGCAGGCGGCGCGCCCGCGGGCCGAGCGGCTGGCCGCGCTGGCCCAGGCCGACCCGCCGGCCTTTCGACGTAAGCTAACCGATTTCCTCTTGCGACGTGGCTTCGGCTATGACATTGCCGGGGAAGTCGTGGAAGCGTTATATAAGGAACTAACCCACAACCCATGATGATGTGAAAGTGAGGAACCACCAATGTTTGCAGGAAGTCCAGGCCTACGTATTGTGGTGGACCTGCTGATCTTCCTGGTAGCCATAGTTGCCGGGGGAGTCATCGGCTATCTGCTGATGAAGTCCCGCCAGTTGCAGGCCCGCAACGAGGCTGACGCCATCACCCGCAATGCCGAAATCGAGGCGAAGCGGATGATGGCCGAGGCGGAGAGTCGGGCCAAAACCATCGAACTGGCTGCACAGGAGCAAAGAGTTCAGGTCATTGAAGAAGCGGAGCAGGAGTTGCAGCGTCGCCGCCGCGAGGTGGATCGCGCGGAAGAACGCCTGCAGCGCCGCCAGGAATCGCTGGACGGCCGTCTGGAACAACTGGAGCTGCGCAACCGCAAGCTGGACCAGCGCCAGGCCAAGCTCGACAAGCGGGAGGCCGACCTGGCGAAGATCGAGGATGACCATCGCGCCGAGCTCGAACGAATCGCGTCGATGACCCAGGAAGAGGCGCGGCAGGAGTTGTTGACCCTGGTGGAGCAGAACACCCGCCAGGAGATGGCGCGCAAGATTCGCGAGGTCGAAGCTACGGCGATGGCCGAGGCTGACGAGCGCGCCCGCCAGATCATCACCCGCGTCCTGGAACGCGTCGCCTCCGATCACGTCTCTGAGACGACGGTGACCAGCGTGCCGCTGCCGAACGACGAAATGAAGGGCCGCATTATCGGGCGGCAGGGTCGCAACATTCGGGCCATCGAGCAGGTCACGGGTGTGGACCTGGTGGTCGATGACACCCCCGAAGCCATCATCGTTTCCAGTTTTGACCCGATTCGTCGTGAGGTCGCGCGCATTGCGCTCAGTCGCCTCGTTCAGGACGGGCGCATCCATCCGGCGCGCATCGAGAAAGAGGTCGAGAAGGCCCAGCAAGAGGTCGAGAAGTCCATCAAGGATGCGGGTGAGCAGGCGGTCATCGAAGTCGGCATGCAGATGCTCCACCCGGAGATCGTCAAGCTGCTGGGCCGGCTGAAGTATCGCACGAGCTACGGCCAGAACCAGCTCGCCCATGCTGTCGAGGCGACGCACATCGCCGCGATGCTGGCTGCGGAGATGGGCGGCAACGTGCAGACCTCGAAGATGGGCGCGCTGCTGCACGACATCGGCAAGGCCGTCAGCCACGAGGTCGAGGGCGCACACGCGCAGGTGGGCGCGGACCTCGCCAAGCGGTACGGCGTGCCCGCCGAAGTCGTCAATATCATCGCCTCGCACCACCACGAGGTTGACCAACTCTCCGTCGAGGCGGCGATTGCGACCGCGGCCGATGCCATCTCCGGCTCACGGCCCGGCGCGCGGCGCGAGGCGCTCGAAACCTACGTGAAGCGCATCCAGGCGCTGGAGGAAATCGGCAACTCCTTCAAGGGTGTGCAGCAGACCTACGCGATTCAGGCGGGCCGCGAGGTGCGCGTGATCGTGAAGCCGGAAGATGTGGATGACCTGGCCTCGATTCGGTTGGCGAAGGATATCGCCAAGCGCATCGAGGACAACCTGGAGTATCCGGGGCAGATCAAGGTAATGGTCGTCCGCGAGACGCGGGCCGTCGAGACGGCGAAGTAACCTCACCCTGTGCGGCCTTCGGCTGCTCCCCCCTCTCCTGACGTGCGAACCGAAGGTTCGCCCAGCGTCAGGAGAGGGGGCCGGGGGGTAAGGCTGTCCTGTCATCACCCCCGCTGTGCCACCACGCCGACCACCATCGGCCGGCGGCGGGTTTCCTCGTAGAAGAACTTGCTCAGTGTGTCCTGTGCGCGCTCGACGATGGCCTGCCGCCGCTTCAGGCCGCTGCCCTGGAGCGCGGCCCAGGCACGCTCCGCGGCGCGATCCAGCAGTTCCCCGCTCTCCCGCAGATAAACAAAGCCACGCGAGACCAGCTCCGGCCGGCCGTTCGGTTCGCCCGTCGTGGGACTGACCGGAATGACGGCGATGACGAAGCCATCGCGCGCCAGGATCTCGCGCTCGGCCATCACTTTCGGGCCAATATCACCGACGCCGGAGCCTTGCACGAAGACGTTGCCGCTGGGCACCTGGTCCACCACCTGCGCGGTGTCTTTGGTGAATTCGAGCACCGTGCCGTTTTCGATGATGAACGTATTCTCGCGCGGGATGCCCAGGCGCTCGGCCAGCCGCGCGTGCGCGTGCAGATGGCGCAGCTCGCCGTGGATGGGCACGAAGAAGCGGGGCCGGATGAGCGACAGCATCAGTTTGAGTTCTTCCTGGCTGGCGTGGCCGGAGACATGCACCGGCATCAGCGGCGGGTAGATGACTTCGGCCCCGCGCGCAATCAGCCGGTTGATGACGCGCGCGACCTCTTCCTCGTTGCCGGGAATGGGCGTGGAGGAGACCACCACGGTGTCGCCGGGCTTGACCTCGATTTGCCGGTGCGTGCCCTCGGCCATGCGGGCCAGCGCGGCCTCCGGCTGACCCTGGCTGCCGGTCGTGACGATTGCGACGCGTTCGTCGGGCAGGCGCAGCGCCTCCCACAGGTCGACCATCAGATCAGGCGCGACCTGCAGATGGCCCAGCTCGCGCGCGATCTCGGTGGTTTTGACCATCGAATAACCTGCCACGGCCACGACCCGGCCGTACCGCTGCGCCGCATCGAACACCTGCTGAACCCGGCTGAGCAGGGAGGCGAAGGTCGCCACGATGATGCGGCCCCTGGCGTTGCGGAAAATCTGGTCGAAGGCGGGTTCGATGACCGCCTCGGACAGGGTATAGCCGGCCCGTTCGGCGCCCGTGGAATCGCTGAACAGCGCGAGCACGCCCTGCGCACCCAGCTCACCCAGCCGCGCGAAGCCCGGCTGGCCCCCGCGCACAGGCGTGTAGTCGAACTTGAAGTCGCCGGTATGCACGACGGTGCCGACAGGCGTGTGCAGCGCCAGCCCGACGCCGTCGGGGATCGAGTGGGTGATGGCGAGGAACTCGACGCGGAACGGACCCACGGTGAACGACTCGCCCGGCAGGATGCGGCGCAGGTTGAGGGCCTCGCGGCCCGGATACTCGGCCAGCTTGGCCTGGATCAGCCCGCCGGCAAGCCGGGTTGCATATACCGGCGTGGCCGCAGGCAGCACGTCGTTCAGCAGGTAGGGCAGCGCGCCGATATGGTCTTCATGTCCGTGGGTGATGATGACCGCAGCCACCCTGGCCGCGTTCTGGCGCAAATACGTAAAGTCCGGGATGACCAGGTCGATGCCCAGCATATCGTGTTCCGGAAACATGATGCCGGCATCCGCGACGATTAGCGTGTTGCCGTACTCGAACAGCATCATGTTCTTGCCGACCTCGCCCAGGCCGCCCAGCGAGATCACCCGCAGTTTATCTGTCATGGTTGACTACCTCGATTGTTGTGCACGATCCGTACGCAAACGTTATGGTACATTATACCACTTTTGTGCATTGTAAGCTTGCTGCGTTGACGCCGGGCCGGTCTGCCGCTATACTGGCCGCGGCAATGTACTGCACGTCCGGCAGAAAGAGGTGACACTTGGACGGAAGCGGCGATCAGCGCAGACCCAAACACCATCCGCGCACGGCCGCACGCGTGTTTAGCGGCGAAGCGGTGGTCATCAGTCCCATGGAAAACATGGTGCGCATGTTCAATCCGGTTGGGTCGCGCATCTGGGAGTTGGCAGACGGCCAACGCACCGTCGAAGAGATTGCGCGGCAATTGACGGTGGAGTATGCCGTCGAGTTGTCCGCTGCGCGGGCCGAAGTCAGGGAGTTTGTGGATGCGCTGGCCGCCAAGGGGCTGTTGACTTTTGCCGAATGATGCGGATTAGTATATAGTGGTGTTGCTTTATTTGCGTGCGTGTTCAGGTCAGCGTGCGAGAAGGGTGTATTGGTGATATGGCGAATGTTCCGCTTCATCTGAATCTAGGGTCCGTTACCGTCGATTCGGCGGCGCCGCTGGATCGTGGTTTCCCCGCCTGCGGCGCCGTTACGGAAGCACGCGACCCCTATGAAGCTCTGCTCTCCCGCCTCGGGCATGAATATGTGCCCTTTACGGTGCTGTGGGAGCTAACGCACGTTTGCAATCTCAACTGCATCATGTGTTACAATGTGCCCTTGAAGCAGCCTGAGTTGTCAACGGCAGAGTGTCATGCCATCCTTGAGCAACTGGCTGAAGCCGGCACGCTGCGGCTGATCCTGACAGGCGGCGAGATTCTATCACGGCGCGATTTCTTTGCCATTGCCGGGCGGGCGCGTGAGCTGGGCTTTGCGCTGGATCTGAAGACCAATGCCACCCTGATTACGCCGGCCATTGCGGACCGGTTGGCTGAACTGGCGCCGGTGCAGGTGGATGTCAGTCTGTTGGGCGCGACGCCGGAGACCTTCGATGCGGTTTCTGGCGCGCGTCATTCGCTCGAACGGGTCCTGCGGGGCGTCAGGCTGCTGCAGGAACGCGGCGTGCGGGTCAAACTCAATACACTGCTGCTCGACCTGAATATGCATGAGCGCGTGCAGATGCTTGACCTGGCGCAAAATCTTGGTGTATACTACGAGCAGGTTTTGAAGGTCTCCCCAGCGGATGATGGCAGCAACGTTGCAGGCCTTCACCAGTTGTCGCTGGCACAGATGTCGGATGCCTTTGTTGCTGACCAGACGCCGTTTACACCTACACAGCCGGGTCCGGCAGCGCGGACATGTGGCGTGGGGTTATCGTCCTGTCTCATCAGCCCCTATGGTGTCGTCTATCCGTGCATCGAGTTGCGCATCCCGGCAGGAGATCTGCGGCGTCAGTCCTTCCGTGAAATCTGGACGACGGCGCCCATCTTGCAGCGGCTGCGGGCCAACCACACCTGGGCCAATCTGCCCGAGTGTCGGGTCTGTCCGCTGAATACCTACTGCGAAGGGCGATGTGCCGGTATCGCCTGGAAGGAACACGGTGACCTGTACGGCGGTCACCTGACGGCCTGTCAGCAGGCGCAGGCGCGTTATGCGCAGGTTAACCCAGGGCAGCCGATCCCTGAGACGCCCTTGCAGGCGAAAATGGGTGTGGCGCCAACATCTGTGCCCGCGAGCGATGGGGTATCATTCGCTCAACCGATTCGACTCTTGGAATAGTGTTGGGTTGCATCCTCGGCCATTTGCGCCGGCAAGCCTGCGTCGAGGACTTACTGTGGAGTTTTGTTTCGTCTGCATAGCTATAATGGAGGTCACTCAATGGACGCAAATGCGCTGAATGCACGAGATGAGATGATATCGGATGTGCGCAAGGCCTGGGAAACACCGCGCATCGTGTTGGAACGATCGCTGGAAGTATCCGCCCAGGGTGGCCCCCCAGGCGGCGCACCGAACGGCTTTATCGGGCCGCTGAGCACGTCCGGCGGTGCCGGCACGTGCGTCACACCTTTCTAAGCCTTATTGTGCTAGACTACTCCAATGTCATCGCGACGAGCTTCATTCAAGCGGTACATTGGCGACGGAGATCGTAATGCGAGAACCCCGGCCCCGTCTCTGGCGTGGTGCAGTGTGGGGGATTCTGGTAGCCTTAATCCTGGTGGTCAGCTTGGCCGCGCCGTCTGGCGCGGCTTTCGCGTCCGCCAGGGACACTACCACGCCCACAACGTTGCTCCTGCGCACCCCCGAATATCATCTGTCTGACACCGGTATCACCGTACCTGGTTACGCCGCCGAAACGACACCTGGACACCCGCTTCTGCCGGTCTATGGCACGCTGGTTGCGCTGCCGCCGACCGGTGATTGGGAATTGGCGTTTGAAACTCCTGGCAGCCAACTCCTGGAGACGCGCGTCGCGGTGCCGGCCGTGCCCGTGCCGGACCTCGATGTGAGCGGCGCGGCGAGATGGGTCACGCTGCCGCCAGAGGAACGGCCCTCCGCGGTGCCGGTGATCGACCGGCCCGATCCCGCGGTCTACGGGGTGGATGCTTTCCATCCCGCGGCGCCGGTGGTGACTGGTGAGCCGATCTGGCAGGGTGAGCAACGCCTGCTGCCTGTGCGCGTCTACCCGTTCCAATACAACCCGGTCACGCGGCAGCTGCGCTACTACCCCGAGTTCCGCATCCAGATCACCCCGCCCGCAGCCCAGGCCGGAGAGCCGGTTGGCGCGGCAGAGGCCGCCGCACCAGCGACCGCACTTGCCCCGACCGCGACCAGCGCCCTGCGCATTCGCACGAGCAGCGAGGGGATGCACCGGCTGACGTACGCGGACCTGACCGCTAAGGGAGTCCCCCCGGGCGCCGACACAGCCAGCTTCGCGATGACCTACCTGGGCCAGCCCATCGGTATCCAGGTGCTCGACGCGGACGGCGTGTTCAACAGCGGCGATTTGGTCATCTTCTACGCGGAGGCGTACCGCGGCCGCTATATGCGGGACAACGTCTACTTCTTCTCTTACGGCGGCGCACCCTCCGGTGACCGCATCGCCCAGCGGACAGTCACGCCGACCGGCAGCGAGCCCGTGCGGACGGCCATGACGCGCACGCTGCATATCGAGTTTGACGAGGCCTATTTCGGGGACTATCCCCTGCCGTCGACGGCCGACCATTTCTTCGACAGCCCGACCCTCGCAGTCGATGGCACCACCACGGTCAGTGCGCAGAACTACGATCTGGCATTGGTCGATCCCCTGACGACCGGGCAGGTGGCCTTCCGCGGCCAGTTGTATGGCGTCACGGAGCAGGCGACTGCGCCTGACCAGTCGGTGCAGATACGCCTGAACAGCCACACGCTGGGAACGTTCGCCTGGGATGGCCGCGTGGGGCATATCCCGCAGGCCATTGGGCCGGCGACCTGGCTCGATGCCACACCGAATATGGTGACGGTCGAAGCCGCGCTCGCCCAGTTGCCGGCGGTGACGGGCTATTCGGTATATGTCGACTGGCTGGAGCTGGACTACCCATCGCTGGCGAAGGCCCAGCAGGACCGGCTGCACATCAAAGGGTTGGACCTTGCACCCACCGATACATCCGTCAGGGTCGACACAACGGGTTTCACCACGGATCAGGTAATGGTCTACGATGTCCGTGACCCGCGACAGCCGGTTGTCCTCGCGACGCCGCAGGCGATCAACACGGGCGGGGGCTACGATGTGCATTTCTGGGATACGTGGCCTGCCGGCAGCCCGGCCCCGAGTTACTTCCTGGCGAGCCAGGCCGCGCTCCTGGCGCCAACGGCGGTGGAGGTGGCCGATGCACCGGCCTGGAATACAGCCGCCAACAACTATGACTACATCGCCATTGTCCATCGTTCCCTGTGGGACGCCATCCAGCCGCTGCTGGATTTCCGCACCGCCCAGGGTCTCCGCGTGGCGAAAGTCGATGTGCAGCACATCTATGACCTGTACAGCGGCGGGCGAATGGACCCGGAGGCGATTCGCGCGTTCCTGACCTACGCCTATTTCAACTGGAATCCGGGCGACCCGCGGCCGCACTATGTCGTGCTCGTGGGTGACGGGCACTATGACTTCAAGAACGTTCTCGGTACGCCGATGCTCAACCTGATTCCGCCGTATCTGCTCCATGTGGACCCGTGGATCGGGGAGACCGCGGCGGATAACCGGTACGCCAGCGTCAACGGGCCGGACGACTACATGCCGGATATGGCATTGGGACGGATACCTGCTCAGAACCCGGCGGAGCTGACCGCGGCGGTCGACAAGATTCTGCGGTATGAGGATGCGGCGCGGCCCGACTATGCGCCGGACGGCGACTGGCAGAAGATGGTGAGCTTCGTGGCAGATCAGGCGGACGACCCGGCGGGTGACTTCCAGGCATTCAGCGAGGATGTGCGCCTCAACTGGCTGCCCGCGTCGTACAATAGCCGCCATGTCTACTGGGAAACGGACTATCAGGTAGCCAATCCTGACATGGTGAATGCCATCAAGGCCGCGCTTGGGGACAGCGTCATGCTCCAATGGTTCGGCCATGCCTCGCGGTTCCGGTGGGGCAGCACGCAAGTCTTCAGCACCTTCTCGGTCAAGAGCATGTCCCCCACGGTACAGTGGCCCTTGACGGCGGACTACTCATGCTGGACGGGCTACTTCGTCAATCTCTACAACTCGTCGGGCGACTACCGGTCGCTCAGCGAGGTCATGCTCCTGACCGCCAATCAGGGTTCGGCGGCGACGATTGGGCCCAGCGGCCTGCACGTCGGGGGCGCGCTGCTGACGCTGAATCAGGGGCTCGTCAAGGCCATTTTCCAGGACGAAGTCCTGCCTGTGGGCGATGCGCTCAATGCTGCCAAGCAACACTTCCTGGCGAACAGCAATAGCTGGCACGATGTTGTTGACACGACCGTGCTGTTCGGTGACCCGGCCATGCGGCTGCGGCTGCCTGTCGATCCGAACGCAGCCCCGAATCCGCCCTACATCGGCATCTCTCGCGCAGGCAGCGCAGTCAATCTGTCCTGGCAGCATCCCGACCGGACGCTGACGCAGTACCAGGTCTGGCGCAGCGAGGCCCCGTACTTCGAGCCGGCCCTGGGCCAGGGCACCCAGATCCACAGTTATAGTTACTTGCAGTCTGTCTATGGTGAAGGTGCGCCGTTCAGCTACGTGGATGATGGATCCTGCGGCTACTTCGTGGCCGGCGCCCAGCCGCTACTGCCGTGTGCGCCGCAAGTGCCTACCACGGCGGTTATCGGTGATCCGGCTCACAACTACTTCTGGGTCGTGCGCGGGGGGAATAGCTCGAACGAGTTCGCGGATTCGAACCACGTGGGGGTGTTCAATTACGCGCTGACTAAGGGCGATTAACTGAGGCGTTCTGTTTGACCTCATCCTCCTCTCCCGCCCGGCGGGAGAGGAGGATTTCGTTAAATATGTGGCGTCGTCATGCCGCCTTCTGGTAGCCTGCGAGCGTCTCGCTTCGCTGGCGGCCGCGGGCATCTTCATAGCTGACTTCCCACGAAGGCGCCCAGGCCAGCGCCACCGTGTGTACCCGGATATCCGTCTTGCGCGGCTTGACCTCGACTTGCTCGATGTCGTTGGCCGCGTTGCTCCACTGCGCAGTCAGGGCCTCGGCCTCCTGTTCCATCTCGGCCTTCAACGCCTCGAAGTCGGCCTTCAGCCGCTCGATCTCTGCTTCCGACTCCGCGATGTCGGCTTTGGCCGAGCTGGTCATCCGGCGTTTGGTCGCGGCGCGCGACAGCCCGCCCAGGCTCCTGCTCTTGCGCCCGAGGACGCCGAGCGCACCGATGACGCTCGACAGGCCGGACAGCACTTCCTCGCCCATGCGGCCCTTGTACTCCGCCTTGTCTTCCTCCAGCTCACGCTCCTCGCGCGTCAGCCGTTCTTCCAGGCGTTGCAGCTTGACTTCGTACCGGTCGCGCAGCGTATCGACGGCTTTGTCGCGTGCCTCGCGCGCGGCCTCCTGGCAGCGGACGCTGAACTCGCGCTCCGATTCGTCTGCCTGCGCATACAGTTTGAGGGTGCGATTGTAGGGCAGCTTGAACACCTCGCTGCGGTAGAGATAATCGGCAAAGCCGGACTGCAGGCCGGTGTATGTCCGGGGTGAACTGGCGCCCTCCGGCAGGTCCGCCGCGAAGAACGCACCGTCGGCGGGCGCGTTGTCCAGGTCGCGCGGGTCGGCATCGAGCGGCTCAGCATCGCGCCAGGAAACCAGCTTCAGGTCGCGCGGCTCCGGCAGGAGGAAGGCCAGGTCGCGTTCCTCGTCCAGCCCGATCTTGCGATCGGTGAAGCGCACCGTGGCAAAACCGGCCAGGGCGGGACGATAGACAAGCTGCTGTTCCGCGACTCTGACCTGTGCGCCGACCAGTTCCATCACGCTCCGCTCAGCCTCGCGCTCCGAGACGGCCACGGGCAGCTAGCGCGGCTCGAGGCCCGGCGGCAGCATCGGCGGCTGCGGGCTCAGTCCGGCGGGGGGTGCCGACGCTGCTGCGGCGCCGGCAGGGACTGCCCCGGCAGTCACGCTGACCGGCTGTGCATCGAGGGACTGTACCTCCGGTTCCTCGCCGATCACGCGCACAGGGCCTGCTGCCGGCCGCACGGGCGCCGGTTTGGCGGCCTTGCGCCCGGCCATCAGCGAGCGCACCTGTTGCCGCGTCAGAGGCCCGCGCAGATAGCTCATGGCCCAGCGGGTCTGGAATACGACCGGCCCGTCCCCGTGGACGTTGTGGAGCAGGAAGACGCGGCTCTCCAGCGAGGTGATCAGGCGGTCCAGCTCGCTCCGGTTCATGCTCGCGCCCGACTCTGACAGCGCGCCCTCCAGCCCGTCGAGCAGCCGCTGCTTGTCGCGTTCGGCCTGGAGCTTGCCGATGAACCACGTGCCGGTATTGGTCAGGCCCTTGTAATCCAGGTCGACCGGGTTCTGCGTGGTGAGCATGACGCCCAGGCCGAATGCGCGCGCCTGCTTGAGCAGGGTGAGCATCGGGCGTTTGCTGGGCGGGTTCGCCGTGGGCGGAAAGTAGCCGAACACCTCGTCCATGTAAAGCAGGGCGCGCAGGCTCGTTGTGCCCGGCTGAGCGCGCATCCAGCTGATGATATTTTCGAGCAGGATGGTGACGAAGAACATGCGCTCCGCGTCGCTCAGGTGCGCGATATAGAAGATGGTGTGGCGGGGCTTGCCCGACGGCGTGTGCAGCATCGCGGCGACATCGAGCGCCTCGCCCTGCAGCCAGGCCCCGAAGCTGGGTGAAGCGACGATGTTGTTGAGCGCCATCGCCAGGCCGAAGCGG
>DAOUGK010000355.1:0-23634 GCA_034429055.1 Anaerolineae bacterium | reverse complement strand
CCGCGCCGCGCAGCATGCACGGTACGTTATCGCACACCTCGATGGTGATGTCACCCGGCTCGCGGTGCACGTTGTACATGTGGTAGAAGCTCGCGAATTCGCCCACCTCGGCCGCGTCGAGGCCGAACAGCGCGCCGACCTCGGTCAGCGCCTCGGGGGGGAGCCAGCCGTGCTCTGCCTGCGCGACATACAGCGCGGGCCCCAGCGCGGAGCGGGGGACGGGATAGCGGGCCTGCAGGGCCCGGATTTCGGTTATGGCTTTATCGGACAGCACTCAGGCCTCCATATATTACCGGTCGACGTCGCCGAGGACGATGTCGATCGAGCCGATGTTGATGATGAGGTCCGCGATGAGACGGCCCTGGGACATGGTGTTGAGCGCCTGCAGGTTATGGAACGAAGGCGTGCGGTAGCGCAGGCGGTAAGGGATGGCGGTTCCGTCGCTGACCAGGTAGAAGCCCTTCTCCCCGCGCGGGCTTTCGACGCACTCGTAGATCTCGCCCTTAGGCGGGGTCATGCCCTCGGTGTTGAGCTTGAAATGGTGGATGACCGCCTCCATGCTGGTGTCGAGCTCCTGGCGGGGCGGCAGCGCCATCTTGCGGTCGGCGGTCCACACCGGGCCGTCGGGCAGGTTCTTGAGCGCCTGGTCGATGATGCGCAGGCTCTGGCGCATCTCCTCCAGCCGGAGCAGATAGCGCGCATAGGTGTCGCCCTCGGTCATGACCGGCACTTTGAAGACGTAGTTCTCGTAGCCGCTGTCGGGCCGCGCCTTGCGGTAGTCGAACGGGACGCCGCTCGCGCGCAGCATCGGGCCGGTGACGCCCAGGCTGTAGCACTGCTCCGCCGTAATCTTGCCGATCCCGCGCGCGCGGCCCAGCCAGACCGGGTTCTCCGTGACCATGCGCTCGTATTCATCGATGCGGGCGGGGAAGGCCTTCAGCACGTCCTGGACCCGCTCGACGAAGCTCGGCGGCACGTCTTTCCACAGGCCGCCCGGCCGGATGTACGAGATGGTGAGCCGCGCGCCGCTGATGAGCTCGAAGATGTCCATGAGCTGCTCGCGCTCGCGGAAGGTGTACATCAACAGCGCGTGGCTGACGCCGGCCGCGTCCATGACGTGCGTGCCCAGCCAGACGAGGTGCGAGGCGAGACGCTGCAACTCGGCGCAGATGACCCGGAGCACCTGGGCGCGCGGCGGAATCTCCACTCCCATCAGCTTCTCGACCGCCAGGGAATAGCCCAGGTTGTTGGACATGGCCGAAACGTAGTCCATGCGGTCGGTGTAGGGCAGGAAGTCCTTGTAGCGGATCGTCTCGCCCTGCTTCTCGAAGCCGGAGTGCAGATACCCGATGTCGGGGTAGGTCGCCACGACCGTTTCGCCGTCCAGCTCGACCACGACGCGCAGCACGCCGTGCGTGGAGGGGTGCTGCGGGCCCATGTTCAGGATCATGTGCTTGTTGGCGTCGGCCTGCTTGGGCGGCACCTGCTGCACGGACTTGGCCTCGATGATCTGCTTGCCGAAGCTCTCGAACTCCTCGTCTTCCCAGGTCATCGAGAAGGGCACCGGCTCGCCGCCGCGCGGGATATCCTTCCGCAGCGGGTGGTTGGGCCAATGGTTCGGCATCAGGATGCGGCGCAGGTCGGGATGGCCGTCGAACTTGACGCCCATCAGGTCGTAGACCTCGCGTTCCGGCCAGTTGGCCCCGGCCCACAGCGCGGTGAGGCTGGGCACGGCAGGGCTGTCGCCGCCGGGCGCAAAGACCTTGAGGCCGATCCGTTCGCCGGTGCGCGTCGAGGTAAAATGATAGACCGTGCTGAAGCGTTCTCTGCCCGCGTAACCGCGATAACGGCTCCAATCCACCGCTGAAAGATTGGAGAGGTGGTTGAAGCCCAGCTCATCGCGCAGCGCGCGCGCCACGGCCGGCAGGTCAGCCGGGGCCACGGTCAGGGTGGTGTCCCCGCGGAACGTGCCGGCGCCGAGTCTGGCTTTCGGGAAACGCGCGGTCAGTTGCTCGCCCACCGTGGGCGGCCTGACGGCTGCCGGTTCAGCCGGGAGGGTTGTCGAATCATTAACCAGCGTCATATCGCTCATGCCTCGATCTGCTACGTGTCTGTCCGATGATGTGCAGCATTGCCCCCTTGTGGGCGTCAGGTCGGGCACAAGGCCCTATGCTACAAGCTATTCGGATAGAGCCGTACGCCCGTATCACATGCTGCAACGCAGCGCCTACGCCTGGGTGCGCGCGGCCTCGGCCGCCAGCTTCCGGCTGTAGGCCCGGTCGCGGAACTTGTCCTTCTGGATTTTCTGCTGCAACAGGGTGATGGCGTAGAACAGGGCTTCCGGACGCGGCGGGCAGCCGGGGACATAGACATCCACCGGAATGATCTTGTCCACCCCCTGGATGATGGCGTAGTTGTTGAAGGGCCCGCCTGCGCTGGCACAGATGCCCATCGCGATGACCCACTTGGGTTCGAGCATCTGGTCGTACAGGCGCTTGACGACGGGGGCCATCTTGTTGCTGACGCGGCCCGAAACAATCATCAGGTCGGCCTGGCGCGGGGAGGCGCGAAAGACCTCCGACCCGAACCGGCTGATGTCGAACCGGCTGACGCCGGAGGTAATGGATTCGATGGCGCAACAGGCCAGGCCGAAGGTCAGGGGGAACAGCGAGAACTTGCGCCCCCAGTTAACTGCCTGTTCGAGCGTTGTCGTGACAACTCCCTCATCGGGGAGACGTTCTTCAAGACCCATGGGACACTCCGCTAACGCGTGCGATTATTGCCACTTGAAGGCATCATTCTTCCAGGCGTACACGAAGCCGACCAGCAGAATGGCAACGAAGATCCCCATTTGAATTAGCCCGAACAGGCCGAGCCGGCGGGCCATCATGGCCCACGGGTACATGAGGATAACTTCAACGTCGAAGAGGATAAAGAGGACGGCTACGACATAGAACTGGACCGGGAAGCGGCGCCTGGCATCACCGAAGGGCAGGATGCCCGACTCATAAGGCTCATCTTTGGCCGGATTGTGGCGGCGGGGGCCCAGCAGCGCCGAGACGCTCAGTGCGATCACGGCGAAGACCGAGGCGATAATGACCATCACGAGTATCGGAAGATAGCCTTCTGGCATAACCTTGTATACTCCATTGCTGGCTGGTATCAGGCTGGATGGCTGGTTTGGGGACAGGTGCGACTTGCCAGCCCTGTCCGGGCCGCAGACTAGCGCAGTCTATCACGAAGCTTCGGCCTTTGTCAAACCAAAATCACATCGCTTCTTCATGGTGCAAGTGCGGTAAGTTACAGAAAGCCCTGTTTGCTGCTTTGCATTCCTTATGCGTCTGTGTTACAATGTGCGAGCTTTCACGCTGGACGGTATGCGCTTCCTCTGTCCAGTACACCATGTGTCTATATTGGCCTCGTTGGTACATATGGCGCAAGCCTGTTGCTTGCGCGGCCCAAAGGAGGGTAGACCGTGCTGTCGCAGTACGCGTTTATCGGCATTTTCGCCGTGATTGCCTTTGCTCTGCCAGTCATCGGGCTTGTGATGTCCTGGCTGATTCGCCCCAAGAAACCCAACCCCGCAAAAAATACGACCTACGAGTGCGGCATGGAAACCATCGGTGATACGTGGGTGCAGTTCAAGGCCCAGTACTATCTGTATGCCCTCATTTTCGTCGTGTTCGACGTGGAAGCCATCTTCGTTTTTCCGTGGGCCGTGGCCTATAACAAGCTGGGACTCTATGCGCTGGTGGAGATGGCGCTGTTCGTCGCCATCCTGCTCGGCGGCTTGCTCTATGCCTGGCGCAAGAAAGCCCTGGAGTGGCATTGATGGATTACATTCGTAACTTCTTCGTCAACCTGGCACGCTCCTGGACGACCTGGATCAGCGGCTTCCTGCCCGATTGGGGCGTGGACCTGGTCAACTATCTGATCGTCGGCATTATCCTGGTGCTGATGCCGGTCCTTGCCACCCTGACGCTGACCTGGATGGAGCGCAAGGTCATTGGCCGCATCCAGAACCGCATCGGCCCCAACCGCGTCGGGCCCTTCGGCATCTTCCAGGCCATCGCCGATGCCGTCAAGATGCTCATCAAAGAGGACATCGTGCCGAGCGGCGCCGACAAGCCCGTCTTCAACCTCGCGCCCATCCTCATTGCCGGCGCGGCCGCGCTGCTGTGGGCGGTCGTGCCCTTCGGACGCGGCATGATCGGCCAGAACCTCAACATCGGCGCGCTGTACGTGGTGGCGGTCGGCTCGATTACGACCATCGCGGTCATCATGGCCGGCTGGTCCTCCAACAATAAGTTCGCGCTGTTGGGTGCGTTCCGCGTGGTCGCGCAGCTCCTCAGCTACGAGGTCCCGATGGTGCTGTCGATCGCTGCGGTCGTCCTGGTCACCAGCACCATGCGGATGGGCGATATCGTCGAGCGGCAGGTGGTGCCCTTCATCTTCGTGCTGCCCGTGGCCTTCATCACCTACCTGCTGGCCGCGGCCGCAGAGACGGGCCGCGCGCCCTTCGACCTGCTGGAGGCCGACTCGGAAATCGTGGCCGGCTATTTCGTCGAGTACAGCGGACTGAAGTTCGGCTGGTTCTACATTGCCGAATACGGCAACCTGTTCGCCATCTCGGCCATCACGACCACCCTGTTTCTGGGGGGCTGGCGGGGGCCGTTTGCGTCCGTGGCGCCCGTGCTGGGGCCGCTCTATTTTATCATCAAGACCCTGGCCGTCATCTTCCTGCTGATGTGGATCCGCGGCACATGGCCGCGCTTCCGCATCGATCAGATGCTGGCGTTCGCGTGGAAGGTGTTGGTGCCCGCGTCGCTTGCCAATCTGCTCTGGTCGGCCATCGTGCTCCAGGTCGGCCGCCAGCCGGAACAGGTGGGCCCCAACCTCGTGCAGATGATC
Source organism: Anaerolineae bacterium (assembly GCA_034429055.1). Lineage (GTDB taxonomy): Bacteria > Chloroflexota > Anaerolineae > CG2-30-64-16 > CG2-30-64-16 > MWBF01. The sequence goes on along the minus strand of DAOUGK010000355.1, from coordinate 18,723 downwards.
CTGCTCCTGGTGGGCAACGCGGCGATCATCGTGGTGGCCGGTCTGCTCCTGGGGCGGGCTGCACGGCGCTATGCGGCGCAGCACGGCTGGGCCACGGCGTAGATGTTATGCAGGGGCACGGTCCGAGACCGGTCCCAGAGGCTTTGTTAGGGACTTTTAGGAAGGCGTTCATGCAGCAGGCCATCTTTATCATCCTGGCTCTCCTGACGCTCGGTGCGGCACTGATGACCGTGACCACGCGCAACCTGCTCCGCGCGGCGCTCTGGCTGGTGGCGACATTCTTCGGCATTGCGGCGATCTTTATCTTCCTCCATGCCGAGTTCCTGGCGGTCACGCAGATCCTGGTATATGTCGGCGCGATCTCCACGCTGATTATCTTCGCCATCATGCTCAGCCGGGGCATCATGGACCCGAATCAGGCGCGCTTCAACAGCCAGTGGGGCGTGGTGGGCGGCTTCGCCGCGCTGCTGTTCGTGGCCCTGGCCGTGATCGTCACGCGCGTCCCGTGGCCTGCGGCCGCGGGCGGCGCACCGGTCGGTGACGTGCCGGCGGATGCCATCGCACGATTGGGCACGGACTTCGTCGGCGCGTACGCGGTCCCCTTCGAAGTTGCGTCGGTGCTGCTGGTCGTCGCCATGATCGGCGCGATCATCGTCGCCCGCGAACGTGAGTAACCAGTAATTAGTAATTAGTAATTCTTGCGGAGCCAACTTATGGTCCCACTCTCCTGGTATCTGCTCGTGGCTGCGGCCCTGTTTTGCATCGGGGTTTTCGGCGCGCTGGCGCGGCGGAACGCCGTCGGCATCCTGATGGGCGTCGAGCTGATGCTCAACGCGGTCAACATCAACCTCCTGGCCTTCTGGCGGCACACCGGGCCTGACCAGATGACGGGCCAGCTCTTCGCCATTTTCGTGATTACCGTGGCGGCCGCGGAGGCTGCGGTGGGCCTGGCCCTGATCATCGCGATTTATCGCCAGCGCAACACGGTGAATGTCGAAGAAATCGACATGATGAAGGGATAGCCGATGAGCGAACAAGCGTCTTCCTTCCCGGCCATTTTCAACCTGACGCCGGTTCTGCCCTTCCTGCCGCTGGCGGCGTTTGCCCTTATCGTGTTGTGGGCGCACCGCAGCAAGAAGCTCAGCGCGGGGCTGGCGCTCGGCGGCATCGGCCTGGCATGGGTGTTGGGCTGGGCCATCACGTTCACGACGTTCGGCATCGAGCACTTCGGTGAGCATCCCTTCCGCGTGTTCCGCGACTGGCTGCCGACCGGCCGCACCTGGCAGGCATTCGGGTTTGCGCTGGACCCGCTGTCCGCTGCGATGCTGTTCATGGTGCCCTTCGTCTGCTTCCTGATCTTCGTTTACGCGGTCGGCTACATGGGCGTGGGCAAGCCGGAAGCGCCAGCTCACGCTGGCGAAGACGAGCGCGGCAAGCCGGCGGAGCCGGGCCATGTCGATCGGCTCGCCAGCCGCTTCTTCGCTTATATTGCCCTGTTTGCCACGGGCATGCTCGGGTTCATCCTGGCCGACAACTTCATCCTCGCGCTGCTGTTCTGGGAGATCATGGGCCTGTGCTCGTATCTGCTGATCGGCTTCTGGTTCGCGCGCAAGTATCCTAACCCCAAGCAGATCACGCCGAAAGAGGCCGGGCTCAAGGCGTTCCTGACCACGCGCATCGGCGACACGGGGATGCTGGCCGGCTTCCTGCTGCTGTACGGGCTGACCGGCTCGCTGAGCTTCGCGGACATCTTCCAGCCGGCGGTGCTGGAGCGGTTGGCGACGACGACCGTCAACGTGCCCGTCTTCGGGCCGACGCCGTGGGCCACCGTCATCGCCATCCTGATCTTCACCGGGGCCATCGGCAAGAGCGCGCAGTTCCCGCTCCACGTCTGGCTGCCCGACGCAATGGAAGGCCCGACGCCCGTCTCCGCGCTGATTCATGCGGCCACGATGGTGTCTGCGGGCGTCTACCTGGTTATCCGCACCTTCCCGCTGATGCAGGCGGTCGAGCACGGCGCGGCGCTCCAGTTCATCTCGTTCATCGGCGCGTTCACCGCACTGTTCGCTGCGACGATCGCGCTGGCCCAGAACGACATCAAGAAGGTCCTGGCCTACTCGACCATCTCGCAGCTCGGCTATATGTTCGCGGCGCTGGGCATGGGCGCGTACGTTGCGGCGACCTTCCACCTGCTGACGCACGCATTCGTCAAGGCGCTCCTGTTCCTCGGCTCCGGCAGCGTGATTCACGGCATGGAGCACGGGCATCACGAAGCGGCGCACGGCCACGGCCATGCAGCCGCCGGCGCGCATGACGCCTCACCCGGTCACCATGTCACCGTCTCACCCGGTCACGTCTTCGATCCGCAGGATATGCGCAACATGGGCGGGCTGTTCAGCCGGATGCCGCGCACCGCCTGGACCTTCATCATCGGCGGGCTCGCGTTGAGCGGCTTCCCGCTCGTCACCGCGGGCTTCTGGTCGAAGGACGAAATCCTGGCCGACGCGTGGGGCCACGGCCACACGGTTATCTTCCTTGTGCTCGCGCTCGCCGCGCTGCTGACCGCGTTCTATACTGCGCGGCAGATTGTGATGACCTTCTTCGGCCGGCCGCGCACCGAGGCTGCCGAGCATGCATCGGAGCACGACAGCATCTTCGCCTGGATGACTGTCCCGCTGATGGTGCTGGCCGTCTTCGCGGTCGGCGCAGGCTGGGTGGGCATCCCCGAGTCGTTCCCGGGCCTGGGCGCGCTGTCGTCGAATCCGTTCCACCATTACATCGGGGGCCTGGCGGAGGCGCTCCACATCGAGGCCGCGACGCTGCCCTTCAACGCGGTCCCGCTGCTCACGTCGCTGGTGGTCGCGCTGGGCGGGCTGTTCCTGGGCTGGACGGTCTATCGCGGATATGCGGCGCGCGGGCAGAGCGACACGCTCGACCCGCTGGCGCGGCCGCTGGGCCGGCTCTATCCGATCCTGCAGAACAAGTACTATTTCGACGAGCTGTATCACCGGGTCTTCATCAGGGGGACGCAGAGGCTGGCGAACGCGCTGTTCAAGTTCGACTCCAACGTCATCGATGACACCATCGTGGATGGCGCGGGCATGGTCGGCCGCTGGCTGGCGCAGCTCAGCCACCGATTTGACTTCCGCATCGTCGACGGCGCGGTCAACGGCATTGGTGCGGTGGCGGGTTGGCTCGGCAGCGCGCTGCGGGTCATCCAGACGGGCAAGGCGCAGAACTACCTGCTGGTAGGGCTGGTGGCCGTGTCACTGTTGTTGGGCGCGTTCCTGCTGCTGCCCAAATGAGTAACATGCAATCTTCGTTTATTTCGCACAACCCGGTCATTTCGCGCAACCCGGTCCATCGGAGGGGTCTTTGATGAACAACCTGCTGTTGACGATAATCACCTTCACGCCGCTCCTCGGCGCGGTCCTGACGCTGCTGCCGTGGGGCAAGTGGCTGAATCTCGACAAGCCGGGCGAGGAGAAGCTTATCAAGAGGGGCGCGATTGCCATCAGCCTGTTGCCGCTGGGGCTGGCTATCCTGCTCTGGTTCGCCTACGACAAGGCGGCCGGCGGCTTCCAGTTCGAGGTCAACATGCCCTGGATTCGGGCCATCAACGTCAACTACCACATGGGCGTGGACGGGTTGAGCGTGCCGATGATTTTCCTCAGCACCTTCCTGACCACGTTGGGGCTGTGGTACTCAGCGCGCACCATCAAGACGCGCGTGCGCGAATTCTTCTTCCTGTTCCTGCTGCTGGAGATGGGCATGTTGGGCGTCTTCGTGGCGCTCGATCTCGTGCTGTTCTATGTCTTCTGGGAAATCGGCCTCGTCCCGATGTACTTCCTGATCGGCATCTGGGGCCAGCCGAAGGACCGCCCGCAGTATTCCGCCATCAAGTTCTTCCTGTACACCCTGGCCGGGTCCGTCTTCATGTTGCTGGCGATCCTGGCGATTTACTTCACGACCGGCACGTTCGATATCGTCGAGGCCGCGCGGCTGCGGCCGTTTGCCGACAGCACGCTGCTCTCCGGCCTGGCGTTCTTCGCCTTCTTCATCGCCTTCGCCATCAAGGTGCCGAGCTTCCCGTTCCACACCTGGCTGCCCGACGCCCATACCGCGGCGCCGACCGCCGGTTCGGTCATCCTGGCGGGCGTGCTGCTGAAGCTCGGCGCGTACGGCATCATCCGTATCGCGCTGCCGGTGTTCCCGGATGCGGCGAAGCGGTATGCGCTGGTTATCGTCATCCTGGGGGTCATCTCCATCATCTACGGCGCGCTGGTCTCGCTGGCCCAGTGGGACCTCAAGCGGCTCATTGCCTACTCCTCCGTGAGCCACATGGGTTACGTCCTGCTCGGCGTGGGCGCGGCGGCCTATGCCATCGGCAACCCTGAGTGGGTGGATGCCAGCGCGATGGCGCTCAACGGCGCGGCCTTCCAGATGTTCTCTCACGGGTTGAGCACGGGCGCCCTGTTCTTCCTCGTCGGCGTGATCTACGAGCGGGCCCACCTGCGCGACCTCAAGATGTTCGGCGGGTTAAGCTCGCGGATGCCTTACTACTACGGGTTGTTCGCCGTGGCCGCGTTTACCTCGCTCGGCCTGCCCAGCCTGGCCGGCTTCTGGAGCGAGCTGTTCGTCTTCCGCGGCGCCTTCGAGATCGTGCGGCTGTGGGCCGCGGTCGGCATCCTGGGCCTCGTCTTGACGGCAGCCTACATCCTGTGGAAGATCGTGCAATACACCTTCCTGGGCGAGTATGACCCGCACAAGGTGGCGCACTGGTCCGACGTGGAGACGGGCGCAGAACTGCACGAACCGAAGGATGTGGCCTTCTTCGAGAAGGTGACGCTCTGGCCGCTGGTGGCCTTCATGATCTTGTTCGGCATCTTCCCCGCGCCGCTGTTGAACTTCTTCAACACCGCTTTCGTGGCGCTGATGAATGGCTTTGCAGGCAAGTGACGCATGAGAGCCAGTGATTTGACCTATCTCCTGCCCGAGCTGATCCTGCTCGGCGGCGCGGCGCTGGTGCTGCTGCTCGACCTCGTCTGGCTCCGCCGGGCGGGAGAGTCGCGCGGCCGGCTCCTGCCCTACGTGGCGCTGGCCGTGCTGTTCGTCGCGGCCCTGGGCCTGATTCCCAGCATCGGCGCCAACGTCAGCGTGGCAACCATGTTGGTGCTCGACCCGTTTGCGCTGTTCTTCAAGGCGTTTGCGCTGCTGGCGGTCGCACTGATCATCCTGCTCTCCACGCCGTACATGCAGACCCGCACGCCCTTCAGCGGCGAGTTCTACGCGTTCCTGCTGGCGACTGCGCTCGCCATCTGCCTGGCGGTCAGCGCCAGCAACCTGGTGATGATCTACCTGAGCATGGAGTTCCTCAGCATCACCAGCTACGTGCTGGCCGGCTACTTCCGCCAGGATCGCAAATCGGGCGAGGCCGCGCTGAAGTATTTCCTCTACGGCTCGACCGCCTCCGCGGTCATGCTGTATGGCATGTCGCTGCTCTACGGCGCGACCGGCACGACCGACCTGGCCGGGCTGGCTGCGGGCCTGAGCACGAGCGCGGCGGGGCAGTCCGCCTGGCTGCTGACGCCCGCGATTGTCCTGCTGCTGGCGGGCTTCGGGTTCAAGGCCAGCCTGGTGCCCTTCCACCAGTGGGCGCCGGACACCTACGAGGGCGCGCCGACGCCGGTGACCGCGTTCCTGTCGACCGCGTCGAAGGCCACCGGCTTCGCCATCCTGATGCGCGTCTTCCTGGTCGGCATGGGCGACGCGTCCATCGCGTCCCAGTGGATCAGCCTGCTGGTCGCCCTTTCCGTCGTCACCATGACGCTCGGCAACCTGACCGCGCTGCGCCAGACCAACGTCAAGCGCCTGCTGGCCTACTCCTCCATCGCGCAGGCGGGCTACATCCTCATCGGCGTGGCCGCGGTGCTGGGTGATCCGGCGAAGACCTTCACCGGCATCAACGGGGTGCTCATCTACCTGCTGGCGTACCTGTTCACCAATGTCGGCGCGTTTGCGGTCGTGACGGCCATCGAGGATGCGACGGGCAAGCTGGACATCAAGGACTACAGCGGGCTGGCGCGGCGCGCCCCGTGGCTGGCCGCCCTGCTGTTCTTCTTCCTGCTGTCATTGACCGGCATCCCGCCCACCGGCGGCTTCATCGGCAAGTTCTTCGTCTTCGGTGCGGCCGTGCAGAGCCAGATGTGGGTGCTGCTGGCGATTGCCGCCATCAACAGCGTAGTGGCCGCCTTCTACTACCTGAATATCGTCCGCTACATGTTTTTCGTCCCGGCCACGGAGGAGGGCGAGCCCATCCGCGTGGGGCGGCCGCTCCAAAGCGCACTTGCTATCACGGCCGTGATTACCTTGTTGTTGGGCATCGTGCCCGGACGCGTGATTGCCTGGGCATCCGAGTCTGCGCGCTCGTTGCTGTTGGCCCTGCGATGACAGCCCTCAGTCGCCGGGACACCTGCGCGTGACCGGCGCTGCACGACACAAAAGAGGACGCACAGACGATGAACGATCGAGTCATGGACGCACGTCGGTCGCGCCATAGATCCGGTCGCGAGCGCGGCTGGCAGACCATCTGGCGCCGCTACCGGTTTGAGATCATCTGGGCACTGGTGGTCGCGGCCGGCCTGTTCCTCATCCTCGAGGACATGAATATCCGCGAAACCCTGTTCCGTTGGCTGCGCAATGCAGCCATGGCCCTCTTTCGGGGCAGCGCGCAGTTGAGCGAGCGGGTCGGGCAGACCATCCAGCGTTTGACCGCTTCCGATCTGCTCGGCTACCTGCTGGTCATCGCGGCAATAGTGGCCCTGGTCTGGCGCATACGCTGGCGGTTCCAGCACAGCGAGGCCTTCACCGCGCTGCGCTGCCCCAGGTGTGGCGGCAACATCCATCGCAAGCACCGTAACATCGGCGACCGGCTCATCAGCATCCTGGTGCCAGTGCGGCGCTACCGGTGCGTCAACAGCGAATGCCGCTGGCGCGGCCTGCGTGTGACGCCGGTCGGCGGCGCGCCGCGACCTGTCTCCACGGGCAGGACGGACCCTCGCTGACATGCAACTGGCCCAACTGCTCCAGGATGTGCCCGATATTGCCGCGGTCGCCGGTCCAACCGATATCCCCATCACCCGCATCGTCTCAGACTCGCGCCAGGCTGTCCCCGGTGCGCTGTTCGTCGCGTACCGCGGGGTCGGCACGGATGCACACCGCTACATCCCCGATGCGGTGAGCCGCGGCGCGACAGCCATTGTAGGCGAGACGCCTGCCGGTGAGACGGCTGCGGGCGCAGCTACGGGCGCAGCCACGTATGTGCAGGTGGCGGACGGCCGCGCGGCGCTGGGCTGGCTCTGGGCGGCGTGGGAGGGGCATCCGAGCCGTGCGCTGGCTCTCATCGGCGTGACGGGCACGGATGGCAAGACCACGACCACCAATCTGCTCTATGCCATTTTGCGCGCGGCGGGCCGCCGCGCCGGGCTCATCAGCACGGTCAATGCGGTCATCGGGGACGCGGTGTACGACACGGGGCTGCACACCACCACGCCGGATGCGGCGGACGTGCAGCATTATCTGAGTGAGATGCGCGCGGTCGGGACGGAAGTCGGAGTGCTGGAAGTGACGTCCCACGGCCTGGCGCAGCACCGGGTGACAGGCTGCCTGTTCGATGTGGCGGTCGTGACCAACATCACCCACGAACACCTGGACTTCCACGGCGACTATGCCGGATATCGCGCCGCGAAGGCCATGCTCTTTCGCTCGCTGACCGGGCAGCCGCCCCACCTGGCCGAAAAGCCGGGCATCAACCGGCCGCCCAAGAGCGCGGTGCTGAACCGCGATGATTCCTCGTTCGAATACCTGGCCGCGCTGCCTGCGGCGCGCACCTTCACCTATGGCCGGGGTCCGGCGGCGGGGCCGGGCACGCACCTGACCGCGCACGACGTGACGCATCGCCCGGACGGGCTTGCTTTTACGATCGCGGCCACGGGTGACTTAGCGGCAGATGTCGCGCCGTTCCTGAGACGCAGTCCGCTCGTCGGGGATTTCAACATCTCGAACATCCTGGCGGCGGCCGCAGCAGGGCTGGCGCTGGGGCTGTCGCCGGACGCGGTCAGCGCGGGTGTGGCTGCCATGAAGGGCATTCCCGGCCGCATGGAGCGCCTCGACCGCGGCCAGCCGTTCACGGCCATCGTGGATTTCGCGCACACGCCTAATGCGCTGGCGGTTGCACTGGACACGGTGCGCGGGTTGGCGGGTCGCAAGGGGCGCGTCATCTGCGTGTTCGGCAGCGCGGGCCTGCGCGACCGCGAGAAGCGCCGCCTGATGGGACAGGTTGCCGCGCGCCGCGCCGACTTCACGGTAGTCACCGCCGAGGACCCGCGCACGGAAGAACTCGCCGCGATTATGGCCGAGACGACCGGCGAGATGGTCAAGCTGGGGCGGGTGGAGGGCCGCGACTTCGTGGGCATCCCCGACCGCCAGCGCGCGATCCTCTATGCGGTGCAACATGCGCGGCCCGGTGACGTAGTCGTAGTGTGCGGGAAGGGCCACGAGCAGTCGATGTGTTTCGGCACGGTGGAACATCCGTGGCGCGACCAGGACGCGCTGGGCTGGGCGCTGGACCATTTGCAGGGCCGCGCCGCGGCCATCCCGCCCTTCGTGCTGCCGACGTGGTAGACCAAGTGTTGGGTTCGTAGTCGGCGCTTCAGCGCCGACTACGAACGATTTTTTGTACAAACCCGCTACATGTAGTACAATAGGTGAACGAAATACCTGCTAATCGCGGCGGTGTATTGAAGCGATTGGGAGCCCAGCTTCCGGGGGCCCGGCCAGCACTTGCCGAGGTTCCAGGGCATCGAGCGCCCGAGGATGTAGAACTTAGGTTTATGGACACAAAACCTGGTAGTACGAGCAGCGCCGGCAGCCCGACGCCGCCGACATGGTCGGCGGGATCGGCGCTCCGGCACAATCAAACACAGCAGCAGCCGGTGTCGCGCCGGCCCCTGCGTATGCTCGACCTCTCCCCTGTGATCCCCGTCAGGAACTAGACCTCCTGACCGCCGGATCACCTGTGAGAAGGTGAGCCGGCAGCGTTAACTTGCTCCTGCTGTCATTCTGATACTCTGAACAGGCCGTCTCATCCTGGCAGCGACCGGGTGCGCGGCGTCTCGTCACGTCTGGCGTCAGGCCACGCGTGACGCTTGCGCGCATGGGGCTGTCAGGCCGCCGGCAAGGAGGCAGCAATGATCACGATGTACAAGACCGGAGAGCAGGGACTCGAAGTCATCGATGAGATTACCAAGGGCTGCTGGATCAACGTGGTTGACCCGACACCCGAGGAGCTGATGAAGCTGCGCGAGCTCGACGTTCCATACGAGTTCGTCACCTATCCGTTGGACCTCGATGAGCGACCCCGCGTCGAGCGCGAGAACGGCGAAACGATGATTCTGCTGCGGGTGCCCTATTACCAGGGTGCGCAGTCCGACATACCCTACACGACCATTCCTATGGGCATCGTGATGGACGGCCAGTGGATTATGACCGTCTGCCGCCACGACCACGACCTCCTGCGGGAGATGGCGAGCGGCCGGATTCGGGGCCTTTCGACGGCCAAGCGCAACCGCTTCATCCTGCAACTGCTGCTCAACGCGGCCAGCAAATACCTGGCCTATCTGCGCGAGATCAACAAGTCGGTGGATGCGCTGGAGGACCGTCTCCAGATGTCGATGCAGAACCGTGAGCTGCTGGGGCTGCTGAAGTATCAGAAGAGCCTGGTCTACTTCACGACCGCACTCAAGGCCAACGAGCTGATGATGGAGCGGCTGCACCGGTCAGGCTTCTTCCGCACCTATCCGGAGGATGAGGACCTGCTGGAGGATGTCATCACCGAGAACCAGCAGGCCATCGAAATGACGAACATTGCCAGCAACATTCTCAGTTCCATGATGGATGCGTTTGCGTCCATCATCTCGAACAACATGAACATCGTGATGAAGTTCCTGGCCGCCGCAACGATCGTGATCGCCCTGCCGACCCTGGTTGCCAGCCTGTTCGGCATGAACGTGCCGGTGCCAATGGGGGATATACCGTGGGCGTTCCCGTTGATTATCGTGGTTTCGCTGGTGCCGGTGCTGATCGTGGTTCGCGTGTTCGTGCGCAGGGGGTGGATGTAGGCGATGAGCAGACCTAAACAGAAGGCCGGTTGAGGCAGTCCCCTCAACCGGCCTTCTTGTGGCCCGCAGAATGCTACTTGCGCGCCGTGGCCGTCAACGCTGCATCCAGGGCCTGAAGGCGCTGTTGGACCAGCTCGAGGCCGCGCCCGGCGAGGTCGCGCACCTCGCGCTGCGGGTCATTCAGCCGCGCACGGTAGGATTCTTCCGCGCGGCGCAAGGTCTGGCGCCAGGCGAACAGGCTCGCGGCATCTGCGCCTTTGAAGTCGTCGTCCAGCGCCGCCGACTCATCCAGTGAGGCCTGTAAGGTCTCCAGTCGCGCGCGGCGCAGGATCGGATCCAGCGCGGAGCGGCTGTCTGTCGCGGGTGTCAGCCGGTAGATGACGCCGTCGGCCGCGTGGGTGTACAGGACGGGCGCAGCCCAGGCCGGACTGTGGGGATGAACGATCGCCAGCATACTGCGCGCGTAGGCGACCGCCACATCCACCTGGCCTGCGCCTTCGCCCAGGCACAGCGATTTGTAGAATTCACGCGCAAACGTGATGGCCGGATCGTCGCCGATGGGATACTGCATGGCGACGACGGCAGGGACGCCGAAGCGCACCATCTGCGGCGCCAGGCCCTGAAAGGCCCGCGCATCATCGACGCGCCCGCTGCTGCAAACGTTGAGGATCACCAGCCGTGTGGCCTGGTAGTTGACTGCAATCTGCGACAGGGCCGCACCATCCACCCAATCGAGCTTGCCGTTCGGATGGTTGAGGCTGATGTAGCCGCGGCCGTCGGTGAACGTGCCGTGCCCGCTGAAGTGGACGATGTCATAGTTGCCCACGAGCAGCGCGTCGGTCAGGTCCGTGCGGGTGACAATCCCATCGAGCACGTGCAGCCGCAGCACGTCCGGCATGGCCGCCACCACGCGCTCGATGTTCTGGCGTTCCTGGGCCAGTTGCAGGTCGGAGGTTGCAGGCAGTACTAACAGCAGGTTCAGCGGCAGGGCCGTCTCCTGCTCGGCCAGGCTGCCGAAGTGCTGGGTCTGGTCATAGTAACGCACGAGCAGGGTGGCGGGCGAGGTCGCGAAAACGTGCCCGCGCGCCGGATCGCGCAGCAGCTCCCACGGCCACGCAGCAATCTCCGGCGGGTCGATGCTGAGCCGGATGCGCAGCCCCGCGCGGCTCCGCTGCGCCCGATCCCAGGCGACGCGCAGATGCGATTCCACGGGACCTGGCGCGGCCCAGCGGAACAGGGCCTCGCCCGCGGTGCGTGCGGCCTCGTCTGCCGCGCCGCCGTGCAGCACCTCGCTCACGCGGCCGAGCCGGGTCTTGAGCTCCGGCGGGGGCAGCGGCAGCACGACGGACACCCGCCCCGTCTCGCTGCTCGTGGCCGTCAGGTCATAGCCCTGTTTTTCGTGCTCGGTGATGGTAAGCGTGAAATCGTAATAGCGCATCGCATCCTTGCCTGTGCCGCCTGATGATCGACCTGCCGCCCGTTACGCCCTTCGACTGCGCTCCCTGCGGTCGCTCCGCTCAGGGTAACTTCGTTGATCGCCCGCCTGTCACGCCATCAACTCGTACCCGCCGTCGATGATGAGGGTTTGGCCTACGATCATGCGTGCATCATCGGTGCAGAGCCAGGCGACGAACCGGGCGACCTCCTCCGGCGTGACGAAGCGGCCCGCGGGCGTCCGGCGCAGCCCTTCGCTGAGGATGGCGTCCTTGCTGGGGAAGAAGTTCAGCGCCTCGGTTTCGACCACCCCCGGGCTGACTGCGTTGCAGATGATGCCCTGGGGCGCCAGCTCGACCGCGAGATAGCGGATGAGCGTTTCGATGGCCGCTTTGCTGACGCCGACCACGCTGTACTCCGGCAGGACGCGCCGCGAGCCGAAGCTGGTGATGCCGATGATGCGGCCCCAGCCGTGGCGCTGCATGTAGGGGATCGCGGCCTGCGCGCCGAAGAGGATGGAACGGGCGTTGATGTTGAGCGTCCAGTCCCAGCCCTTGAGCTGCTGCGCGACGACGGGCTGCAACACGCCGGAGGCCGCATTGCCGATGAAGATGTCCACCCCGCCGAATGCTTCCGCCGCGGCCCGGACGAGCTGCTGCACGCCCTCGATCTCGCCTACATGCGCCTTGACCACGAGGGCCTGGCCGCCCGCGGCCTCGACCTCGGCTGCGGTCTGCTCGGCCTGGGCCGCGTGGCGGAAGTAGTTGACGGTCACGTTGGCGCCGCGCGCGGCCAGCTCAAGCGCGATGGCCCGGCCGATGCCGCGGCCGCTGCCGGTGATGACCGCGGTCTTGCCGCGGAGGATGGCGAAGGGGTCCAGGTTGGCGGGCATGGTGTGCGTCAGGCTTTCGGGTAGGCGACGACGGCTTCCGCGCCGTCCACGAAGATGACCGAGCCGCTGATGAACTGGATGCTCGGATGGCTCAGGGCGACGATGGTTGCGGCGACATCCTCCGGCGTGGTCATGCGGCCGATGGGGTTGCGCTGCATGGTCAGGTCGATCATCTTGTCGCTGCCGGGAATCTTGCGCAGCGCGGGCGTGTCCGTCACGCCGGCCTGGATGGCATTGACCAGGATGCCGCGCGAACCCAGCTCCATGGCGAGCTGTCGCGTGTGCGATTCCAGTGCGGCCTTGGCCGCGGAGACCGCGCCGTAGTTCGGGACGACGCGCGTGCTGCCCTCGCTGGTCATGCTGAAGATGCGGCTGCCGCGCGTCAGCAGGTTGCGGCGCACGAGGTCCTGCGTCCAGTAGACCAGGCTGTGCGCCATCACGTTGGAGGTCATCTCCATCTGCGCCTGTTCAATCGCGTCCTCGGGATTATCTGCGATGAACGGTTTGAGCGTGCCGAAGGCCAGCGAGTGCATGACGACGTGAACCTTGCCATCGGGCCCCAATACCTCGGCTAATCCATCCAGAACTTTGGCGCGCTTTTCAGCGTCCGCCGCGTTGGTGTTGACGAAGTACGTCTGGACGCCGAGCGCCTCGATCTCCGCAATGACGGCTTTGGCTGTCGCCAGCGTCCCCCGCAAATCCAGGTGGACGCCGGCGATGTTCATGCCGGCGGCGGCCAGGGCGCGGCCTGCGGCGGCGCCGAACCCGCTCGAAGCGCCCAGAATCAGGGCCCATTTGCCCTGGAGTGGTTTGTCGGTCATGGTTCCCCCTTTGGAGATTGAAGATTACAGATTGAAGATTGCAGATTAGGCTGTCTGCAATTTCTAGCTGTGTTCGATATAACCCCGTTCCGCATCCGCCGTCGCGCTCTATCAACCGTCGGGCAGCCAGCTCGAACCCGTAATCAACAATCTGTAATCTTCAATCGGCAATCGTCAATCGCCCACAAATGCGCGCAGGAAGAACAGCAGGTTGGCGGGGCGCTCCGCCAGGCGGCGCATGTAGTACGGATACCAGTGCGTGCCATAGGGCACGTAGACGCGCATCTTGTAGCCCTGGCGCACCAGCTCGGCTTGCAGCTCCCGGCGGATGCCGTAGAGCATCTGGAATTCGTAGGCGTCCGGCGGGATGTCCTGCCGGTACGCGTACGCGCGCGTGAAGTTGATGACTTCCTCGTCGTGCGAAGCGACGGCCGCGTAGGCGCCCTTTGTGCGGGCGGCAGGCTCCAGGCAGGTGCGCACCAGCGCGTTGAGCGCCTGCGTCACGCGCGGCCGTTCGCGATAGGCGATGTCCGCCGGTTCATCGTATGCGCCCTTGCACAGCCGGAAGTGCCCGATGCCCTCGTCGATCAGTGCCTCGACATCTGACTGGGTCCGGTGCAGGTACGCCTGGACGACGATGCCGATGTTGTCATGGCGCTGCCGCAGCCGCCGATACAGCGCCAGGGTCCGTGCGGTGTACGGCGAGCCTTCCATGTCGATGCGGACGAAGTTGCCCAGCTCGGCAGCCCGGCGGATGATGCGGCCGGCGTTGTAGTAGCAGAATTCATCGCCCACGTCCAGGCCCATCTGCGTCATCTTGACGGAGACGTTGGTTTGCGCGCCGGAGGCATGGATGGCTTCGAGCGCGGCCAGATACTCGTCGGCGGCGGCGATGGCCTCCGGCTCGCTGGTGACGTTTTCGCCCAGGTGGTCGAGCGTGGCGAGCATCCCCTGTGCGTTGAGCGCCTGGACCGCGCTGATCGCGTCGGCCAGGGTCTCACCGGAGACGAAGCGCCGAGCCATGCGCCGCGAGACGGGCACGCGCACGATGAGATCTTGCAGGGCTTTGTTGCGGGATAGGGCGATCAGGACACTGCGCATGACAGGCATCGTCGTGCTCCTCTGTGATGTAGTGGCTGTATGATGACCTATTGTGCCGCCTGGCACTGGTCTTGTCAACTCAGCGTGCGCGAAAATGGGAATCAAGGTTGCTAATCGGCGCAACCATCGGGTCTGGATTGCGTAGTTTAGTTCTAACAAACGGTCGCGGCGTTACTTTCGCAGGCCGCACAGTAGGGCTATAATGGAAGAATGGGCGTGCGGCATCCCTGCGCCTATGCTGAAAGGAGCATTTATTGATGAAGAAGCACACACTGAGCTCGGTGATCGGACTCCTTCTGGTGGTGGCCGTGGGCGCATGTACGGCCCCCCCGCCGGCTGCCCCTGCGGTGGCTGTTGAGCCGACGACCGCGGCGACGGCGACAACTGCGCCGACCGCGACAGCGGAACCGACTGCAACCTCAGAACCTACCGCAACGGCTGAACCCACGGCGACCGCAGAGTCCGCCGGCAGCATCCCGGATGTGCAGAGTGATCCCCTGGGCGCGCTGCTCTATGCCAGTTCGGGCGATGCCATGAAAACTGCGGAGTTCGAGTATGACATGGTGATGACCATGGAGCCCGCGGACGAGGCGGCGGCTGAGGCGCTTGGCCCTGCGGCTGAGGCGCTGGCGGGCTTTACGATGACGGCCACGGGCACCGGTGCGATGGAGATCCTGGACGCGGCGGCCATGAAGAACAAGATGCGCATGCAGCTTGATATGGAGGCCGCAGGCGAACAGATTCAGATGGAAATGGTCATGATCGAGGATACGGTCTGGGTGCGCGCCGGAGCGGATGCGGAATGGCAGATGGCCGAGGCGGATCAGGCTGGGGCGGCGCTGCCCGGCGGCATGGACCCGAACGACATGCTCGAGGCCTTTGCCGACGCCACCGATGTTGAGTGGGTGGAGGACACGGAGCTGAACGGCGAGTCCGTTTCGCACCTGCGCTTCACGGTCGATCCGGCGAAGTTCGACATGAGCGCCCTGACCAGCACGCTCGGCGAGGATGCTTCGGCTGAGGATATCGAGGCGTTGTTGAAAGACATGACCATCGATGCAGAGGTCTGGCTGACGACGGGCGACTTGCAGCTCCGCCAGCAGCGCATGCTGATCGGTATGATCATGTCCATGGGCGAGGAGTTGGAGAACCCGGATGCGCGCATCCGAATGAACATGGATGCGACGATGCGGCTGATGAACGTGAACGAACCCGTCACCATCGAGCCGCCGGTGGAATAGGGGACGAAGGACGGAGGACGAAGGACGAGCAGGGTGAGCTGCGGCAGACGGCTAATGGCCCGGCGCCGCTTTCGTAGCATACAACGTCCGGCCGGATGATGCCCCCATTCGTCCTTCGTCTCTCGTCTTTCGTCTCGTCTACACCTCCAACACCAGCGGCAGGATCAGCGGGCGGCGGCCCGTGCGGTTGTAGCAGTACTGGCTTAGCACGTCCTTGATCTTGTTGCGCGCGGAGGAAGATGCGCCGGGCGTGCGCAGCACCTGCCACATGCGATCCTTCGCCCCCTCGATGAGTTCCTCGGATTCCGCCACGTAGACGAAGCCGCGCGTCAGAATCTCCGGATCGGCCACCACGTCGCCGGTCGCGCGATCGATCGCGACCATCGCGACGAGGAATCCATCGCGCGACAGGTGCTTGCGGTCGCGCAGCACCGCCGCGCCGATATCGCCCACGCTCAGACCGTCCACCAGGACGTGCCCGCCGCTGATTTCCTCGCCCAGCGCGATGCGGTCGGGCCAGACTTCGACCACCCGACCACTCTCCACGACCAGCATGTTCTCTGCGGGGATGCCGGTCTCGCGGGCAAGCCGCGCGTGCAGCACGAGGTGGCGGTATTCGCCGTGCATCGGCACAAAGAAGCGCGGCCGCGTCAGCGACAGCATGAGCTTGAGGTCCTCCCGGCTGCCGTGGCCCGACACATGCACATCGCAGAGGTCCGAGTAAATCACGTCCGCGCCCAGCCGGAACAGGTCATTGATGATGCGGTTGACCATCTCCTCGTTGCCGGGGATCGGCGTCGCGGAGAGCACCACGGTGTCGCCCGTCTGGATTTGCAATTGCGCGTGCTCGTTGGCGGCCAGCCGCGCGAGCACCGCGCTCGGCTCCCCCTGGCTGCCCGTGCAGATGATGACTACCTGCTCCGGCGGCAGATTGTTCATCTCCGAGGTGCCGAGCAGGTCTTCATAGGGCGTGTCCAGGTAGCCCAGGGCCGCGGCCATGCGCACGTTGTTGACCATGCTGCGGCCGATGACGCCGACACGGCGGCCGTTCTCTCGCGCGATGTTGAGCACCTGCTGGATGCGTGAGATGTTGGACGCGAACGTTGCAAGGATGATGCGGCCCGGCGCATCCGCCATGATATCCTGCAGGGTGGCGTTGATCTGCTGCTCGGAGGGGGTGAAGCCAGGGCTGTCGGCGTTGGTGGAGTCCGACATCAGGAGCAGCACGCCTTGGTCGCCCACACGGCGCAACTTGTCCACCTCCGTGAGCTTGCCGTCCACCGGGTTTTGGTCGAACTTGAAGTCGGTCGCATGGACGATCGTGCCGCTGGGCGTGTGGACGATGATGCCGACCGCATCCGGGATGCTGTGGCACACATGAAAGAACTCGACGCGGAAGCAGCCGAGGTCGAGCACGTCGGCTGAGGTCACGGTGTGCAGCTCGCTGTCGGCCAGCAGTCCCGCCTCCTTGAGCTTGATTTCGGCCAGCCCGCGCGTCAGCGCGGTCGCATAGACCGGCACATCGAGATATTTGAGCAGATAAGGCAGCGCGCCGATGTGGTCTTCGTGGCCGTGCGTCAGGACAATCGCCTGCAGCCGGTCGGCGCGCTGAGTAAGATAGGTGATATCCGGGTACACAAGGTCAATACCCAGCATGTCGCTTTCCGGGAACATCAGCCCAGCGTCAATGATGAGGATGTCGTTCTCGTATTCCAGCGCCAGCAGGTTCTTCCCGATCTCCCCGAAACCGCCCAGGGTGATCACGCGCAGAGGTGAGTCCGCCAACCAGAACCTCCTTCAGTTAGTGTCTATCCGAAAACACGCTGGGGCCGGTCTCCGACCGTGCCCCTGGCTCGGTGTGCTGTGGCGAAGCCACAGCCGAGACCGGCCAGAGCAGTTCTCGGATATGCTCTTACTTTGTCTTGTCAAGTTCAGCCAGCAGATGGGGTATCTGCCGGAAATCTTTCAGCATGTCAGCGCGCCAGTCGTCCCGGCGCAGCGCCGCGGCGGGGTGGAACAGCGGCAGGTAGTAAACGTTGCCGACCCGTTTCGCCTGGCCGTGAATCCGGGTGATGGACTGGCCGGGGAAGTAGCGCGCCATCGAGTGACGGCCCAGCGTCACGACGACGCGCGGCTGAATCAGGGCAAGCTGCCGGTCCAGGTATTCGCGGCACGCGGCCAGCTCATTGGGCTGCGGGTCGCGGTTCTCAGGCGGGCGGCACTTGACCACGTTGGTGATGAATACCTCACTGCGGTCCAGCCCGATTTCAGCCATCAAGCTTTGCAGGTAGCGGCCCGATGCGCCGACGAAGGGCCGGCCCTGCAGGTCCTCGTTGCGCCCCGGCCCTTCCCCGATGAACATGATGCGGGCATCCGCCGGGCCTTCCCCGGGTACCGCGTGTGTCCGGCCCAGCGCGAGCGGGCACTTCGTGCAGACGCGCACTTCCGCGGCGACCTGTGCCAGCGAGTCATTCCGGCTCATGCCGCGCCTCTATTGGATCGAAGCAGCGGGCAGCGCGGGTCATCGCCTCGGTGCGCGCGGCGGCCAGGCGGGCCTGCAGCCCTGCGTCGGCCAGCGGCGGAGTTGTCATAATCAGGCCGTCCTCGCCGTCGCGATAGTAGCGCCGCCGCTTGCCCGTCACCTCGTAGCCCAGTTTCTCGTAGAGCCGCATCGCCGGCGTGTTGCTGACGCGCACCTCCAACGTCGAGCGCACCGCGCCCCGCTCCAACGCCGCCTGCATGAGCGCCACCATGAGCCACTGCCCCAGCCCACAGCCGCGCCAATCCGGGTGCGCGGCGATGGTCGAGATGTGCGCCTCGTCGACCATCAGCCAGAAGCCGCCCCAGCCCAGGATGCGCGGCAGACACGCCAACTCTACAGCCTGGGGATCGGGCCGGAGCGCAAGGTAGGTTGCCATGAAGTTGTCGGTCAGGTCCACGTAGTACATCTGCCGCGTCCAGGGGTCCTTGAAGGCGCGGCGCTCCAGCGGCATGATGTCATCCAGGTCGGCGGGGGTCAGCGGCGTGATGATGGGCAGCGTCATGGGGCCTCGTTA
>DAOUGK010000354.1:0-15596 GCA_034429055.1 Anaerolineae bacterium | reverse complement strand
CAGGCGGCGCAGTCGGCGTGGCCGTTGCTGTAGGCGAGGATGTCGCCGTGGGTGATGGCGTTGGAGTATAAGTCGCCTCCGGCGACGACGTAGCTGTCGGTGTTGCGGTCGCTGTCGGCGTGTAGGTCGCTGCAGGCGCATCTATCAGGGCCGCATACTTGAGGTCGCGCACGGTCATGCCGGCATACGCGATGCGGGGCGCGCCGGTCGCGTCCAGCGCCAGCGCGGCATACGCGCCGGCAGCTCCTGCCGCATCCACCGTTGTGATCGTCCAGCTTCCCCCCGCCCGGTGCGCGTACTTCAGAACCGCGCGCGTGTCATCGAGATAAGCCACGTGCGGCGTACCGGCGTCATCCAGCGCAAGCGCGCAGTAGCCGCCGGTCACCGGCGCGCCCGTCTCCACGGTTTCGACCTGCCACCCCCCGACCGCCAGGCGCGCATAGCGCAGGTCGGAGGTCGCCTCCGTCTCCTGGGTGAAGCAGATGTGCGCCCCATCCGCGGCGTCCAGCGCCAGCGAATTGAAGTGGCCTGCGAACCCGCCTTGCGCGACCTCCGCCTTGTCCCAGGTCCCGGCCGCCTTCGTGGCGTAGATGAGGGCGTCCGCCTGTGCATCGTAGTAGCCCACGTGGAGCACGGCTCCCTGATCCAGCGCCAGCGAGATGGCCTCGCCGGTCTGTGTCGGCCCGGCCACGGTGTCTGCGACCCACGCGCTGCCCGTCCACACCGCAACCTTGACGGACTGGTCACTGCCGTCATAGTAGGCGATGTACGGCTGACCGCCGGAGTCGAAGCGCAGCGCGGGCCGCTTCGGGCCGGTGGTGTTCAGCGCGCCCACGTCGCCGTCTATCGTGCTGAGCTGCCATTGGCTGCCCGTCCAGAGTGCATAGCGGAGCTGGCCGGGCGTCTGCGCATCGCTGTAGCGGTAGTAGACGATGCGGGGCAGGCCGTCCTGCAGTGCGATGGCCGTGTAAGCGGGCAGGCCCGGCGTGGCATCGACCACCTGGAGCGCCCACGCCTCGCCCGACTGCCGCGCGTAGCGCAGGCTGCCGCTCTCCGCGTCGCGGTAGCTGATGTGGACTTCGTCCCCCGCGTACCCCGTGACATCCAGTGCAAGTGCGGTATACAGGCCGGTCGTGCGCGCGGTGTCGAGCGTGCGGAACGTCCAGTTGAGGCCGGGCCGCCGGGCATACACCAGTTCCAGCCCGCGGCGGTAGGTGATGTGGGGCGTGCCCGCCGCGTCCAGCGCGAGGGAGGTATCGCGGCCCTCCGCCGGGTCGACGACCACGCGATACCACTCGCTGCCCGTCCAGCGCGCATACTTCAGCCCGTTGTAGGCCCGATAGCTGATGTGCGCGTAGTCCTGCTTGTCCAGCCGCAGCGACGGCTCGAACCCCACTTGATAGGGCAAGAGCGTGTCCACGACCTGCACGAGCCAGCCGGTGCGCGTGAGCCGGGCCAGCCGCAACTCCGCGCGGCCGCCGATATTTGTGCCGGTGTAGGCCACCTGCGGGTTGCCGCCGCTGTCCACTGCGAGGGAACGGCCCGTCATAACGCCCGCGGGGTCAACGGTCTGAATGGTCCAGCCGCCTGTTTCTCGCTGCGCATGGCGGAGCGCGCCGGTCCCGTAGACGATGTGCGGCGTATCCCCGCTCAGGATCACGTCCACCGCGCCGCCAGGGACATCCTCGACGGACTCATGTATCCAGCCGCCCGCATCGCGCCGCGCATACGTGACTGTGCCCGTCGTCGCATCCCGGTAGCCCGCGTGCGCAGCGCCGGCCGCGTCCAGCGCAAGGCCGAGCGGCGCATCGAGCGTCACGCCCGCCTGCACGGTCTCCGTGCGCCAGCCTGTCACGGCGCGCGTCGCGTACCTGACCGCGTGCTGCACGGCATCGTAATAGACGAAGTGGGGCGTGCCGGTCGCGTCGAGCGTCAGCACGGCATACCGGCCCGCGCCGGGGCCGACGTCCGCGACGACCTGCTGCCAGAATGCACCGTCGAACAAGGCATAGTACAGGTGGTCGCCGCCGTAGGCCACATGCGGCCGGCCCGCCGCGTCGAGCGCGAGGCTGCGCGGGCCCATGTCCTCGAACCACTTGGGCGCGTCGATGCTGCGCACGCGCCAGGCCAGCGCAGCGCTGGCCTGGCCAGGCGACTGCGCCTGCGCAGACAGCAGCAGGCTACTCAACAAGAGAGCCGCCGCAACGACCAGGCCGGCGGCTTTCCAGGCGAAGTTAGAATGTGAGTCAGGCAAAGGAACCCCCAGCGGGATCAAGGGCACGCCCCGCAGATATATCATGGATGAGCAGGATCATACCACGAAGCTCGCACCCGGTCAGTGAGCGCCGCGCCATTGGCCCGCGTCGCAACGGGTGCAGGCGAACCTTCGGTTCGCGCGATAAGCGAATATAGTCCCGGCAGCAATATGCCTCCTGCCAAACGAGCGTCCGCCTGTTTCTTGCCGTGATATTGGCCGTATGGTATACTCACACGTCGGGCCAGTGGCCCAATTATACACGCCTGCGTTCCGACTGGCCGTGCCTTAAGCACATGCACCGCATGTGGAGGTCCCAGGGAATCACGCCGGCGGAAGATCAAACGGAAAGGGAGAACCGCATACCGTGTCAGTCATTTCCATGAAGCAGTTGTTGGAAGCGGGCGTCCACTTCGGGCACCGCACGCGGCGTTGGCACCCGAAGATGCGCACGTTCATCTTCACCGAGCGCAACGGCATTCACATCATCGACCTCCAGCAAACCATGCGGCAGGTCAACAACGCCTATACCGTCGTGCGCGACACCGTGCGCGAGGGCGGGCTGGTGCTGTTCGTCGGCACCAAGAAGCAGGCGCAGGAAACCATCCGGCAGGAAGCCGAGCGCGCGGGCATGCCCTTCATCGTGCAGCGGTGGCTGGGCGGCACGCTGACTAACTTCCGCACCATCCGCGATCGCATCGAGTACATGCAGGAGCTGGAGCGCCGCGAGGCCCGCGGCGAGCTGGACCGCCTGCCCAAGAAGGAAGCCCTGCTGCTGCGCAACGAGCTGCAACGCTTGAATACGCGCATCGGCGGCCTGCGCAACATGACGCACCTGCCCGATATGATCTTTATCGTGGACGTGATGCGCGAGTCGCTGGCCGTCACCGAGGCGAACAAGCTGAACATCCCGATCGTCGCAATGGTCGATACCAACTGCGACCCCGACCCGATCAACTACCACATCCAGTCCAACGACGACGCCATCCGTGCCATCAAGCTGATGGCCGGCAAGATGGCCGACGCGGTCATCGAAGGGATGCAGATGCGGACGATCGATGAGGCTGATCGCGGCGCGACTGAAGCGGCGGATTACGAGCCGGACGAGTTGGCCGACGAGAAGCCGACCTACGTATCGGCCCGCGATATGATGGAACAGGACATGCCTGAAGGCGAGCCCGAGGAATACCTCGGTCCGTCAGTGCTGGCGCGTTTGGCCCAGGGTCTTGACGAGGAAACTGCCCCCGCAGCGACCGAGAGCACGGCAACAACCGCACCTGAGACGACAGACGCAGAAGAAGCTAACTAAGAGCCTATCCGAGAATTGCTCTCGCCGGTCTCGGCCGTGGCTTCGCCACAGCACACCGAGCCAGGGGGCACGGTCGGAGACCGGCCCCAGCGGGTTTTCGGATAAACACTAAGGAGTTCAGCGTGGAGATCACCGCAGCCATGGTTAAGGACCTGCGCGCGCTCAGCGGCGCGGGGGTTTTGGAATGCCGCAAGGCGCTGGAAGCGGCCGGGGGCGACTTCAACAAGGCAGCCGAGCTGTTGCGCGAGAAAGGCCTGGCCGTTGCGGCCAAGAAGGCCAGCCGCGAGGCGCGCGAAGGGCTCATCGGCCATTACATTCACATGGGCAGCAAGGTCGCGGGGCTGGTCGAGGTCAACTGCGAGTCTGACTTCGTGGCCCGCACCGAGCAGTTCCAGACGCTCTGCAAGGACCTGGCGATGCAGGTTGTGGCCGCCCGGCCCACCTACGCCCGCATCGAGGACATCCCGGCGGACGTGGTGGAGCAGCAGCGGGCGCAGTTCCGCTCCGAGGTCGATGCCGGCAAGCCGGCCGAGGTCGTCGAGCGCATCATCGAAGGCAAGATGGCGAAGTTCTACGAGGAAAGCGTCCTGCTGGAGCAGCCGTTCATCAAGGACGAAGGCGTGCGCATCAAGGACCTGATTACGCAGACGATTGCGAAGCTGGGCGAGAACATCGTCGTCCGGCGCTTCAGCCGCCTCGAAGTCGGCGGCTGAGCCGTCATGAGTGCTCTCCGCTACCGCCGCATTTTGCTGAAGCTGGGGGGCGAGGCCCTGGCCGGCGAGGGTGGTTTTGGCATTGATCCCCATCAAGCCAACATCGTCGCCGGCAAGATTCGCCGCCTGCTGGACATGGGCGCAGAAGTCGCGGTCGTCATCGGCGCGGGGAACCTCTGGCGCGGGAAGGACGGCCAGGAACACGGCATGGAGCATGTCACCGCCGACCACATGGGGATGTTGGCGACGGTGATGAATGCCCTGGCCCTGGCCGATGCCTTACGCCGCTTCGGAATCGAACCCCGGGTGATGACGGCCATCGAAATGCAGAGCGTAGCGGAGCCCTACATCCGCGGCCGGGCCGTCCGGCACCTGGAAAAGGGCTACGTCATCCTGCTTGCTGCGGGCACCGGCAACCCATATTTCACCACAGATACTGCCGCTGCGTTGCGCGCCATGGAAATCCACGCGGAAGTCGTCATCAAGGCGACCAAGGTGGACGGCGTGTACGACAAGGACCCCAAGCGCAACCCGGATGCCAAACGATTTGACCGCATGACCTACATCCAGGCCCTGAACATGCGCGTCGGCGTCATGGACAACACCGCGCTCACGCTGTGCATGGACAACGACCTGCCGATTATCGTCCTGGACCTGTGGCAGCCGGACGCAGTCGAACAGGCGGTGCTCGGTGAGCCGGTCGGCACATTGGTCAGCGCGTAAGGGGCAGCCGAGCGAGCCGCAGTCAACGCCAACGACGTCGCCGATATCCACAACTACAAGGAGTGTCTCGTGATCAAAGATGTTCTGCAAGATGCTCGCGAGCGTATGCACAAGACCGTTGAGTCCCTGCAGAACGACCTGCGGGGCATTCGCACGGGCCGCGCCTCGCCCGCGCTGCTCGAAGGCGTCCGGGTGGACTACTATGGCACGCCGACCGGCCTGAACCAACTGGCCGGCGTCACGGCGCCGGAGCCGCGGCTGCTCGTCATCCGCCCCTGGGATCGCTCGACCATCGGTGCCATCGAGAAGGCCATCCTGAAGTCGGACCTGGGGCTGAACCCCAACAACGACGGCCAGGTCATTCGCTTGATCATCCCGCAGCTCACCGAAGAGCGCCGCCGCGACCTGAGCAAGCAGGTTGCAAAGCGGGTCGAGGAGGCGCGCGTTTCCGTGCGCAATATCCGCCGCGATGCCATCGACATGCTGCGCGACCTCGAAAAAGAGAAGATGATCAGCGAGGACGACGAGGAAGAGGGCGGCAAGAAGGTGCAGGAGCTGACGGACGACTACGTCAAGCAAATCAACGAGGTCGGCAAGGCCAAGGAAGCCGAAATCCTCGAAGGATAATGCATTGCCCAGCCTGAAAGGCCCCGCTATGCCGAGCCAAACCTGGCGTGAACGTTACCCGGGAATCACGCGCGTGCCCTATCATGTTGGCATCATCATGGATGGCAACGGCCGGTGGGCGCAGGGCCGCGGTCTGCCCCGGCTGGCAGGCCACAAGGCCGGCACAGAGAACATCCGGCGTGTCCTGCGCGCGGCGACCGACTTCGGCATCAGAGTCCTCACCATCTACGCGTTTTCCACGGAGAACTGGGGCCGCCCGGCCGACGAAGTGGCCGGGTTGATGAACCTGCTGGGGCAGGTCATCCGCCGCGAGACGCGCGACCTGCACGCCAATGGCGTGCGCATCCTGCACAGCGGTCGTCTCGAGGGCATTGCGCCCAATCTCGTGCGCGACATCCAGGATGCCATTGCCCTGACGCGCGAAAACGACCGCATCACGCTCAACGTGGCTTTCAACTACGGAGGCCGCGCCGAAATCGTGGATGCTGTCCGCCATATCATGCGCGACGGACACACGCCCGAAGCCGTAACCGAAGAGCTCATCTCAGACTCTCTCTATACGGGGGGCCTGCCCGACGCCGACCTGATTGTGCGCACGGGCGGAGAATATCGCCTCAGCAACTTCCTGCTGTGGCAGTCCGCGTATGCGGAATACTACGCCACCCCCACCTTCTGGCCCGATTTCGATGAAGGCGAGTTGGCTGCGGCCCTGGTCGAGTACAGCCAACGCGAGCGCCGGTTCGGCAAAGTACCCTCCACGGACGGAACCTCATAACCTGATTCGCCCGGAGACTGCCATGCTGCGCGCGCGCATCTTGAGCGCCATCGTCGTGGTGCCGGTAGTTGCCCTGCTGGTATATTGGGGCAACCTGCCCTGGCTCGGTTGCATCCTCGTGACCGGCATCCTGGCATGGTTCGAAATGAACTTGCTCCTGCGCCGCCCGGCGTGGTCCGCAGACCGCCTCCTCAGCCTGGTATTTGTGGTTGCAGTCCTGCTGGAGGCTCATTTCCGCCAGGCCGGTCACCTGCAGGTGGACCTCTTCCGCCCGCTGGTCGCAATGCTGCTCATCCTGGGGCTGGTCGCGGCCCTCTACGACAAAGCCGACCAGCCCGTGCAGCAGT
The DNA here is from genome assembly GCA_034429055.1 of Anaerolineae bacterium. Lineage (GTDB taxonomy): Bacteria > Chloroflexota > Anaerolineae > CG2-30-64-16 > CG2-30-64-16 > MWBF01. The sequence continues at coordinate 8,848 of DAOUGK010000354.1, read as the reverse complement.
GGGCCATGAACACCGCATCCTCCCTCTATCTCGGCTTCCTGCTCAGTCATTTCATCACGCTGCGCCTCCTGCCGGGCGGCCTGCCCTGGACCCTGGCCGCGCTGACGCTGACATGGGTCTACGACGCGGCGGCCTTCTTCGTCGGCAGCAGGCTGGGCAGGCACAAGCTGTGGCCGCGCATCAGTCCCAAGAAATCGTGGGAGGGGCTGATCGGCGGCACGCTCGCCATCCTGGTCGTGGGGCCGCTGCTGGGCCAGTGGCTGCTCGAGATCGGGCCGTGGCGCGGGCTGATGCTAGCGGCGCTCGTTGCGCTGGCTGCGCCCTTCGGTGACTTCGCCATCTCGCTCTTCAAGCGGACGGCCCACGCCAAGGACAGCGGCAACCTGATTCCGGGTCACGGCGGTGTGCTGGATCGGCTTGACAGCCTGCTCTTCACGTTTCCGGTGGTCGCTTACTTTGCCATCTTCAGTCTCGGGGGGTAATCGTGGCACAACCTCAATCGAAGCGCAGCATCGTCAACTCCTGGGTGATGTACGACTGGGCCAACTCGGCCTTTGCGACCACCGCGATGGCTGCGGTGCTGCCGGTGTTCTTCAGCACCGTGGCCGCCAAGGGTGTGCTGACTCCCGTCCAGGCCAGCAGCACCTGGGGCCTCATCAGCACCATCGGGATGCTGCTCGTTGCCGTGGCCGCACCCGTGTTGGGGGCGATTGCCGATTACGGCGGCTCCAAGAAGCGTTTCCTCGCGGCTTTTGCCGCACCGGGCATCCTGGCTGCCGCGTTGATGGTTTTCATCGGCACCGGCGACTGGGTGCTGGCCGCGGTGCTCTATATCATCGGTGAAATCGGCTTCTCGGGCTCGATTATCTTCTATGATTCGCTGCTGCCCCACATCGCCAGGTCCGACGAAATCGATATGGTCTCCGCGCGCGGCTACGCGATGGGCTATCTCGGCGGCGGCATCCTGCTGGCCATCAATGTACTGATGATCCAGATGCCGGACGCGCTGGGCATTACGGCCCTGGGCGCGCGCTTCGGTATCGGCGGCACGGAGATGGCGACCCGGCTCAGCCTGTTCAGCGTCGGCGTGTGGTGGGCCATCTTCTCGATTCCGCTCTTCCGCAACGTGCCGGAGCCGCCGGGCACGCGGCTGCAGGCGGAGCGACCGGCCAACCCGGTGCGCGGCGGCTTCGCCCGGCTGGCGACCACATTCCGCGAGCTGCGCCTCTATCGCCAGTTGCTCGTCTTCATCATCGCCTTCTGGATTTACAACGACGGCATCGGCACCATCATCAAGATGGCGACCATCTACGGCGCAGAGATCGGCATCGGGCAGACGGACCTGATCGGCGCGCTGCTGCTGACGCAGTTCGTCGGCATCCCGTTCTCGCTGCTGTTTGGCCGGCTGCCGCGCCGCGAAGACCCCAACCAGGCCTTTTTTCTCAGCATGGTGCTCTACAACGCGCTGACTATCCCGCTGATCGGCATCGTGGCCCCGCGGTTCGGCGTCACGAGCGGACCGGTGGCGGTGGGCATCGTGCTGGTCAACCAGGTCATCGCGTTCCTGCTGGCCCACTTCGTGGGCCGCCGGCTGCTGGCGGGCGCCGCGCGGCGCATCAACACCAAGAACGCCATCCTGGTCGCGCTCGGCGTCTACTGCTTGGTGTCCATCTGGGGCTACTTCATGGCGACGGCAGTCGAGTTCTGGCTGCTGGCCGTCATGGTCGGGCTGGTGCAGGGCGGCAGCCAGGCGTTGAGCCGCTCGTTGTTCGGCAACATGGTTCCCAAGGCGCAGACCGCGGAGTTCTTCGGCTTCTACGACATGAGCTCGAAGTTCGCGGGGCTGGTCGGCCCGCTAATGTTCGCGGTGGTCGGCCAACTGTTCGGCAGCAGCCGCCTGAGCATCGTGTCGTTGATCGTCTTCTTCATTGTCGGCGGGCTGATCCTGAGCCGGGTGAACGAGGAAGAGGGGATGGCGCTGGCTCGTTCGGTGGATGCCAGGACTGTGAGGGAATGACAGGTTTGTAGTGGGCGCTTCAGCGCCGTTGCGTGACAGGGCGCTGAAGCGCCTACTACAAACCCAGGCAGAACGCAGTAGGCTGGCGGGCCGCAGCATGATACAATAGCGCCCTGGCGCGGATGGATCGTTGTATCGAATCAGAGGAGGTTCCCCATGGCGGAGCTGCCCCAACGGAATCTGGCATTGGACCTGGTGCGCGTGACCGAGGCGGCAGCACTGGCCGCAGGTCGCTGGATGGGCCGCGGGGACAAGATGGCGGCAGACCAGGCGGCCGTCGATGCCATGCGTCTCGTATTGAACGAAGTGGAGATGGATGGCGTCATAGTGATCGGTGAGGGCGAGAAAGACGAAGCGCCCATGCTCTACAACGGCGAGCACCTGGGCACCGGCAACCCGCCGCAGGTGGATATCGCGGTGGACCCGATCGATGGGACCACGCTGACCGCCACGGGCCGCTCCGGTGCGTTAGCCGTGGTGGCGCTGGCCCCGCGCGGCAGCATGTATGCGCCGGGCAACCTGTTTTACATGAACAAGATCGCGGTCGGCCCCGAGGCCGCCGATGTGATCGACATCAATGCACCGGTGGCTGTGAATCTGCAGGCCATTGCGCGGGCCAAGCACCGCGATGTGGATGATCTGACCGTGCTGATCCTCGACCGGCCCCGCCACACAGGTCTGATTCGCGAGATTCGCCAGACCGGCGCGCGCATCCGACTGATTGCCGACGGCGACATCTCCGCAGCCATCAGCGCCAGCACGCCGGACACGGGCGTCGATGCGCTGTTCGGCATCGGCGGCTCGCCCGAGGCAGTCATCACCGCCGCGGCCATTCAGTGTCTCGGCGGCGCGCTTCAGTGCAAGCTCTGGCCGCGCAACGATGACGAGCGACGACTCGCGCTGGAGCAGGGCGTGGAGCTTGACCGCGTGCTGACGCACTGCGACCTGATTGACAGCGATAACGTCTTCTTCGCAGCGACCGGCATCACCCGCGGGGAGCTGTTGGACGGCGTCCAGTATTTCGGCGGCGGCGCACGGACCTCCAGCATTGTGATGCGTTCGAAGTCCGGCACCATCCGCCAGGTAGTGGCCACCCATCGGTGGGACAAGCTGATGCGGTTCAGCCAGATCAAGTTTGACTAAGTGTCTATCCGAAAAAGGGGTAGTATAGCCCCTTGTGGGCGTCCTGACGGGCACAAGGCCCTAGGCTACGAGTATTCGGATAGACACTAAATCCAGACAGACCAGAGTTGCATGACAGAAACGAACGATTATCTACAGCCCGATGCACAGACCGGCGAGGAGCGGCGTTTGCCGCCTGCCGTGCTGGTGGACTCACGCGCCTCGTTCAACGAGATGATGGCCGCGCTGCGGCAGCAACCCGCACTGGCGCTGGACACGGAATCCGATAGCCTCTACCGCTACTTCTACCGGGTCTGCCTCATCCAGATCAGCCTGCCCGACGTAGACTACCTGGTGGACCCGCTGCGCGTGCCCGACCTGGAGCCGCTGGGCGCGCTGCTGGCCGATCCTGCGCACGAGAAGGTCTTTCACGCGGCAGAGAACGACATCCTCATGCTGAAGCGCGACTTCGGCTTCAGCTTCGCCAACCTGTTCGACACGATGGTCGCGGCCAGGATTCTCGGCTGGCGGCAGGTCAGCCTCGCCGCGCTGCTCGAAAAGCACTTCGGCGTCACGCTCGACAAACGGACGCAGTTGACGGACTGGGGCCAGCGCCCCCTGAGCAAGACACAGCTCAGCTATGCCCGATTCGACAGCCACTATCTGCTGCCCCTGCGTGACCTGCTTGTCGCGGAGCTCCAGCGCCGCGGCCGCTGGCGCGAGGCCCAGGAGAGCCTGGCCTCCCTGGCTGAAGTCACCTACGTCGAGAAACCGTTCGACCCGGATGGCTTCTGGCGCATCAAGGGCGCGCGCGACCTGCGACCGGCCGAGCTGGCCGTGCTGCGCGAGTTGTACCTCTGGCGGGACAGCCACGCACGCGCGGCCAATCGCCCGCCGTTCAAGATCATCGGCGATGACTCGCTGCTGCGTCTCAGCCAGCGCCAGCCGCGACACCTCAGCGACCTGCGGCTCAGCGAACGGCAGGTGGATCACTATGGGGACAGCCTGCTCGCCGTCATCCGGCGGGCCCAGGATGCGCCGCCGCCCCAACCGCCCGCGCGCCCGCGCGGGGGCAATGGCCGCCCCGACCCGAACGTGACCGCCGCCTACGACCGGCTGCGTACATGGCGCGCAAGCCGCGCCGCCGAGCGTGGGGTGGAGGCCGATGTGGTGCTGACCAACGACGCGCTGATGACGATTGCGCGCGCGGCGCCCACAACCCTGGAGGAACTCGCCGGACTGGGCATCCTCGGCCCCTGGAAGCTGGAGGAGTATGGCGCCGAGCTGCTGGACGCGCTGGCAGCGTAGGATCCCGTATGCCTGATCCCTCGTATCACGAGATTCGCCTGGGCGACGTCGTGCGGATGCGCAAGGCCCACCCATGCGGCAATGACCAGTGGGAGGTCGTGCGGCTGGGCGCGGACATCGGCATCCGCTGCCTCAAGTGTACCCGGCGGGTCCTGCTCCCGCGCAGCCAGTTCGTGCGCCAGGTGAAGGCTCTACTGCGGCCCGGCCCGGAACCCGCGCGCAATCCCTTCGATGCGCAGGACGATGGTCCCTTCTCCGGTGGACCGACCGAACGCTACGACGGCTGACACGCATGTCTCAGCTTACCGGTCGCGGCTTCCGTCCCGTACTCACTAACCGCCACTTCCGTAAACTCTGGCTGGCCCAACTGCTTGCGCTCGTCGCGCAACACGCCATCACCTTCGTCCAGTTGGTGCTCGTCGAAAAGCTCACCGGCTCTACCGTCCACCTGGGCCTGACCATCCTGGCTTTCTCCCTGCCCGGCGTCTTCCTGAGCCCGATCGCCGGCGTGACGGTGGATCGGCTGCCGCGCAAGTGGATCATGGTCGGCTCCAACCTCGTGCGTGTCTTCTTTGCCCTTGGCTACATCCTGATCCTGCAGATGCCCGCGGGCACGTGGCAACTGCTGTCCATCTACTTCATCACCTTCCTGACCTCGACCGTCGCTCAGTTCTTCGCGCCTGCTGAAGGTGCGACCATCCCGACCCTCGTCGGCGAGCAACACCTGCTCGCCGCGAACTCGCTGTTCACGCTCACCCTGATCCTGTCGCAGGTGCTGGGGCTGGTCGTCTTGGGACCGCTCGCCATCAGCCTGCTCCAGATCGAAGGCGGGTTTGCGCTGATTGCCGCCATGTACCTGGGCGCCACGCTGCTGCTGACGCGGCTGCCGCGGGACATTCCCCACGAGCACGGCGCGGCCAACGCGGCCTCCATCTGGCAGGCACTGTGGGCCGATCTGCGCGAGGCGCTGCGGTTTCTCTCCGGCCATCGCCGGTTGCAGGCCAACCTCGTACAGTTGCTCACGATTTCGACCATCATCATCCTGCTGGCGATGCTGGCCCCCGGCTATGCCGCCCGCGTCCTGGGCATGGAGCCGGAGAACGCCATCATCGTCTTTGCGCCGGCGGGCTTCGGGATGCTCCTGGCCACCGCGGCGACGGGCCGCTGGGGCCACGTGCTGCGGCGCATTGGCTTTAGCCACCTGGGGCTGGCGCTGGGCGGGCTCGCCTTCGCAGGACTGGGCTGGGTCAGCCTGGACTACCACCACCTGCTGCAGCCGCTGCTGGCCGTCTATCCGCAAGCCGCGTTCAGCCTGACCACGATGACCATGATCCTGGGGCTTGTGATCGGCGTCAGCCTGGCGATTGTCAATATCCTGGCTCAGACCTCCGTACAGCAGGAGACGCCGTCCGAAATGCGCGGGCGCGTGCTGTCGCTCCAGTTCATGCTCAACAATCTCCTCGGCATCCCGCCGCTGCTCGGCTTCGGCGGCCTGGCAGATGCGATCGGGATTCCGCGCGTAATGGTGATTATCGGCCTCGTGACCGTCGCGATGGGCGGCCTCAGCCTACTCGTGACCCGCCTGCCGGTCAGCCGGTCAAGATGAATTTGACACAGAGGCCCGGACCTAATATAATTGTACAGCTTGAGCGGGTGAGACCCAACGTCTGTCTCGCCTGCTTTTTCTGTCTGCAATCAAACTGATAAACTGTCAGGAGCTCTATTCATGGCAACCAAGCGAACGTATCAACCGAAGAGCCGCCGCCGGGCGCGCGTGCATGGCTTTTTCAGCCGCATGAGCACCCATGTGGGCCGGCGTGTGCTGAAGGCGCGCCGGGCGAGAGGCCGCAAGCGACTCACGGTCTAGCGTGCGAGCATCACGGTGGAACGCCGGTATCGGCTGAGCGACAAGGCGCGATTCCGGCAGGTCAGGCGGGAAGGCACGAACTGTGCGCACCCTTTGCTGGTGCTGTGTTACCTGCCCAACGGATTGACTGTCAGCCGGTGTGGATTCACGGTCAGTAAGCGAATCGGGAATGCGGTAGAGCGGAACCGGGTGCGCCGCCGGATGCGTGAGGCGGTGCGGCTGATGTGGGAACGGGTGGAGCCGGGCTACGATCTGGTCTGGATTGCCCGCTCAGGTGTAATCGGTGCTGAATTTGCCGAGTTGCAGAGTGCCTGTGCCCGTCTGTTACGGCGGGCACGCTTGCTAACGAGCGATGGTCAAAAGCCTGTTCTTGACACTGATCCGGTTTTATAGGCGCTGGATTTCGCCAGCGTTACCGCCCTCCTGCCGCTTCTATCCGAGCTGTTCGGAGTATACCTACCAGGCGATCGAAAAGTACGGAGCCTTGCGCGGCGGCTGGATGGGTGTGCGGCGCATTGTCAGATGTAACCCCTGGAACCCCGGCGGTTACGATCCTGTGCCCTAACAATCAGGAGTTTCTAGAAGCGTGAATAAAAAGCGCCGAACCTTGCTCTTGCTGGTGATCATGGCCGTGGCCGCGATGATCCTGTCAGGATGCACCCTGCCGCAAGGTCAAGTCGATCTGGACAACCCATCAGGCCTGTGGAACACGCTTGTCTACCTGGTGGCCAAGCTGCTCATCGCACTCAACGGGGCCATTGCCTCCATTGGCATTCCCTATAGCTGGGGCTGGGCGATCATCATCTTTACGATTGCTATCAAGATCGTCACCCTGCCGCTGACCCTCAAACAGCTTCAATCCACTAAAGCGCAGCAGGAACTTCAGCCCAGGCTGCGTGAACTGCAGGAGAAGTACGGCAAGGATCGCCAGAAGCTGTCCGAAGAGCAGATGAAGCTCTACAAGGAATCTGGCATCAATCCGCTGGGCGGCTGTCTGCCCCTGCTCATCCAGATGCCGGTGCTGTTCGCGCTGTACCAGGCACTCTACATCCTGGCGGATCCCAACCAGAACCAAATGACGAATGCGCGTTTCTTCTGGATCCCGGATCTGGGCTATCCTTCCCTGGAAGTCGGCACAAGCTGGATTGGCGCGAGCTTCACCGAGGGGAACTGGGCCAAGCTGATCACCTACTTCAGCCTGCCCGTGGTCATGCTCATCACGCAGTTGTTGCTCCAGAAGATGTCGCAGCCGCGCAAGGACCCCAAGGGCGGCGCAACCGATCCGCAGACCCGCATGATGAGCCAGATGATGCTCTTTATGCCCATCATGTTCGGCTACATCACCCTGGGGCTGCCCTCGGGCCTGACCCTCTACTGGACGGTATCGAACATCCTGGGCATGATCCAGCAGTACTTCATCACCGGGTGGGGCGGGTTGGCCGATTGGTTCGCGTTCCTGCGCAAACCTGAAGCTGCTGGGGCGGTCGCGATTACCGCGGCCAGTCCTGCGGCGACGATTGAGCCTGAGCGGCAGGTCAAGCGACGCAAGCGCCGGAAGTAGTGCCTGCAGCAGCCCGTGTCATGTAATTCGAGGTAATTACGGGAATGATGTCAGATAATGAACGCAGCGGAGAGTTCCGCGGAAAAACGCTTGAGGCAGCCATCAGCGCGGGCTTGACTGCGCTGCGCGTGTCACGTGAAGAGGTCGAAGTCGAGGTCGTGCGGCCAGGCAGCCGCGGGGTCCTGGGCATCGGCGCAGAAGACGCCATCGTGCGGCTGACGCCCATCCGGCCTGAGCGCCCGGCGCCGAAAGCCGCCGCTCCCGCGCGCCAGCCGGCCCCGCCGCCTGCAGAGCCGGCCCGGCCCGCGCCCGCGCGCACGGAGTCGCCGCGCACCGAGCCGAAGCCGCCCGCCAGCCCGGCGCCTCAGCCGAAAGCCGCGCCGCGGCAACCTGAGACCCGCCCCCTGGCGGTGGATGACGATAAGGCGATGGTGGCCGCGCAGAAAGGACGCGAGATTCTCGCGGGCCTGCTGGAGCGCATGAATCTCCGCGCCACGGTCGAGGTTGTGCCGCAGAGCGCCGCAGAGACGGACGAAGAAGATGAGTCCGTGCTGGTGCTGAATATCCAGGGCGAAGATCTGGGCGCGCTCATCGGCCGCCAGAATGAGACGCTGTCCGCGCTGGAATTCCTGACCCGCCTGATGGTGAACCAGCAGGTGCACATGCGGACGTCCTTCGTGGTGGATGTCAACGGCTATCGTGCCAAGCGTGCCGAGGCGCTGCGCAAGCTGGCGCTGCGCATGGCGGAACAGGCGATGCAGACCAACCGCACCGTCTCGCTGGAGCCGATGCCGCCCGCCGAGCGCCGCATCATCCACATCGCGCTGCGCGAACACCCGTCTGTGACGACGCAGAGCGTGGGCGAGGGCGACCGCCGCAAGGTTACGATCGTCCCGAAGCGCAGCTAAAGCAAGCGCACCATCCACATCGAGCTGGAGTCGAGGCTTCAGCCGGTGGGCTATGGCCGGTCTCC
>DAOUGK010000353.1:0-11199 GCA_034429055.1 Anaerolineae bacterium | reverse complement strand
TTGCCGGAGGTGTAGAGCAGGTTGCCCGTCTGCACCGCAGGGACGTAGTTGCCGCCCGGCGGCGGCACGGGCGGCAGTTCAATCCCCAGTTCCTTCAGACGTTCAGCAATACGTGACATATTCTCTCCTTGCGCTTGTTTACAGTACGAGCGCGCGCTGCCGGGCGACAACCTCCCAGCGCGCAGCCAGCTCGCCGTTGCCGTCTACCACGTAGATGAGCGGATACAGGTTGGCATTCGGGCAGACGTGGGTTGGGATGACCAGGAGTGGGTCGCCTACCTGGACATCACCCGCTCGCTCCGAGGTGACTGTCCAGTGCTCCTCGTTGTGCAGCATAGTGACCGCATCCTCTAGCCCGAGGATCAGCCCGCGGCGGCCAAGCGGTGGATCGGCCGCGATTCCCTTGCTGCCCAGGTCGAGGGTGACATGCTGCGAGGTGGGCTGGCTGACCACCCGGCTCAACAACAGTGCAGCCGGCGTGAAGTGCGCGTTGAGATCCGGCAGGGTCTGGCTGTAGCCGTGGTCCCAGAACACAGTGGTGCCGGGCGAGCAGGTGATGGCCGCGTTTGTCTCCCGGGCGAGTTCGGCGTAGCAGGGGAACGTGCCGCTGCCCCCGCACAGGATTTCCGGCACGGGCAGGCCGGCGCGCTCTAGCTCTCCAGCGAAAGTCAGGCCCGGCCCGATGGTCGCGCGGACGGCTGCACGGCGCTCCGTCGGGTCGGGATTGCGGTTCTGCGCGTCATAGACTTGAAGCCCCGCGGGCCGGAGTCCCGGCAGTTCTGCCACGCAGCGGTAAAGTGCGGCCGCGGCGCCACCCACGGGCAGACCCGTACGGTGCAATCCGGTGTCCAGGTCCACCAGCGCGCCGATGGTCACGCCGTGTGCGCTCGCAGCCTCCGAAAGCTGGCGTGCTGATCGTTCGTTATCCACCAGCGCGGACAGGCGGGCGTCAGGGTATTGGGCTGCCAGTGCTGCAAACTGACCGAGCAGCGGCCCGACGAGCTGGTAGGCGAGCACCACGTCGCGCGCTCCCGCTTCGAGGCACATCGCGGCCTCGCGCACCGTGGCTGCCTTGTGGCGCAGGACGCCGCGCTCCAGCAGCAGGCGCACGATGTCGCGCGTCTTGTGGGTCTTGCAATGCGGGCGGAGCCGGTCGGGAGTGCCCGCCATCTGGAGCATCGCCTGGAGGTTGCGCTCTAATAGCGGCGCGAAGACCAGCAGGGCAGGGGAAGGAATCGCAGCCAGTGCGGAATCCGTGAGTGTGTAAAGAGAGTGTGGCATATCACCCCGTAACGAAGGCATACACGATAAAGATGATCACCGGCAGCAGCGCCGTCAGGAAAGCAGGCAGGTACAGCCTGATTGCATACAGCACCCAGCCGAAGATGATCGAGCCCGCGAGCACGAATGGAAAGCTGATCATCAGGTAGAAGACGCGCCATGCCTCCGGCGTTGTGCCGCTGTCGAACGCGAAGGGCGACATCAACGCGAACAGGACAGCCGGGATCAGCAGGAGACCCCACAGGACTGTCAGGATAATCAGTCCGATCTTTGCGAAACGTTTGTAGCGCGGCTGCGGCGGGAGATCAATAGCCGGCGCTGGAAGGGCGTCGGTGATGGGATCGTTCATGCGCATCCTCATAGTTACTGTCGGGTCCGAAGAATTGTCAATCAGTATACCATAACGTGCTGGAGCAAACACAGCAGGGCAGCGCTCCTCCTGTATGGCAGTTGCAACAAGAAAGACCAACTCCCCATTTGACTTGTATGTATATTACCTGTATGCTATTTTTATGATATTAGTGCGATAGTATCGTGCATCGGTACCGGCCTATTCTCGCGCTACATCTTCAACAAGTCGTGTGCCGATGCTGCTGCATGTCGCGTGCGGATGTCTGACCCGTACACTGCTGTCAGCGCATTCCAAGGAGGTCAACGTGGCTCGAAGGGAAAGTGATTCGGAGAATAAACTGGCACGGGCTGAGGCGTCATCGGTGCATGGCGCTGCGCAGCCGACGGGCGATGCGGTCTTGGGTGAGATGCCCAACGGCGATATGAACGCGCCTGCGCCAGAGCGGACGATGATTGCTGCGCGGCCGGGGATCGACACACCCATGCCCGGCGTTACCGATGACACGACCATGCCGCCCAGCGGCAGGATGGACGAAGGAGAACCGGGCGTGCTGACCGAGATGCCCGGTGAAGCCAGCGCAACAGAAGGCACACACACGGCAAATGCTGTCTCAGGGTCGGAGGGTGCCAACGAGGCGGAAGCCACTATTATGGAAATGACCGGCGAATGGCGTCTCACCTTTACTATCTCCGGCATCAGGCGTGTGTGACAGGAGGAACCCCGATGGCAACTCGTACCAGGCATGCAAAGAGCGTATCTATCACCGAAGCCGCCGAGCTAACGCGTGCGAAGGAATATGTGCCCGCCGCGGGCGACGACGTCGGCCAACTGCAAACCTACCTGGAGAGATTCGGCTATGTCGAGCCGGTCCGGGAAGGCGAGCGCCGATTCACACCTACGATGGAACCGGGTACATTCGATGCGGCCACGGAAGAGGCATTGCGCCGCTTTCAAGAGTTCAACAATCTGGATGTCACGGGCGAACTGGATCAGGCAACCCTCGACCTGATGAGTCGGCCGCGCTGCGGTTTCCCGGATTTCTTCGCCGAATTCAACCTGCAGGGCAGCAAGTGGAACAAGAATAACCTCACCTATGCATACCAGAACTTCACTCCTGAGTTGACCCAGGCGCAGATCCGGACAGCCATTTCGCAGGCCTTCAATCTGTGGGCGGCGGTTACTCCACTCAGCTTCGCTGAAGTCGGGCTGGGAAGCTCGCCGGATATCATCATCCGATTCGTCGCAGGCGACCACGGCGACGGCTACCCGTTCGACGGGTCAAGCGGGACACTGGCACACGCTTTTTATCCACCGCCCGGCGGCGGCTCATTCCCCGGTGACACCCATTTCGACGAGGCGGAGTTGTGGACGGTGAACACGCCGCCCTCAGGGTTTGACCTGGTGACCGTTGCCGCGCATGAGTTCGGTCATGCGCTGGGCCTGGCGCACAGCAATGTCAATGGCGCGCTGATGTACGCATATTATGGCGGCGCGCATCGGAACCTTGAGGCGGATGATGTGGCGGGCATTCAGGCTATCTATGGCCCCAAGAGCAAGTGGTTCGGTTGGGAGAAGCTCGGCGGAGTGTTAACCTCCGGCGTCGGGGTCTCTTCCTGGGCCGCCAATCGGCTCGATTGCTTCGTGCGCGGCACGGACAATGCGATGTGGCACAAGTGGTGGAATGGTTCGGCCTGGAGCGGTTGGGAAAAGCTCGGTGGCGGGCTGTCATCTGCGCCGGCAGCGGTCTCTTGGGGGCCGAATCGCATCGACACCTTCGTGCGCGGCACGGACAATGCGAGGTGGCACAAGTGGTGGAATGGCTCCACCTGGAGCGGCTGGGAGAAGCTCGGTGGGGTGCTCACCTCCGGCATTGGGGTCTCTTCCTGGGCGGCCAATCGGCTCGACTGCTTCGTGCGCGGGACTGACAACGCCATGTGGCACAAGTGGTGGAACGGTTCGAAATGGTTGGGCTGGGAGAAGCTGGGCGGGGGGCTGGCGTCGGCGCCGGCGGCCGTCTCATGGGGGCCAAATCGCATCGACACTTTTGTGCGCGGCACGGACAACGCGCTCTGGCACAAGTGGTGGAACGGCTCGACCTGGAGCGGCTGGGAGAGCCTGGGCGGGGTGCTTAGTTCGGCCCCTGCCGTGTCATCCTGGGCCGCGAACCGACTGGATGTCTTCGCACGCGGCACGGACAATGCCATGTGGCATAAGTGGTGGAACGGCTCCGCCTGGAGCGGCTGGGAGAATCTCGGTGGGGTGCTCACGTCGGAGCCCGGGGCTGTCTCCTGGGGGCCCAGCCGCATCGACACTTTCGTGCGCGGCACCGATAATGCGATGTGGCACAAGTGGTATCAGGGATAGAACCTGTTGCCATCTGAAGCATGGGTTTGAGAAACCGGGCTTCTGTGAGACACTTACTGTCAGCCAGAGGCCCGGTTTTTCGCGTCCGGCAAACCTACCAGGTGAGGTGATAGGTGGAACCCCTTTTCGGCCCCTACGGCAGCAGTTCGTTGCCGCACATCGCGCGGCTGGCAGAATATGGCGCCAACGCGCTCTGGTTTCATGGTTTCGATCCGGCGGCGTTCGAGGCTGCTGCGCGGCATGATATTGCAGCCTGCGTCGAGTTCAAGACCTTCCGGGCGGATTTCGCTGCACGGCCCGAGCTGATCCCTACGGGCGTCGACGGCCGACCCATCCGGTATGGCAACCTCGTCCAAGGCGTCTGCCTCTCGCAGCAGGACTTTCTGGCAGAGACCGAGGCGCACCTGCTCGACGGCCTGCGCGAGTTCCGGCCCGCGGGCATCTGGCTCGATTATCTGACCTACGCCGGGTGGTTCGAGACGCCTGCGCCTGATCTTCAGGAGAGCTGCTTTTGCCGGGCCTGTATTGCAGAGTTCTGCGAGACCACAGGCATCGATGCAGAGACGCCAGCCGAGGTCCTGAGTCGCTCTGCTGATGCGTGGACGCGCCACAAGTGCGAGCGGATGGCCGGCTTTGCCAGACACTACACGAGCCTTATCCGCCAGCACCTGCCGGAGTGTATCGTGGGCGCGTATATGTGTCCCTGGACGCCGGATGAATTCGACGGTGCGCTGACGCGCATCTTCGCCCAGGCCTATACACTGTTTGCGCCGGCCATCGACGTGTTCACTCCGCTGATCTACGCGCAGAAGAGCGGCCGCGGGCCGGCCTGGGGCGCTGAGTTTCTCGCAGCCGCGCCGACATTCGTGCCCGCTGACCGCGAGGTGCAGCTCATCCTGGATGTGCTCGACTTTCCGGAGAGCCTGCTGGCTGTCGCAGCCGCGCCGGACCCGGGCTGGGGTCTCCAGTTGTTTGGCGGCGCGTCGGTGTTTGCAGACCCGCAGCAAGCGCGCGTCTTCGCACAAGCGGTGGAACGTATTCGGGGTAACTGTCATTAGTTGTGCCGCCGCTATAATCGGGGCATCGTCGCTACAATTCTGTTGCAGGAGGCATAAAATGGCGGTACGCAAGGCAGAGGCTGTGTGGCACGGTGACCTGCGCGGCGGGCGCGGCACCATGAAGTTCGGCAGCGGAGCATTCGAAGGTCAGTATTCGTTCTCCTCGCGTTTCGAGGAAGGCACGGGCACCAATCCGGAAGAGCTGATCGGCGCAGCCCACGCAGGCTGCTTCGCGATGGCCTTCTCCAATGAACTGGCGAAGGCCGGGTTTACACCGGATCGCGTCCAGACTGTGGCGAATGTCCATCTCAACAGGACCGACGCGGGCTTCCGCATCACGCATATTCACCTTGAGTGCGAGGCACAGGTGCCGGGCATCGGTGAGGAGCAGTTCCAGCAGATCGCTGAGGGCGCCAAGAAGGGCTGCCCGGTCTCACAGGCGCTGGCGGCCACCGAGATTACGCTGGACGCCAAGCTGGTTCAGGCCTAAACGGTCTCCTGCGCAAGTCCTACGGCCAAGACCTTCGAGGTCGTGCCAGCCTTCGGCTGGCCTGAGACCTCGAAGGTCTTTCATGCAGATTCCACGTCGGTTGTATCTGAACCTCGGACCCCTTTGAGGATGCGGACTCACCTGAAGCACCTGTGGAGAGAGTATGCCTGTCAAACTGCCGGCTCAAAGCGAAACTGGGAAGCTCTCGCTGCTGCAGAGCGCACGGGACGTCGAGCGCGCCTTTCTTGCGGGACGCCGCGACCGCGCGGCTGATATGGAGAGCGCGATTCGCGTCTTTCTTGAGATGCTGCGCGGCTTCGAATTCTTTGATTTCAAGGGCCCGTGCGTCACTGTGTTTGGGTCGGCCCGATTCAAGGAGGATCACCCGTACTACCAGATGGCGCGCGAGCTGGGCCGCCGGCTGGCGGAGGCCGGCTATGTGGTCATGACGGGCGGCGGACCGGGCATTATGGAAGCGGCGAACCGGGGGGCCAAAGAAGCGGGCGGGGTGAGCCTCGGCTCGAACATTATCCTGCCTCACGAACAGGGTGCGAACGAATACATGGATCGCTTCATGGAGTTCGATCATTTCTTCGTCCGCAAGGTCATGCTCGTCAAGTACTCCTGCGCCTTTGTGGTGATGCCCGGCGGCTTCGGCACGTTGGATGAGGTGTTTGAGACGCTCACGCTCATGCAGACCGACAAGATTTACGATTTTCCGGTCATTGCGATGGGGACGGATTACTGGCGGCGGCTGCAGGGCTTCCTGCGCGAGACCCTGGTGAACGAGTCCACCATCGATCCTGCCGATCTGGAACTGCTGCGTCTGACCGACTCGATCGATGAGGCGCTGGCCTGGATCACGGCGTCCGGCTGTCGGGCGGAGGCGCAAAAGGCAGCGGAGCAAGCTGCGGTACATGAACCACAACCGCTATCTGAGGCGGCCTGAACTGCTGCTGGGGTGCAAGCCACGGCGCCAAGCTGGTGCTCGGCAGTCCAATGGGCTGCGTGCCCCGAGTAAGCCTACAGGGCGGCAACCATCTTAACGTAGGGCAGGCCATCCCAATCGCCGGTCATCTCGCCGTACTGGACGAAGCCGCGGCTGCTGTATAATCCAATGGCGCGGGCGTTGTCCTTCACGGCAATGAGGTAGATGCGCGACAGGCCGCGTGATCGGGCATGGTCAAGCACGCCGTCGATGAGCGCCTTACCGACCCCCTGGCCCTGCCACGCATCTGCCACGCCGAGGCCGAACTCGGGCCGGTCAGTGTCCAAACCGCTGACAGAGCCCCAGCCGACCAGGATGTCACCTTGCCAGGCGCCCAGGTCGAAGCGTGTGGCTGCGGGCGCCGTCGCGTCCGTTACGATCTTTGCGCACGCAGCCAGCGTGGTAGTCAGGCCGAGCGGGCGGAACGTGCGGATGGACGCAGGGCTGAGGCTGTTGTAGAAGTCGCGCAGCGCGCCGGCATCGTGCTCTGTGAGCGGGCGCAGGGTGATGGCAGGTGTGGTCATGGCGGGCTCCTGTCGGTGGTCACTGACGACGGACGGGATGATACGAGTTTTCGCCGGCATGTGCAAGTCGTGCGGTCTCGGGCTCACGTGCGCGTTTGACGCCCCAGGTCACTTGCGCTATCATGGCATCTGCGTTGACGGAGACGAGTAGGCGTCTGAACCTTTCAGAGAGCCGCCGGGCGGTGCGAGGCGGCGGGTGAAGTCGTTGAAATCCCCTCCCGAGCTGCGGCCAGGAACATGGCGCACGGGGCGACCCCCCCATGCTGACATCAGTATAGGCCGCCGGTTTCCCACCGTTACGCGGGATGATGAGGCCGCGGCCAATCGGCGCGGCGAATCAGGGTGGCACCACGAGCGCCCCTCGTCCCTGGCCTGCCATGCACTGTATGGCGGGCGGACGACGAGGGGCGCTATTTGTTGGGGAGGATGGAATGCTCGATATCAGGTACATGCGGGAACATCGGGAGGACGTGCTCGCAGCCATGACTGCGCTGAATGCGGGAGACGCGCCTGTGCAGCGGGCGCTCGACCTCGATGAGCGGCGGCGGCAGATTCTGGCGCGCGTGGAAGTGTTGCGCGCCGAGCGCAACAGCGGCTCGAAGCAGATCGGCCAGCTCATGCGCGAGGGCAAGCGCGCCGAGGGACAGGCGCTGCAGGCGCGCATGAGCGCCGTGGGCGAAGAGATCAAGGCGCTGGACGAAGAACTGACGCGGGTCGAGGCCGATCTGCAGGACGCCATGCTGCGGATTCCGAACCTGCCGCATCCGAGCGTGCCTGTGGGTAAGGACGAGACGGAGAACGTCGTTGTGCGTACCGAGGGCACGCCCCGGACGTTTGACTTCGCGCCGCTGCCGCATTGGGAGCTCGGGACGCAGCTCGGCATCCTGGACTTCGACCGCGGGGTCAAGTTGAGCGGCACGCGCTTCTATGTGCTGAAGGCGGCGGGTGCGCGCCTGCAGCGGGCGCTGATTGCCTGGATGCTCGACCTGCACACGCAGACACAGGACTATACGGAGATCTATCCGCCCTACATGGTCAAGGCGGAGGTGTTGGTCGGTACCGGGAACTTGCCGAAGTTCGGTGACAATCTGTACCGCGATGCGGAGGAGGATTTCTGGTGGGTCCCGACCGCGGAGGTGCCCGTGACGAACCTGTACCGGGATGAAATCCTCGACGGCGAGCAGTTGCCCATCTACCATGTGGCGTACACGCCCTGTTTCCGCCGCGAGAAGATGAGCTCGGGCAGGGATGTGCGCGGGATCAAGCGCGGCCATCAGTTCGACAAGGTGGAGATGGTGAAGTTCGTACGTCCTGAGACCTCGATGGACGAGCTCATGACGCTCATCGCGGACGCAGAGGCCGTCTGCCGCGGGCTGGACATCCCCTATCGGGTCATCCAGATGTGCACGGGCGACCTCAGCTTCACCGCGGCGGCCAAGTACGACCTGGAGCTGTGGGCGCCGGGCTGCCAGGAGTGGCTCGAGGTCAGCTCGTGCAGCAACTTCATGGACTTCCAGGCACGGCGCGCCAACATCCGCTTCCGCCGCGAGCCAGGTGCGCGGCCGGAGTACGTCCACACGCTCAACGGGTCGGGTCTGGCGCTGCCGCGCGTGATGATCGCAGTGCTGGAGAACTACCAGCAGGCGGACGGGACGATCCGCGTGCCGGAGGTGCTGCGGCCCTATATGGGCGGGCTGGAGCTGATCAGGTAGAGCTCAACGGGCAAGGCCCCCGTTTTTTTGACATACCCCACGCACGGTGCTATACTGCCAACCGTGCGTGGGGAGAGCCCCCCGTGGAGGGATGGCCGAGTGGTTTATGGCGGCGGTCTTGACGTTCGAGCCTTTACCCGTAACTGAACGGGTAGATGGAATCTCGCTATATGCTGGGAAGCCCTAAAGCTGCCTGTACCGTAAGGTGACAATCGGGCCGATATGTGGGTTATCAGCAGGAAACTGCTCAGGATGGATCTCCGCACACAACTTGGCAGCCTGGCAGAGGCCAAAGTTATCGCCAAATTGATAGAGCATGGATTCCATGTCTTTGTTCAATTCAGCGGTAAGGGACCTTTCGATCTGGTGGTCTACAAGGACGAGCGACTTCTGAGGGTTCAGGTCAAAGGGACGTCCTGTCGAACATTACACGGCGCATTTCCGGTGCCCATCAAGTCGGTACGTTCAAACCGCACTGGGAATGTTGTGCATAAGTTCGATCCGTCCCAGTGTGATGTCCTGGCCGTCTATGTCGCACCACTGGACAAGGTGGCCTTTCTACAGGCGGACGAGGTTGTGTCAAGAGGCCAGCTGAATCTCAGGGAATCACTTCGGCAGGAAAAACGTAAGTGCTGGGTGATCAGTGAGCTGGAAGATCCGAGCAGGCTCCTCAGAGACCATACGCGAGACACCTGTGATGGTGATGATATGGTCCAGACCACAACGCAATGCGGCTCGTGAAAGCGAGTGTGGTAAGGAAAACCGTTGTGGCGGCAACGTCACCGGGGGTTCGAATCCCTCTCCCTCCGCCAGTAGCATACGTTGACCCTGGGGAGGTCGCATAGCTTGGTCGAGTGCGCCCGCCTGCTAAGTGGGTAAGGGAGACTTAAACTCCCTTCGAGGGTTCAAATCCCTCCCTCCCCGCCTGACCCCCTTAAGGGGTGAATACGTCCCAGTAGCTCAGTGGATAGAGCGCTTCCCTGCGGAGGAAGAGGCCAGAGGTTCAAGTCCTCTCTGGGATACCAAGACCACGAAGGCGGCACCGTCAGGTGCCGCCTTCGCTTTTATTGCCGGTGAAGCGGGGTTACTACTGATCGGCGTGGTGTGCAGCCAGCGCGGCCCGCATGCGCTCCAGCGCCTGCTCCAGCGTCGCGCGCGGACAGCCGAAGTTCAGCCGTACAAACCCTGCGCCCCCTTCACCGAATGTGGCCCCATCGTTCAGCGCCACCCGGGCGCGCTTGAGGAAGAAGTTGTACGGGTCTTCCGGCAGGTTGGCCTGGCGGCAGTCCAGCCAGGCCAGGTAGGTGGCTTCCGGCGACCACATGCGTATCCCCGGTAAGTTCTCCGCGACATACTGCACGAGGAAATCCCGATTGGCGGCCAGATAAGTGATACACGCATCCAGCCACGGCTCACCCGCGGTGTAGGCGGCCAGCGCGCCCGTGTAGGCCAGTGCGCCGACGTGCGGAACCATGTCGCCCATCGCGCGGCGGAATGCCTTGCGCAGGTCCCGGTTTTCGATAATGGCGAGAGAGAAGCCGAGCGTCGGAATGTTGAACGTCTTGCTCGGCGCCATGAGGGTGATGGTCGCTGCGCCCACTTCCGGCGAAAGTGAGGCGATCGGATGATGCTGCGTGCCCGGATAAACCAGGTCGCAGTGGATTTCGTCAGAGACGATGGTCGCCCCGCGGCTGAGACACAGGTCTGCCATGCGGCTGAGTTCCACCTTGGTGAAAGCGCGACCCGTGGGGTTCTGCGGGCTACAGAGCAGGAACAGCCGTGTCCGATCTGTCATGGTGGCGGCCATCAACGCGTCGTCCACGCTGTAGCGGCCACTGGTGTCTTGTGTGAGCTGCATGTCTTCGTGCACAAGGCCGAAGTTGGCCGGTACGTTCAGCATCGGGGGATAGACCGGCGTCTGCACGAGCACGCCGTCGCCAGGCTGGCCGGCTGCCTTACACGCGATGTTGAAGCCTGAGACGACGCCCGGCACTATCACGAATGCCTCAGGCGCGACCCGCCAGTTGAAGCGCCGCGCGAGCCATGCCATGAGCGCGTCTCGCAGTTCCGGCGGCTCATGCGCATAGCCGAAGATGCCATGCTGGACCCGCGCGGTCAGCGCCGCGATGACCGGCTCCGGCGCCAGAAAGTCCATGTCGGCCACCCACAGCGGCAGCACGTCCTCGTCGTACCAGCGCCACTTGACGCTGTCGGAATGCCGGCGCTCGATGACCCGGTCGAAGTCATAGTTCATGCGATTCCTCCTCGTTCCTCAACCATGGATGAGAGCTGACGGATGAAGTTGAGTATGTTCTCTTCGCGGAAGCGAAGCAGCTCGGTGTGCGATAGCATATCAGCCTCAATCCGGGGCGCTCCAGTATAAAACGCATGGTTTTCGTGTAGCAAGAACGCTATATTGTCACCCGTCTC
>DAOUGK010000352.1:0-4571 GCA_034429055.1 Anaerolineae bacterium | reverse complement strand
GCCCACCAACCCGTGAACGCGAGCGCGGCCAGCAGGAAGAAGGTGTTCACCAGGTGCAGCGCCATCGAGACTGCGCGGGCCACCGACTGGTTGTCGGCCACCCAGCCGAACAGCACCAGCCCTGCGCCGATCAGCGCCTCCAGGAGCATGAGGATGCCGCAGAGGACGAGGCTCTTGCGGATGACGTGCCCGCGGCCGTAGACCCGAAACCCCCAGATGACCAGCGCCAGCACCAGCAGCGCGGCCAGCCCGGAGGTCAGCCGGTGCGAGAACTCGATGAGCGTCTCGACCTGCGGCGCGCGCGGCACTACGACGCCATTGCACAGCGGCCAATGGCTGCCGCAGCCCGCGCCCGACCCCGTCGCGCGCACGAACGCGCCCCACAGTATGACGAGCACGTTATATATCAGCACCAGCCAGGTGAACGCAGCGAAACGCCGGCTCTTCATAGGGGTTCCTGTAGTGATTGTGGTCATGTGACACGCTGTTATCAGGCGATGCGCTTCGCCATCAGGATATCGGGTTTGCCGCGACCGTTCGCGTCCGGCACAACGCCGGCCACCACGAAGCCGCACCTGCGATAGAAGTCGAACGGGTGGCCCTTCAGGTTGCGGATGGCCGCCAGTCGACCCGGCAGGTCATCGTACAGATCCACGCCGGAGAGCGACGTCATGTCGTCTTCATCGTCGGTGCCCAGCCACAGCGTCAGCCCGCCGCGGGCACGCACCTGCGCCTCCAGGTCGGCCACGAGCGCACGGCCGATCCCGCGGCCCTGGTGTGCAGGATGCACGACGAGCGGGTGTAATTCCCAAACGTTGCCTTCGTAACCCGGGATGCCGCCCACCCAGCCCAGCAGGGTGTCCCCGTCCAGCGCGACGCGGCAGACCTTGCCAGGTTCCAGCGCCTCGCGCACTTCTTCCAGCGCGGAATCCAGGTCGGGCCAGGCCGCGGGCCAGTGCTCGCGGAAGCCCTCGACCAGCAGCACGGCCGCCTGGCGGATGAGCGCGTCGTTGTCTGGCGTCAGGTCGTCGATGCGCACGGTGGTTAGACCTGCGCGATGCTGACCAGCGCGCGGAACGCCCGGTACGCTTCCGGCATCTCGTGCGCCGTGTACTGAACGCGCTTGCCCTCCAACCGCCGTGCTCCCGGCAGCAGGGCCGCCGCATCGGCCATCTCCGAGCGGATGAACTCGATGACCGCCGTGATGGGCGGCGTCAGCACAAACGGCTTGGGCAGGGCATCGGCAAACAGGTGGCCCACGGCCCGCGCGGCAGCCTGCTCGATCATCTCCGCGGTCACGCGCGGGGGCAGACACTCGGCGGACGTGCGGCCGGTGGCGCGCTTGACGACGGCGGTCTCGATAGGGCCCAGCAGCGCCTCGGCCTCGGCGCAGGCAGATTGATCGCCTGACACCATGAGCACCGGCACGCCGAAGTGACCGCACACGGCCGCGTTCAGCCCGATCTCCCCGATGGGCTGCCACTCACCGTCGGCCCGGACAATCCAGACGCCGTCCACGCGGCCGCTCGACCAGGTGTGGTCGAGGATCGCGTTCGGCGTGCCGACGCGCGCATGGTAACCGATGAACAGGACGCCATCTACGCCGCCGTCGATGCCCTCCACCATGGAAAAGGGCCGCGGGGTGCCGGAGTTGAGCAGGGCGCGCGGGTCCAGGTGTTCGAGCAGGATGTTGCGGTTGTCCCAGTGCCCGTCGCTGACAATAACTTCGTCCGCGCCCGCCGCCAGCGCACCCCGGATGGCCGCGTTGACATCCTGGGTCATCAGCATCCGGAAGCGCCCGTATTCGGCATGGCTCGGGTTGGTATGGTCGCTGTGAACGACGCCGGTGATGCCTTCCATATCGGCTGCTATGAGAATCTTCATGGGTTCGGTTCCTGTGTTATTGGCTGTGCAGATACTCGCGAATCATCAGCGCGGCAGTGGCGCCCTCGCCGGCGGCCGCAGCGGCCTGCTTGGTGCTGCCCGAGCGCACGTCGCCCGCAGCGAAGACGCCCGGCATCGAGGTTTCGAGGTTCAGGTCAGTCTTCACGAAGCCGTATTTGTCGCGCTCGATCTCCGGCGGCAGCCAGTCGCTGTTCGGGCTCAGGCCGATGAAGATGAAGACGCCGTCGGGCGTCCAGGTCTTCGTTTCGCCTGTTGCGCGGTCCATGACGTCTACGCCCAGGAGCTTGCCGCGCTGCGCGCGGAAGCCCTGCACCGCGTGATTGGTTACGACATCCATGTCGGGCTGTTTTGCCACCGCTTCCTGTAGCAAGCGGCTGGCTTTGACCTCCGGCAGGAACTCGACGATGGTCACATGGCGGGCAAACTGCTTGATGAACAGGCTCTCCTGGAAGCCGCTGTTGCCGCCGCCGATGACGAGCACGTCCTTATTGCGATAGAAGGCTGCATCGCAGACTGCGCAGAAGTGGATGGCCGATCCGATCAACTCGCGTTCGCCGGAAACCATCAGCCGCCGGTAGCGTGAGCCTGTCGCAATCAGCACAGCCTGGGCACTGTACTCCGCACCGGACGAGGTGGTGACGCAGAGATACTGCCCGACGCGGCGCAACCCCTGCACCCCGGCGGCCTGCAGCAGCTCGACGCCGAAGCGCCGCGCCTGATTGGTCAGCCGTTGCGCGAACTCTGCGCCGGAGATGCCCTGGTCGAAGCCGGGGTAGTTCTCCATGAGCTGCGTGTTGCCTACCTGGCCGCCCGCCACCCCGCGCTCGATAATCAACGTGCTGATGCCCTCGCGCGCAGCGTAGATGGAGGTGGTCAGCCCTGCCGGTCCGCCGCCGATGATGATGAGTTCGTAGAAGGTCTGCTTGGCGGTGGATACCAGCCCCAGCGTGCGCGCCAGTTCTTCGTTGCTCGGCTCGACGAGCACGCGGCCATCCGGGAATACGATGGTCGGGACGCTGCGCATGCCGTTGTTGATGCGTTCCACTTCGGCCATCGCCGCGGCGTCGCCGTCGATGTCGATGTAGGTGTAGGGGATGCGATGCTCGCCCAGAAATTGTTTCGAGCGGCGGCAGTCTGGACACCAGGGCGTGCCGTACATGATGATCGGCGCGTGTTCGGTCGGGAGCGGAGCGGGACCCGTCATAGCATCTCCTTGACAGATGTGTTTGCCGGGCCGTAGTATAGCACAGGTCGCGCACGGCTGAGAAGGCAACGGCGACGACTGCGGTTCTACTCCAATCTGACCAGAGTCATTTTATGTTGGCGTCCAGTAAATATATATCATTTCGTATTTATCTGCTGGTGTTTCTGGCGCTCTGCGCCGTGGTGACCGGGCTTGCGCTCGCCCGCCTGCCGGATGGGCGGCTGCATGTCTACTTTCTGGACGTGGGCCAGGGCGATGCCATCTTCATCCGCGCGCCCGACGGCCGGCAGATATTGGTGGATGGCGGACCCAGCCCGGCCGCGCTGCTGGACGAGTTAGGGAACCTGATGCCCTTCTGGGATCGCACCCTCGATATGGTCGTCCTGACCCACCCGGACGCGGATCACATGAACGGCCTGCTGCCCCTGTTCGAGCGGTATCGCATAGCCACGGTGCTCGATACCGTGCAGGATGGCGGCGAAGCGCCGGCGTGGTCGGCGGCATTGGCTGCGCACCGCGGCCAGCGCATCACGGCGCGCCGCGGGATGCAGCTGGCGCTGGGCGACCTGCAGATGACCGTGCTGCATCCGGCGGAGCCTCTGCTGCCGGATATGAGTGACAACGCTGCGTCCCTGGTCCTGCGCCTCGACTACGGCGAGACCAGCCTCCTGCTGATGGGCGATGCAGAGCAGGCCACCGAGGAGGCCTTGCTGGCTGCGGGCCAGCCGCTCCAGGCGGATGTCCTGAAGGTGGCCCATCATGGCAGCGGCGGCGCGACATCGGCCGCCTTTCTTGCCGCGGTGCAGCCGCAGCTGGCCGTGATCCCGGTCGGCGCAGATAACCGGTTCGGCCATCCCCATCCCGACACGCTCGCGCGCCTGGCTCCGGCGCAGGTGCTCCGCACCGACCAGGACGGGCGCATCGAGATCACCAGCGACGGCCGCCGGTTATGGGTCAAAGCTGAACATTAGGGCGTATCTGCACGCCGTACTCGTGCGTTAACAGGTTTTGGTAGCCAGATTGAGTTACAGGTCACTGTATGGAGTCTCCATCTGGGTTACATATATATCTGGTGCGGTACGCTGGCACCGAGTTTTTTCATGCAAGGAGAGAACGGGAATGTTGTTGACGCAAAGTAGGAAAAAGATCGTGCTGCTCGTCGTGGCGGCCCTGATGGTCATGAGCCTGCCGCTGGCAGTGGCGGCGCAGACCGCGGACACCATGACGAACGGCATCACGGCGCCGGCAGACGGTGCAACGGTGAGCGTGGCGGTCGAGGTGACCGGTTATGCGAGCGATGCGGACTTCATGAAGTGGCAATTGGACCTGCTGCCGGGCGGGGATGCGAGTGCGGCAGCGTTCCTGGCCCTGGGTGAGGCGCAGGGCGTGTTCACCTACACGCTGAACACGATCGGTCTGCCGAACGGCGAACATGCGCTGCGGCTGCGCGTCGTGCGCAACG
>DAOUGK010000351.1:0-6587 GCA_034429055.1 Anaerolineae bacterium | reverse complement strand
CCGCGCACGACGGCGGATGGAAGGGCAGATGACCGGTCCGCCGGGGTCGCGAGGTATGGAGATGGGATACTCCCCGCCTTCAGTTGCTCGTAGAGTGCCACTGTCTCGTGTTCCGGCGGAATCCCGAGCTCGACTTGCAGGATGTTCCGGCACGCCTCGTACTGTGCGAAGGCCGCAGCGCGGTCGCCCGACGCCGCGTAGAGGCGTATCAGGCAGCGGTGGGCCGGCTCGGAAAGGGGATCGAGCGACAGCCAGCGCCGCGTATGAAGCATGGCGCGCTGGGAATCATTCCGATCCGCGTACGCGAGCGCCAGCCCCTCCAGCGCCTCGCCCAGCTCCAGCCGCAGAGACTCGGCCTGGAAAGTCTGCCAGGTATCGAAATCCGGGGCGTCGCGCAGCGAGAAACCGGCCAGAAAATCCCCGGCGTAGAGCTCGACGGCCTCGGCCAGCGCGGACAGACATGCGTCACAGAGAGTCTCGTGGGAACGACCGTGCGCGGTGACCTGCGCCAGACAGGCCCGAAAGCGCACGGCATCCACGAAGAGGGCCGCGGGGTGCAGCGCCACGTGGTCGGGTCCGGTATCCATGCATTCGGGCCCGATCGCGGCCCGGAGGTCGAACAGCGTCCGGCTCAGGTTGGCGCGGGCCTGGCCGGCGTCCGCCTCGGGCCAGAGCATGGCCGCGAGGCTGGTGCGCGCATGCAACCCGGGCATAGTTGCCAGGTACGCGAGCAGTGCCAGCATCTTACGACGCTCGACCGGGACTCTTGCTCCGTCGCGCTCGATACGCGGTGCGCCGAACAGAAAAGCCTTCGGCTGGTGCACGGAACTTCTCCCTGATGTGGCTGATGGCGTATATATCATACAACAAATACTACGGCTTGTCATTACCCCCCGGGCGTGCTAAACTCACCGCCATATCCTGACCGGACCACAGGAAGCCATGAGCCTATACGAACCCACACCCGGCCAGCAGGTCTTCAGCCTGCACCTGCCGGATTATGATGAGCTCCAGGGGTGCATCCGGTGCGGGCGCTGCCTGCCCGTGTGCCCCACGTACCAGCAGACCCAACTCGAGATGTTCTCCCCGCGCGGGCGGCTGAGCCTGCTGCGGGCAGTCGAGGACGGCAAGCTGGCGATGACCGATGGGGTGGAGGATCACCTCTATCACTGCCTCGACTGCCGCGCGTGCAACACCGTGTGCCCGCCCGGCGTGCGCATCGGCGAGCTGATCGTGCGCGGCCGTGTCGCCATCGAAGAGAAACACCCGCGGCCCTTCCTCATCAAGTTCATGCTGCGCCACGTCCTGACCGGCGCGGAGCGGGCCGCGATCATCTCCGGGCCGCTGCGTCTCGTGCAGGCCCTCCGGCTTGACCGGCTGGCCGCGGCGGTCCTGCGCCACGTGCCCGGACCGGGCCGCCGGCTGGTGGACCTCATTGAGTTCGCGCCGCGGCCGGGCAAGCCGCTGGCCCATGAACTCGCGGCGGTGGAGCCGGCCACCGGGCCGCAGCGCCACCGCGTCGCCTTCTTCCTCGGCTGCATGATGAACGTCGCGATGCCGGACGTGAGCCGCGCGACCGTGCGCGTGCTGCGCCGCGCGGGCTGCGACGTGCTGACCCCGCGCGGGCAGGCGTGCTGCGGCGCGCCGCACGACGACCAGGCCATGCTGGACCTGTCGCGCGACATGGCGCGCAAGAATATCGCGCTGTTCGAGCCGCTGCTGGATGAGGTCGAAGCCATCGTGACCGACTGCGCCGGCTGCAGCGCCGCGCTCAAGGAATACGCTGAGTGGCTGCACGACGACCCGGCCTGGCGGGAGCGCGCCCACCGCTTCAGCGCGAAGGTGCGCGACGTGACCGAGTGGCTCGACGCCAACTGGCCGGACGACCTGCCGCTGGCGCACCGGTCCGCAACCGCGACGTACCACGACCCGTGCCACCTGGCGAACCTGCAGAACGTGCGCAGCCAGCCGCGACGGCTGCTCGGCCGCGTGACGGGGCTGGACATGCACCCGCTGCCTGACAGCCATCCGGTCCGCTGCTGCGGCAGCGCGGGCATCTACAACCTGACGCACACGCCCATGTCGCTGGAGTTGCTCGACCGCAAGATGGCGGATGTCGCGGCGACGGGCGCGGAGGTCGTGGTCAGCGCCAACCCGGGCTGCCTGCTGCAGCTCGAATGGGGCCGCCGGCGGACGGGTCAGCCGATCGTCGTGAAGCATGTCGTCGAGGTACTGGACGAAAGCTTGGACGGGAGCCAGGGCCATCGCGAATAATCGAATGGCGCTGCGGCGCCAGGAACGCATAATCGAATGACGGCGCCTGCTCCATTCGCTTATTCGCACGCCGGATTCGTGTATTCGCGATGGCCGCGCTCCCCATCGTAACAAGGATATGCTCATGGACGCACGCATCATTCGAGAGCTGCGCGACGCGCTCGGCATGGACCGCGTCAGCACCGCGCCGGAGGATCTGGTCGCCTATGCGTACGACGGGACGTGGGCCGAGCAGCAGCCGGACGTCGTGATCCACCCGCAGACCACGGCGGAGGTTGCGGCGGTGCTGCGCATCGCGGATGCGGCGCGCATCCCGGTCGTGCCGCGCGGCGCGGCGACGGGGCTGGCGGGCGGCGCGCTGCCCGTGGCCGGGGGTGTCTGCCTCAACATGGCGCGCATGAACCGCATCCTCGATATCTCCATTCCGGACACCCTGGCCGTGGTGCAGCCGGGCGTCATCACGCTCGACCTGCAGAAAGCCGTCGAGAAGCACGGCTTCTTCTACCCGCCCGACCCGGCCAGCGTCTACCAGTGCACCATCGGCGGGAACGTGGCGACGAACGCGGGCGGGCCGCGCTGCCTCAAGTATGGTGTCACGGGCGATTACGTGCTGGGGCTGGAGGTTGTAGTCCCCGGCGGCCACGTGCTGCGGCTCGGCGGGCGCACCATCAAGAACGTCAGCGGGTACGACCTGATGGGGCTGTTCATCGGTTCGGAGGGCACGCTCGGCGTCGTGACCGAGATCACGGTGCGGCTTGTCCCGAAGCCTGCGGCACAGATGACCGCGCTGGCTGCGTTCCCCCGGCTGGCGGACGCGTGCCAGGCCGTCGGCAACATCCTGCAGGCGGGCGTCGTGCCGCTCGTCACCGAGCTGATGGACCATGCTACGATTCGCGCAGTCGAGGATTTCAAGCACCTCGGCCTGCCGACAGACGTGGAGGCGCTGTTACTGGTGGCCGTCGACGGCGATGCGGATACGGTGGCGCGGGAGATCGCGGAGGTCGCCGCCATCCTGCAGCAGTCCGGTGCGCGTGAGGTGCGCCAGGCGCATTCGGCGCAGGAGTCGGAGGCGCTGTGGGAGGGCCGGCGCAATCTCAGTCCGGCCATCCAGCGGCTCGCGCGCAATAAGCTGGGCGAGGATATCACCGTGCCGCGCTCCAGGATTCCGGAGATGGTCGCGCGGCTGGGCGACATCAGCCGGGCCAACGACCTGCCCATCATCGTCTACGGCCATATCGGTGACGGCAACCTGCACCCGACGATCCTGTGCGATCGCCGGGATGCAGCCATCATGCGTCGCGTTGAGCAGGCCGCAGCGGATGTACTGGCCGCCGCGGTCGCGCTGGGCGGGACGCTCAGCGGCGAGCACGGCATCGGCATCTTCAAGCGCGAGCACATGACCCTCGGCGTCGATGCCAACGCGCTGGCCTATATGGCGGGCGTCAAGGCGCTGTTCGACCCGAACGGGATTTTGAACCCTGGAAAGAAGCTTCCGTGACGAGTAATAAGTAACGAGTAAAGAGTAACGAGTAACGAGTAATAGCGCATCTTCGAAATCCACGCTTTACTCATTACTTCTTACTCGTTACTCCTTACTCGTTTCGTCCTCACCACGCGGGCCGCGGCGGCTGCAGCCCGTCCTTGATCCAGAGAAACTGGCCGTTCACCGCGTCGCCCGCAGGCGTGAGCAGCTCCAGCACGAGGTCCGCGGTCTTCTCCGGCGGGTCGCCGCCCGTCGCCTCCACCCATTCCACCCATCTGAGCATCCCGCGGCCGGGGCCGGTGCGCCGCCCGGCCTCCGCCTTGATCGCGGCCCACATCTCCGTCTTGACCTCGCCCGGATGCAACGCGTTGGCCGTTACGCCGGTGCCTTCCAGCTCGACGGCAAGCTGCCGTGTGAAGTGGTTGAGCGCGACCTTGCTGAGCTGGTAGACCGACCCGATGTTGCCCGGCGGCGAGATCGATGCCGCGGAGCTGACGTTAAGGATGCGGCCCCAGCCGTGACGGAGCATGTCCGGCATGAACGCGCGGCACGTCAGGTACGGGCCGAGGGTGTTGACCTGGAACGTCTCGATCCATTGCTCCGGGGTGGACTCGGCAATAGGCACGGCCTCGCAGTGCAGCCCCGCGCCGTTGAACAGGACGAGCGGCGGTCCGAACCGCTCCAGCACCGCCTCGCGGAGCGCGGCCACATCCCCGGGCGCGCTCACGTCGCAGGGGAAGGCCGCTGCGATGCCGCGCGTCGCCGCAATCTCCGCGGCCACACGCGCCAGCTTCGCTTCGGTGCGACCGACCAGGGCCACGCGCACACCCTGCCGCGCCAGCGCAAGCGCGACGGTCTCCCCGACACCACTGCCTGCGCCTGTCACCACGGCCGTAAGGTCTGGGCGCAGACTTTCACTTCGATGCATGGTTCACCTCCAGCACACAGTCCCGTCGTTTGACACAACTCCGGACACATGATAGTTTATGGGCGGCACAAGAAGTTGCCCCCTGTCGCGGGGTAGCCTAGCCCCTCGTGGGCGTTCCGACGAGGTAGCGTGACCCCTTATGGGCATTGCGACGAGCTACTCGGATAGACTCTAACATGGAAAGCCGAACTTGATGAAACCTGATCGCGCAGCCAGGCCGCGCACCGAGCAGCAATGGTGTCCCTGGTGCGAGAGGAAGATGGACAGCGTCCGCCGGATCACCTGCGATTTCTGCGGCGTCGAGTTGTGCTTCGATTGCATCGGCATCAGCCCGCGCGGCGAACTATATTGCGAGTCGTGCCGCCTGGAGCTGGAGCGCCGGCTGACCGTCCGTCTGGCCCGGCGCATTTCCCACTGATACTCCTCTTCTCCGGTCAATCCCTACCAGAAATCTACTATCCGGCTTGCGATAATCTCCTGTTTCGCTGCGATGACGGACGCGCGGGGATATGGTAAGGTCTGAGTGCGTGTATCGCATCACTATCGCAGGTCCGGGAGACCGTCATGGCAACCATCGAGCACATCACCTCCGTCACAGGGTCAGTTCCAGCCGCCGTCACACCTTCGCAACAGATCGTACGCTCTCATAGCACACACAGCGCGCGGCGCGGGGTCGCTATCGGGATCGAGCGGGGCGGCCTGTTCGCATCCGCGCTGGCCGGCGCGCTGACGTTCCTGCAGGTCGAGTTCTTTCACCCGCTTATCCTGAACTGCCTGCTCGGCGCGGTCCTGGTCGGCAGCCTGGCGGCGGGACTGGCCGCGTTGGTCGGCCTGGCCGGCAAGCTGGCCGGACTGCTGCTGACCCTGGTGGGCCGCGCTCTGGTGTACAGGCTCGGGCCGCGTGCGCTGGCGCCGGGCGCATTCGTGCGCCGCGTGCGGTTGGAGACCGCGGGCTGGGTGCTCGCGCCGTTCTTCCTCATCGCCGTGGACAGGACGAAGATCCCCTTCCTGAGCTCCATCCGGCTGGCGCCGCCCGCCGAGCTGCTGATTCCTACCCTGATCCTGGGTGGCGCCTTGCTCGGGGTGGCATTCACACGTGGGGTGCGTCCCGCGCTCCGTTGGTCGCTGGTCAGCCTGGCCCTGGCGATCAATGTTGCGCCGGCCGGCTGGCTGCTCTGGCCCGGCTATGATGACTACCTCGTGCGGCCGGATGCCCAGGCGCTCGCAGAACTCCCTGCCTTCGAGTTTAGTAATCCGGCCCTGCCCGGCAGCTATGCGGTGAAGACGCTCACGTATGGCAGCGGGCAGGACCGCCGGCCGGAATATGGCCGGGATGCGGCGCTCCTCACGCAGACCGTGGATGCGCGCGCCGCGTTTGCCGGTTTCGGCGGCATCCACGACACCATCTTTAATCTCTTCTGGGGTTTCGATTTCGGCAGCCTGCCCGTCAACGGCCGGGCCTGGTATCCCGAGGGAGAGGGGCCGTTCCCGGTCTTCCTGATCGTGCACGGCAATCACAGCGCAGGCGATTTCTCTGATCCGGGCTACGCCTACCTGGGCGAGCACCTGGCGAGCCGGGGCATCATCACGGTGTCCGTGGATGAGAACTTCCTCAACGGGTTCTTCCTCTATGACGGCGACGGCAAGGAAATGCCGGTGCGCGGGTGGCTGCTGCTCAAGCACCTGCAGGCGTGGCGCGGCTGGAACGCGGACCCGGCCAGCCCGTTCTACGGCAAGGTGGACCTGGATCGGGTCGTCGTGGGCGGCCACTCGCGCGGGGGCGAGGCAGCGGTACACGCGGCGGGCTTCAATAACCGGTTCGCGCCGCCGGTGACGGAGATTGCGGAGGAAGGTGAGTTCGGCTTCGGCATCCGGGGCGTGGTGGCGATTGCTGCACCCGAC
>DAOUGK010000350.1:0-3968 GCA_034429055.1 Anaerolineae bacterium | reverse complement strand
GCTGCGCGCTCTGCCTGAGCGGGCATGAGAACCTGTGCCGCGAGACGCTGCACATCGGCCATGCGCAGGGCTGGCGGGACATGCCGTTCTACCCCGGCGGCTATGCGGAATACTGCCTGGCCTGGGCCGACCTGCTGCACCCGATGGCTCCGCACGTCTCCTTCGAGGCGGAGGCCATGCGCGACATTCTCGGCGTCGGCGTTCATGCCGTGGGGCGGGCCGACCTGCCTGCGGGCAGCACGGTGCTGTGCATCGGCGGCGGCCCCGCGGGGCTGTGTATCGCGCAGGTTGCGCGGGCGCAGGGCGCGGCCCACGTGCTGGTTTCCGATCCGTCGCCGCTGGCCCGCGCGATCATCGGCAGGGTGCCGGGACTAACCGCGATGGACCCGGCACACGAGGGGTTGGCCGGTGCGCTGCGCCGGCTCACCGGGCAGGCGGAGTGCCACGCGGCGTTCGACACGGTCGGCACCGCGGAGACCTTCGCGGAGGCGCTGCCCCTGCTTGCAGCCGCGGGGACTTACGTCAACCTGGCGGTGCAGCCCCTGTCCGTGCCACTGGACATGCAAGCCACCGGCTCGGAACGGCGCATCACCACATCGTCCAATGCCTTCTATCGCGACGAGCGCGAGGCGCACCGGCTCATCGAGTCGGGCGCGGTGGATGTGACCGCGATGATTACCCACCGGCTGCCGCTGGAGCGTTATGCGGAGGCCTTCGACCTGCTGCTGGCCGCGTCGCGCGAGGCGTACAAGGTTGTGTTCCAGATGGACGGAGCGGCATGACGACCACCACAGCACCCATGGCCCATGACGAGGTTTCACACGATGAGGTCTCAGACAATGAGAGCTCATACGATGCAGCCGCATACGATGCGGTCGCATACGATGCGTTCGTCGAACGCCACTTCCGGCGCAACTTCATTGCCAACGCGCTCGATCTCGGGCTGTTCATGGCCGCGCTCAACCTGGTGTCGCTGGCGACCATCACCCCGCTGCTCATCAGCCGGCTGACCGATTCCAAGATCATCATCGGCCTGCTGCCCGCGCTGGCGAACGTCGGCTACCTGCTGCCCCAGCTTCTGACGGCCAACTACACTGAAGGTCTGCGGCGGAAGCTGCCGTTCGCAGCCGCGTGCGGCGTGGCGGAACGCCTGCCCTACCCGCTCATCGGGCTGGCCGTGTGGTTCCTGGCCCTGCCCGCGCCCGCGCTGGCGCTGCCGCTCATCCTCTCGCTGCGCGCCTCGGCGGCGGTGGCCGGCGGGCTCAGCACGCCCGCGTGGTACGACCTCATCGCGAAGGTGATTCCGGTGCGGCGGCGCGGGTTTTATTCCAGCGTGGGCAACGGGCTGGGCGCGGTGCTAGGTGTCGCGGGGGCCGCGCTGGCCGGCTGGATCCTGGGTCGCTGGCCCTATCCGCAGAACTTCGCCATCTGCTTCTTTGCGGCCTTCGTCCTGATGGTGGTGTCGCTGGCCGCGTTCTTCCTGAACCGCGAGCCTGACAGCCCCTCGGTGAAGCAGCGCGCGCCACTGAGCGTCTACCTGCGCCAGTTGCCGCAGGTCCTCCGCCGCGACCGCAACTACCTGCACTACCTCGTTAGCCGGTCGACGATGCTGCTCGGCGGCATGGCAGCCGGGTTTTACATGGTCTATGGGGTGGAGCAGTTCGGGCTGGCGGAGCGCCACGCGGGGATCCTGACCGCGCTGCTCGTCGGCAGCCAGGCGCTCGCGGGGCTGGCCTGGGGCCGCCTGGGCGACCGCACGGGGCACAAAGTCGTCCTGGTGGGCGAGGCCGTGTTCGTGGCGCTGGCCGCGGGCTGCGCGCTGCTGGCCCCCTCTGCTGCCTGGCTGGGCCTCACCTTCATCCTCGTGGGCATTGCCAGCGCGGCGGCGAGCGTGTCCGCCATGAACATCATCCTGGAGTTCTGCCGCCCGGAGGACCGGCCCACGTACATCGGCCTGACCAACACGCTGCTGGCGCCCTTTGTTGCGCTCGGCCCGATGCTCGGCGGCGCGCTGGCGACCTGGCTCGGCTACCGGCCCATGTTTGCAGCGGCCGTCGTCGTCGCACTGACCGGCGGCCTGCTCATGCGCGCGTGGGTGCGCGAGCCGCGGCGCGGCGATAACGGCGAACCGCAGCCCGCCTAAGCCCCTGAAGCCGTCGAAGAAGCTAAAACCACGCCGTCAGGCCGCGTGTTACGCCTGGCGGCGTGCTGTTTTGGCGCGCAGGTCGAAAATGGCTATTGACATTTGCCTGAACCTGTCGTATGATTCCGATAACATTACCGGTAATGTTATCGGACGTTGCCGTGATGTTCGTCCTTCGTCGATTTGCCGCTACATTCATCTTCAGTCCA
The DNA here is from genome assembly GCA_034429055.1 of Anaerolineae bacterium. GTDB lineage: Bacteria > Chloroflexota > Anaerolineae > CG2-30-64-16 > CG2-30-64-16 > MWBF01. The sequence goes on along the minus strand of DAOUGK010000350.1, from coordinate 1,616 downwards.
AAGAGGTGACCCCATGAAGAAGACGTACCAAGTCGTCGCCCTGCTGCTGCTCCTGTCCATGCTGATCATGAGCTGCACGACCGCCCCGACGAGCGCACCTGCGGCCCAGACGCCGGCTGAGGCCGAAGCACCGGCAGAAGCCGAAGCCCCCAAGTCCGGCATCACCCTTACCTACATGGCGAGCCAGGGCTGGATCAAGGATGCCGAGCTGGAGCTCGCCAAGAAATTCGAGGCCGAGACCGGCATCCATGTCGACTACCAGATCATCCCCGCAGACCAGTATTTCAGCGTCCTCAAGACCAAGCTGAACTCCGGCGAAGCCACCGACATCTTCGGCGGGCAGAGCGGTAAGACCGACCTGCAGGTCCAATATGATGTCGAGAAGAACGCGGTCGACCTGACCGGCGAGGAATGGACCAGCCGCCACGACCCGCTGTCGCTCGACATGGTCAGCCTGAACGGCAAGGTCTACGGCATCGAAATCTGGGACACAATCGCCTCCAATTACTTCATCGTCAACTACAACAAGACCGTCTTCGAAGAGAACGGGCTGAGCGTGCCGAAGAGCTACGCCGAGTTCAAGGACATCTGCGTGAAGCTGATGGACGCGGGCATCACGCCGATCTACGAGCCGGTCGCGGACGGCTGGCACCACGTGCTGTGGTTCCCGATGATCGGGCCCCGCTTCGAGGAAGCGAACCCGGGCCTGGCGGACAAGCTGAACAAGAACGAAGTGAAGTTCGCGGAAGTGCCGATCATGGTCGAAGCCATGACGCAGTTGAACGAGCTGTACACGCTCGGCTGCTTTGGCGAGAACACCCTGTCTGACTCCGGCTCCGACACCCCTGCGAAGATGGCTGCCGGCGAGTTCGCAATGACGCTGGCAACGCTCACGCAGCCCGTGCAGACCGCGGCGGACTACCCCGAACTCAAGCCCGAGGACTGGGGCTTCTTCCCGATCCCGCTGGCCGACAACATCCTGGCCCCGGCGCATCCGGCCGGCCCCAGCAAGTTCATCTACTCCGGTTCGCAGCACATCGCAGAGGCCAAGCAGTACCTGGCCTTCCTGGCCGAACCCGAGAACCTGCAATACCTGCTGGACAACACCCCGGACTTCGCGGCCCTCAACTTCTCGGGGCTGACCGCCAAGTGGACGCCCGAGCAGCAGGCGTTCCTGGACGCCTATGAGGCCAAGTCCATCGTCTACCAGGACGCGGTGAATTATGTCAATCCGCAGTGGATGGACATGGGCAAGGATATCGTTGCGATGTTCACCGGCGCGATGACGCCGGAAGACGTGCTCAAGAGCATCGACCAGCGCCGCGCCGCTGCCCGCGGGCGGCTGCTACTACCCGCCCACGCTGGTGACCGGCGTCGACACCGCCAGCGAGATCGTGCAGGACGAGGTCTTCGGCCCCGTGCTGACGGTGCAGACCTTCCGCACGCCGAACGAGGCCATCGAACTGGCCAACCACACGCGCTACGGCCTGGCCGCCAGCGTCTGGAGCGAGTCCATCGGCCTGGCGCTGGAGGTGGCGCCGCGCCTGAAGTGCGGCGTGGTCTGGGTCAATGGCAGCAACCAGTTCGACGCCGCCTGCGGCTTCGGCGGTTACAAG